>NZ_JBEZKI010000015.1:0-216602 GCF_040651615.1 Streptomyces sp. NPDC048417 | reverse complement strand
GGCGCCCTCTTCCCTCCGACGGTTCACGGCGGGGGGGGGGGGCGCGGGGGCGGCGGGGGCGGGCGAGGGGCCCGCGCCCGCCGCGGCGGCGCCCCCGCCGCCCCCCCCGGCCCAGCCGTCGAGGAACGCGGACAGTTCGGCGACGGTCGGATGGTCGAACAGGGCACGGGCCGTGAGGGGCAGGCGGAATTCGGAGGCCAGCAGGGAGGCTGCCCGGACCGCGCTGAGCGAATGGCCGCCGATGGCGAAGAAGTCGTCGTCGATGCCGGGCGGCGCCTGTTCCAGAACGGTTCGCCAGGCCTCCGCGACGCGCCGTTGCGTCGGGTTGGACGGCTGACGGCGAGGGCTGTCGGCAGGGCGGCGCGGGGCGGTCCGGCGGCGGTCGGCCTCGGTGCGCCGGCCGGTGGCCGTCCCGGCGGCTCCCTCGACGGCCTTGGCGGGGCCGCTGAGCCCGGCGGGCCACGGCGTCGCGGCTATCGGGCTGTCGGGCGCGGAGGTCAGGACTTCGAGGAGACGGACGAAGCCGGTCACGAAGGCGGCGGCCGTCGAGGAGTCCAGCACGGACGTCCGGTAGCGCAGGTAGCCGGGCATTCCCGTGGGCAGGTCGGCGAGCTGGAGTTCGACCTCGTACAGGGAGCGGCGTGAGAGGTGTTCGGTCGCCTCGACCGTCAGGGGGCCGACGGCGGCCGGGGGGTCCAGCGGCTGGCGGCCACCGAGCAGCACCTGGAACAGCGGGTGCGCATCGGGCCGGCGGGCCGGGGCGAGGGCCTCCACCACCCGGCGGAACGGGATGTCGGCGTCGTCGAAGGCCGACAGCGTCGCCTCGCGAGCCATGCGCAGGGCATCGCGCCAGGTCGCGTCGGCCGGCAGGCGGAGGCGCAGCGCGGCCTGGTTGGCGATGAACCCGGCGGTGTCGCGCGAGGCGGCGTCGCGGCGGCCGACGACGGTTCCGAGGACCGCTTCCCTCTGGCCGGACATGCGCTGGATCAGGACGGACAGCGCGGTGAGCCAGACCATGAACGGTGTGGCCCGTTCCGCCGCCGCGACCGCGTGGACGGCCTGGGCCAGCGGAGCCGGAACATCGACCGGGAGGACCGCTGCGGCGTAGGGATCGCCCGGGGCCGGACGCCCGAAGGACGGCCAGCGGTCGGCGTCGGCCGGCAGGTCGGCCAGTTCGGCGGCGCGGCGTTCCAGCCGCTGCGCCATGCCGGGCTGGTCGGCGGCGGCGCGGGACCGGGCGGCCGCCGCGGCCAGGGCCGGCGGCGGGGTCGGCAGGTCTTCGCCGCGCAGGGCCGCCACCAGGTCGCCGTGGAGCAACTGGAGGGTCCGGCCGTCGGCGACGATGTGGTGCACGACGACCAGCAGCCGGTGCCGCCGTCCGGCCACCCGGGCCAGGGTGAAGCGGGCCGGCGGACCGTTCTCCAGGTCGAAGGGCCGGTGGATCTCGCGGTCGGCGAGCGCGGTCCAGCGCAGCTCGGCCCCGGAGTCGGTCGCTGAGTCGGTCGAGGAGTCCGGCGACGTCGAAGGGGTGTCGGCATCGAACGCGGCGCCCGTCGCGTCGGCACCGCCGGAGCCGCTGTCGGCGGCGGGGGCGGGGACGGTCAGATCGACGTATTCGAGCGCCCCGGTGAATTCGGGCTCGATCACCATGACCGGTGTGCCGGAGGCGTCGGCCGGGAACCGCGCGCGCAGCGCCTCGTGGCGGCGGCCGAGCACCCGGACGGCGCTCGCCGCGGTCTCCCGGTCGAACGGCCCGGTCAGATCGACGACCATGGCGATCTGATGGACGAGCGCCTCGGGTGCGGTCAGGTCGAACAACCACACGTCCTCCTGTGCGGCGTCCGGCCGGTCGGCCCGCTCCTCGGCGGTCGGTGAGGCGTCGAGCGGATCGAGCCCGGCCTCCTGGTGGACACGCCGGAGGTTCTCGGCGGAAAACCGGCGGGCGCGGGTGCCCGGCCGAGTGGGGATCTCGGTCATGAGGTGATCACAGCTCCGGTGTCAGAGGTCTCGGCGCGCACGAGGAGATCCAGGACCGCGCCGTCGGGCGTCTCGGCTGTGCCGCCCGCCGTGGGCGAACGGAGGAAGTCGATGGCCGCGTGGTTGCGGCCGGTGTCGCGGTAGCCGACGACGATCCGGTCGGCGCCCATGGCCCGTGCGTGCGCGGCGATCTCGCGCATCGCCTGGACCTCGACGCCCTTGCCCATGGCCGGACAGGAGATGACGAGGGCCTCGACGACGCAGTCCGAGCCCTGTCCGGCCAGCGACACGACGACGCTGGGGCCGAGGTCGCCGAGGCGGTCCCGGACGCTGCCGAGCAGCAGGACCCGGTCGCTGCCGGCCGGCAGCGTGCCCACTGTCACGGGCGCAACCGGCACCCCGAGGGTGAATTCCTTGGAGGCCACGAGCATTTCGTTGATCCTGGGGAGGTCGGCGTCCCTGGCCGCACGGAAGTCGGCCTCGACTCGGAGCCCGGCGACGAAGGAGGCCAGCGACAGACCGCCTGCCGGCTCGGGGGCTCCGTCGCCGCCGGCGGGACCGCCCCGGGCGGCCGCCCGGCCCGGCGCGCCGGGCACCGGCAGGCGGTCGAAGACCCCGGCGGCGGCCAGGCGCGACGGCCAGGCCGCGGCGTCCGCACCGAGATCCACCGCCTCGGCGGGGCCGCCGTGGGCGGGACGCACCGTGACGATCAGGTGGTCCTCCCGGCGCTGGAGCAGGGCGACGTCCCGCGCGGTCAGGCCGGCCTCGGCGGCCAGATCGCGCACCTGGACGTCAAGGTCGCGGTCGTCGAAGAACCAGTCGGACAGCCGTGCCGGAACCGTTGGATCGCTCGTGACGAGCTCGCGCCACGCAGGGACCGCGTCCCGGCCGCCGAGCGCGTACGACGGCACTCCGGCGGCGGACAACCAGCGCAGGACACCGCCGAGACCGTCCGTGTCGTCGGCATCGGCGAGACCACGCAGGTCCAGCGCCGCGGCGTGGCGGGTGTCCCCGGTCCGCAACCGCAGGAGGTGGGCGACACGGGCCCCGAGCTGGTGGTAGACCTCCTCGCGGTAGGGTACCTTCGCGAACTGGTACAGCGCCGGATGGTGTGCCTTGGCGGCACCGAGCGAGCGGAGCACCGATTCGAGATCCACCAGGTGGACGTTGGGCCGGTCGGCCAGCGCGGTCCGCATCGCCTCGCGGGCGGCCGCGGCCGCGGCGGTGTGGCCGTCGGACCAGCAGTCGCCCGCGACGCCCAGTGGATCGGCCGCCGGCAGGCCGGGAAGCACCGCGACCAGCGTGGCACCCCACCGTGCCGCGGCCTCGCGCGCGGCGTCGGCGACGGCCAGCAACCCGGCGGTCCAGGCGCCGTCCTCCAGTTCCTCCAGGCGCTGCGCGACCACCACCACGTCCAGGTCGGCCCGGGCGGAGCCGCTGTCCGGGTCGAGGCACTCCTGGATGATCTGGTTGTAGGGCGCGACGTGGAAGTCCGGGCGGCCGTACGCCCCGCCGAGCGCCGTCGCGAGATAGGGCACGACCGAGTCGGCCGTGTAGCTGGCCATGATCCCGATGCGTGGTCCGCCGGGCGGTCCCGTGCGCTCGGTCTCCTGGTGGGCGGCCCGGAGCGCGCGCAGGTCGACCGGGACGTCGGTGAGGGGCAGTGGCATGATCGTCCTTCCGTCAGCGCCTGAGCCCGGCGAGGATGTCGGCGGTCCAGGGCCTGCTTGACCTCGGCGAGGGAACGGGCCGCGTCAAGGATTGGGGTGGCGGGGGCGGCGGGAGGCCGCGAGGGTGTCGCGGTGCCCCGGGACCGGAACGGACAGCGGTGCGAAGCCGGCGCCGGTCACGAGGCGACCCCCGCGACTCCCTTGGCCGCCAGGAGCTTGCGCAGACCGGCGATGCTGCTGATGCCCTTGATCTCCCGGCTGCTGAGGGCCACCCCGTAGTGCTCCTCCAGCACGACCACGACCTCGACGTGCTTCAGGCTCGTCCAGGCGACGTGGACGCCGGGGCCGGAGTCCTCGGCCAGTTCGGCCGTCGGCACCCCCAGAACGTCGGCGATCAGACCGGACAGCTGATCGGTCGGCGGCACGGCGGCCGTCTGCTCGGCGGTGCCCATCAGCGGACCGCCCGCCGGATACGCGGTGCCGGCACGGCAGCGGCAGGGGCCGGGAACGAGATGTCGGTGCCGGGACACGTGGACGGGGAGGACATGATCGGAGCCACCTTTCACAGGACTCGGAAACGATGAACGGGAAACTCGGTCGCGACGGCCGGACGACGTGAGCCGGCCCGGCTGTCGGGCGGCCCCCGAAGCCGGCTCCTCGGTGGCGCCGTCGGCCGGTCGTCGTCCGGTCGGCGCGGTGGGGGGGGCGGCCCGGCGGCCGAGCGGAACGGCGGCGGGGCGTCCGGCCGCGGGGTGTCGGCCCTCGGCCGCGGACCGGGGGCCCGGGTGGTCTACGGCGCCGCGGGTGCGGCCAGGGCGCGGAACCGGTCGGCGATGCGCTCGGCGAGCGCCGTGACGGTCGCGGCGTCATGGATGCTGCGCCGGTAGTAGATCTGGAGGACCAGCGCGCCGTCGACGATGGCCGGCATCAGGTCGAGCAGGTACGGCCAGGTGCACGCACCGTCCTGGCAGGGGCCGTACGCGTCGGGGCAGTGCCCGAACAGGGAGGTGTGCGCGGAGGTCTGCTCGAACCCGGACTCACCCATGTAGTTGAAGCTGAACAACGGCTGCTCACCCCCCGTCAGGCCGGCGCGCAGCGCGGGATCGGCATGCTGGCCGGCCAGCACCGCGTAGCCGAAGCCGGCGTCGGGGACGGCCGCGAGCCGGCGGTGCACCGACTGCACCAGCGACATGCCCTCGGTATCGGCGACGTCGATGCCGATCGGGAAGTAGATCTGGAACCAGCCCACCGTGCGGACCAGGTCGAGGTCCGGGAATCGCTGGGGCCGGCCGTGACCGGCCACCGCGAAGCGGAGGTGGTCGGTGCCGGTCCATTCGGCCAGGACCGAGGCCGAGGCGGCGAAGACGGCGTCGGACAGGCTGGCGTGCCGCCCGACGGCGAGCCGCTGCACCGCGGCCGTCTCCTCGGCGCTGACCCGCGCCTCGGCGGTCTCCATGTAGGCCATCTCCCGCGATCCGCCCTCGTGGTCGACCGGCACGACCGGGGCGCGGGCGCCTTCCGGGGTGGGGGCGACCTGCTCCAGCCAGAACGGCACCTCGGCGAGGAGTTCCTCGCTGGACGCGTACTCGTCGACCCGGTCGGTCCAGTCGCGGAACGACGAGGTCTTCGGGGGCAGGCGCAGCGGTGATCCCGTGACGGCCTGTTCGGTGAGGGTGGTCAGGTCCTCCAGCAGGATGCCCCGGGACATGCCGTCCACGACCAGGTGGTGGCAGATGATCAGCAGCCGGTCCGGCTCGCCGTCGGTGTGCAGGTGCAGCGCGCGCAGAGTCGGGCCGGCCGCCAGGTCGAGGCCGCTCTGCAGCCCGATGGCCAGAGCCTCGGCCCGTGCGGCGCGCTCCTCGGCCGGTGTCCCGGTCAGATCGACGCGCTCGAACGGCACGTCCACGCCGGTGGGCTCCGACCACTGGTGCCACTCGCCGTCCTCGTCGCGGGCGAAGCGCAGCCGGAGGGCGTCGTGGTGGTCCACGAGGACGCGGAGCGCGCTCTCCAGGTGGTCCGCGGTGACGTCCGGCCGCAGGGTGAGGTAGTAGGGGTGGTTGTAGTAGTTGGGGTCGCCGCCGGTTCCGAGCGGGTTGGCGAAGAACCACCGCTGTGCCGGGGCCAGAGCCACCGGCCCGACGACCGGGCCCTGGTCGGCTACGACGACCGGGGCCGCGTCCGCCTCGGCGAGGTCGGCGACCGACGGCGCATCGAGGACGGCGCGCGGCGACAGGCTGATGCCGTGCCGGGCGGCCTGGGAGACGACCTGGATCGCGGTCATCGAGTCGCCGCCGAGCGCGACGAAGCTGTCGGAGAGCCCGACGCGGTCGATGCCGAGCAGCCGGACCAGGATCTCGGCCAGCCGCCGTTCGCGCTCGGTGCGCGGCTCGACGTATTCGCCCCGGTACACGCGCCAGCGGGCCCGGTCCACGGCCGCCTGGATTCCGGCCGCGTCCGACAGTTCGGTCAGGATGCGCAGGCCGGCGGTCGCGCTGACGCCCGGCGCGGGCCCGAGGGCGGTGTCGGCGTCGTGCTCCTCGGCGAAGAGCGGCTGGTCGAGCGCCCACAGGTGCTCCAGTACGTGGCGCGCGCCGTCCGCGTCCGCCGGTATCGGGACCGCGAGAACGCCCGGGAAGCGCGCGCCCAGCCGCTCGCAGAGTTCGGCGTCCGGGTCCACCACGATGCAGTCGGCCGGGTCGACGGCGCCGGCCGCGACCGCCTCCGCGAATCCGGCTTCGAGGTCCTCGGCGCCATGCCCGGCGAGCCACGAGGCGGCATCCACGTCGGGCAGCAGGTCCGGACGGGCGGCGAGCTCCCGTCGCACGGTGGGATCGGTACCGGCGAACACCAGCGAGCGGCCCTGGCCGGCCGCCCGCCGCAGCGCGCGGGCGGCGAGCGCGGCGGACCCGTCGGCGCCGGCCCCGGTACCGGCGCCGAGCCGCAGCAGGCGGCCGGGGTCCAGGTAGACGGTGCCGCGCTGTTCGGTGCTCAGGACGGCGCGGGCCACAACCGTGGCCAGAACCGTCGTGAACTCCGGTGTGTAGGGCATGTGTGCGAGGCGGTCGGCGTGTTCGTCGTCGCGTCGGTCAACCGGGTACCGGTCGGCGAAGGGCCCGACGTCGAGAACCCGCATGGCGGGCAGCGACGCGGCCAGCCGCGTCAGACGTGCGGTCAGCCCGCGGGCCACGGTGGCCCACGGCTGCGCGGACCAGCCGGGCGAGGCCGGGCAGACGGCGATCAGGAGCGGCGTCCGGCACCAGGCGCGGTGGCTGAGCAGGGCGGCGTGCAGGTCGCCGAAGGCGGTTTCGAGATCGCGGACCACGGCGTCGAAGCGGGCCGGGCCGTCGGCGCCGCCGGCGAGAGCCCGCGGATCGTGGCCGAGGTGGCGGACCCAGTCCTCCCAGCGCAGCAGCACGGTGTTGACGCGTGCCCCGGCGGTGCCGAAGGTGGCGTCCGGGTCGAGCAGTTGCTGCACGACCTGCGCGTAGGGCGCGAAGGCGACCTTGGCCGGGCGGCCGAACAGGTCGAACCAGAAACCGAGCGCCGGGCCGGCCGCTTCGGCGGTGAAGCTGGCCGCCACGGCGGTGGAGGGGACGGTCGCGGCGTGGTCGGGCTCGGTGCCGGATTCGGTTCCGGGCGCGATCGCCGGGATCCGGCAGCCCTGGGGGAAGGGGAGTTCGCCGCTGCGGGCCTCGGAGTCGCCGGCCACCGCCTCCAGCATGGCGGCGAAGGCTTCCAGCAGCGCCTCGGCCCCGGCGGGTGAGTACAGCCCGGTCTGGTAGTCCAGGGTGATCAGGAACTCGTCGCCCTCGGCGTCGAGGCTGAACAAGAGCTCGAACTCCGTCCCGGCGCGCAGCCAGTTCAGCTGCGCCAGGGTCAGACCGTCGATGTCGGGCAGCCGGTCGTCGCCGTCGACGAAGTTGAACAGCGTCTGGAACAGCGGCTGTCGGCCGGGGACGCGCACGGCGCGGACCGCCGAGACGATGTTCTCGAACGGCAGCCGCTGGACGGCGCGGGCGTCCAGAATCGCCTGGTGGGTGGCCTGGACGCGGCCGGCGACGGTCAGGTCGCCGACCCCCGTCAGCCGGATCGGCACCAGGTCGGCGAAGTCGCCCACGACATCGGACAGCCCGGGGTGCTCGCGGTTGCCGTTGAGCGTGCCGACGACGAACTCGTCGCGTCCGCCGGCGCGTGCGGCCAGCAGGTGGAACGCGGTGAGCACGACGCTGAACAGCGGCACCTCCATCCGGCGTCCGGCCGCGCGCAGCCGCGCGGCGAGCCCGGTGTCGACGCGGCGGGTGACCACCCCGCTGTCCGAACCGATCTCCGCGGTGCGCGGGAAGTCGGTCGGCAGCGAGGAGACCCCCGGAACGTCGCGCATGATCTCCCGCCAGCGCGTCTCGTGTTCGCGCCCGCCCGGACCGAGAAGCCATTCGTGCTGCCAGTGGGCGTAGTCGGCGAACTGCACCGGCAGCTCCGGGAGTTCCGGGGCACGTCCCGAGCGCGCGGCGCGGTAGAGCTCGGCCAGGTCGCGCACGATGACGGCCCAGGACCGGTTGTCGGTGACCGCGTGATGCATGGCCATCGACAGGTAGTGGATGCGCGGCCCGGCGGCGAACAGCCGGAACCTGGCCAGCGGGCCGCGGTCGAGTTCGAAGGTCTCCTCGGCGGCGGCGCGCATCAGGCGCTCGATCTCTTCGGACTGGTCCGGTCCTTCGGGGACGGTGGTCGTCGCCGGGAAGACGTCGCTCCCCCAGCCCGCCGCGTCGGGCACGATGCGCAGCACCGGCGCGCCGTCGGGGTCCTCCGCGATCGTCGTACGCAGCGATTCGTGGCGGTCGAAAAGGGCCGCGACAGCCGTGCGGAGTGCGGCCTCGTCGAGGTCGCCGTCGATGCGCAGCGGGAAGGCGCTGTTGTGCAGGAGGCCGGCGCCGTGCACCTTCGCCAAGGTCCACAGCCGGCGCTGGGTGGAGGACGGTGCGAGCGCCTGGTCGCGTGACACGGGCACCGGTCCGTCCTCGCGCGCCCCGGGTGCCGCGGCGTCGACGAGGTGGGCGAGGTGGCCGAGGGTCGGGCCGCGGAAGAGCTCGAACGGCTCCACCGAGCGGCCGAACTCGGCCTTGATGCGGGTCAGCAGCTCGACGGCGAGGAAGGAGTGGCCGCCGAGGGCGAAGAAGCTGTCGTCCAGTCCGATCCGGTCGGCCTTCAGCGCCTGCTGCCACATCGCGGCCAGGCGGCGCTCGGTGTCGGTGGCCGGTTCGCGGAATCCGGCCGCGTCCGGCGCTCCGGTCCCGGCCGCCGGTCCGCCGTCGGCGACGTCGGCCGCGTCGGCACCGCCGACAGGTCCGGCGGCCCCGACGGCCAGCCGCGACGGCCAGACCGGGACGAGTTCGGCCGGGCGCCCGTCCTCGTCGCGGACGGTCAGCGGCAGCAGGCCGCGCACGACCGAGGCGCCGAGCAGGGCATGGAAGTCGGCTCCGGCGTACGGCACGACGTCCAGCCCGTCGAGGAAGTCCGCATCGTCCTGGTCCTCGTCGAAGCCGTCGCTCCCGGTGCTCGAGGTGCTCTCGGCGTTCTTCGGCACCGCGGCCCGCGCGGTGCGGATCCGGACGTCGGACCAGCGCCCGCAGGCTTCGCCGAGACGGCGGGCCGGTCCGTCGAAGACCTCGGTGCCCTGCCAGCGGGACCAGGCCGCCGAGGGCGGGCAGAGCACGATCGTCAGCGGGTCCTCGGACCAGGCGCGATAGGCGGACAGGGCGTCGCAGAACTCGACGAGTCCGCGGTCCAGGGCCGCGCCGACCGCCTCGGGGTCTCGGCGGTCCGGTACGGCGCCGAACCTGGCCAGGTCCTCCCAGCGCAGCAGCACCACATGCGCCGCGCCGGGGTTCATGCCGAACACGCCGGTCAGGGCGCGCAGTTGCTCGGCAACCGGGCCGGGCTCGGACGGCACCTCGAAGTCCAGCCCGAGACCCGCATGCCTGGCCCAGGAGCGCACCACCGGCAGCACCGGTTCGACCGGGAACGAGGCCGCCAGCGCGACCAGTCCGGCGCGCGCCGCAGCGAGGCGGCTCCACGGCGTGTCGGGAGCGGCGGCGACGGCGCGCGCCACCTCGGCGAAGCGCCCGGTGAGGTCGGCGACGGCGTCGGCGGTGAACAGGTCGGTGTTGTAGCGCAGTTCGCCTTCGAAGCAGCCGTCCTCGCGACGCTCCATGTTCAGGAACAGGTCGAAGTCGGTGACGCCGTTGTCGCGGGTCTCCACGATGAACTCCGGGACCGCGTCGTCGAAGCGCGCCGGAACGACCTCGTGGAAGCCGAACATGACCTGGAACAGCGGGTTGCGGGACGGGTCGCGCGGCGGCGCCAGGGCTTCGACGACCTTGGCGTACGGGACCTCCTGGTCGCCGTAGGCCCGGCCGGCCTCCTCGTGCGCCGCGCGCAGCAGGTCGCGGAAGGTGGCCGAGGCCGCCGGGGCCATGCGCAGGACGAGGATGTCGGCGAAGCAGCCGATCATCGGCTCCAGTTCGGGACGCGTGCGCCCGGCCACCGGGGACCCGATGACCACTTCGGCGTCGTCCGAGGCCCGGCCGAGCAGGATCGTCAGGACGCTGAGCAGGGCGACGAACGGCGTGGTGCCCTCGGCGCGGGCCAGGGCGGCCAGGCGCTCGCTGGTCTCGGGGTCCAGGACGAGCGGGGTCAGGGCGCCGTGGTGGGTCTGGAGCGGCGGCCGGGGCTTGTCGGCGGGCAGGTCCAGGACGAACGGGGCGCCGATCAGGCGGTCGCGGACCGCGGCGAGGCGGCGCTCGTAGCGGTCCCCCGCCGCGCGCTCGCGCGCCCACAGCGAGAAGTCCGGGTACTGGATCGGCAGTGTGTCGAGCTTCGGCCGGCGGCCTTCGGTGTCGGCACGGTAGGCCTCGACGAGTTCTTCCACGAGGACGGAGGTGGACCAGCCGTCGAAGGCGATGTGGTGGACGACGATCTGGAGCAGGTGCTCGTCGCTCCCGACGGGGAACAGCGCGGCGTCCAGGAGGCGTCCGGTGACCAGGTCGAGCCTGGTGCGCGCGTGCCGGACCAGGGCCGCGTCGAGGGCCGGCGGGTCCTGCCGGTCGCCGGGCACGGCCGCGGCGGTGACCGGGACGGCGACCGGCCCGGCGGGGACAACGCGCTGGCGCGGCCCTTCGGGGCCGGCGACGAACGCGGTGCGCAGAGCTTCATGGCGCTCCACGACCACGGTCAGCGCGCGTTCCACGGCGCCGTGGTCCAGGGCGCCGCGGACCCGGATCGAGACGGTGATGTTGAGGGCCGGGTTGCCCGGATCGAGCAGGTCCTGGAAGTAGAGGCGCTCCTGGGCCGGGCTGAGCGGGATCAGGTCCAGGTCCGCGTCACGGGGGCGCAGCCGACCGGCAGCGGCGGCGTCGCGCTTCTCGGCGCGCAGGCGGGCGAGGAGTTCGGCGCGCTGGTCGGCCGGCATCTCGCGGGCGGGTTCGCGGATGGTCTCGGTCATCGGACGCCCTCTTTCCGGGGGTCGGGCAGCGGATCGGTGGCCGCGGGCTGTGACGCGGACTGGCTGCCGAGGTAGGCCCTCATGAGCTCTTCGTCGGCGTACTCGCACAGCGCGGCCACGGTCGGCGCCTCCATCAGGGCGCTGAGCGGGAGTTCGACGCCGAGGACGTCGAGCAGCCGGGCCACGACGCGAGTGGCCAGCAGGGAGTGGCCGCCGAGTTCGAAGAAGTCGTCGTGGACGCCGATGTCGGCGATGCCGAGCAGGTCGCTCCAGACCGCCGCGACGGCTTCCTCCCGCTCGTCGCGGGGTGCGACGAAGGCGGTCGCCAGACGCCGGGGGTACGCGGCCAGCGCCACGGCGTCGGGCGCGGTCCCGCTCGCTCCGTCCTCGTCCGCCGCGGCGCCCCGTCCGGTGGCGGCCGGGGCGGCTCCGGTGAGCTGCGGGGAGTGGGCCGGACGGCCGTCCGCGGCGGGGTTCAGGCCGATGGCCGTTCCGGAGGCCGGGGGGTCGATCCAGTAGCGTCCGCGTTCGAAGGGGTAGGTGGGCAGTTCCGCACGCCCGCGCGGGTCGTGGCGCCAGTAGCCGGTCCAGTCCGGCTCGATCCCGGCGAGCCACAGCCGGGCCAGGGCCTCGGTCATGGTCCGGTCGGCGGCGCCCGGCCGGCCGGGCGCGGGCAGGCTGCCGACCACGAGGTTCCCGGACAGCTCCGGGTTCTGCCGGGCCAGGGTGGCCAGAGCGGTGCCCGGGCCGACCTCGATCAGCGCCAGCGGACCGGCCTCGGCGAGGGTCACCAGGCCCTCGTGGAAGCGGACCCGGCCGCGCAGGTGCCGTACCCAGTAGTCCGGCGAGGTGGCCTCCTCGGCGGTGATCCAGGTCCCGGACAGGTTGGAGACGAACGGCAGGGCCGGGGCGGCGAGCGGAACGGCGGCCGCGAGGGCGCGGAAGTCCTCGAGGACGGGATCCATCGCCGGCGAGTGGAAGGCGTGCGAGGTGTGCAGCGGACGGACCGCGACGCCCTTGGCGGCCAGCGTCCCCTCGATGTCGGCGAGCGCCTCGGCCGGCCCGGAAAGGACGGTGAGCGACGGGGCGTTGGAGGCGGCGACGGCCACGTCGCCCCGGACGAACCGCTCGGCCTCCTCGACCGGCAGCCCGACCGACAGCATGCGGCCCGGCGGCAGCGCCTGCATCAAGCGCCCGCGCAGGGCGACCAGACGCAGAGCGTCCGGCAGGGGCATCGTGCCGGCCAGGCAGGCGGCCACGTACTCGCCGACGCTGTGGCCGATCATCGCCGCGGGCCGGATGCCCCAGGACTCCCAGAGCCGTGCGAGGGCGTATTCGACCGCGAACAGGGCAGGCTGTGCGAATTCGGTTCGGCGCAGCCGCTCGGCGGCGGCCGGGTCCGCCACGGCGCCCGGCAGCCGATCGCTTGCGGAATCCCCGAGGACGAGGTCGCGCAGGTCCCGGCCGAGGGTCGGGACGAGCAGGTCCGCGCAGGTGTCGAAGGCGTCCCGGTACGCGGGCTCGGTGCGGTACAGCTCGGCTCCCATGCCGACGTGCTGTGCGCCCTGGCCGGAGAACATGAACACGATGTCGCGGCGGCCGGTTTCGACGTGACCGGCCATGGCCTGCGGCGATCCGGGGGCGAGTGCGGCCGCCGCGTCCGCCGCGGAGTCCGCGACCAGGGCCACGCGATGCGCGAAGGCGGTGCGGCCGAGTTGAAGGGTGGACGCGACGTCGGCGAGTTCGGCGGGACCCGGCCCCGGTTCCGTGCGGAGTTGCTCGCGCAGCCGCTCCCGAGCCGTTTCCAGCGCGCTCGGAGTGCGGGCCGAGAGCACGAGCAGGTGCCGCCCGCGATACGGCGATCCGGACGGGGCGGGGTCGGGCGCCTCCTGGAGGATCACGTGCGCGTTGGTGCCTCCCATGCCGAAGCTGCTCACCGCCCCCAGGCGCCGCCCGCCGCGAGGCCGCTCCCAGGCCCGCTCGGCGGTGGGCACCTCGAACGGGCTGCTTGCCAGGTCGATGCCGGGGTTCGGCTCCCCGAAGTACGGACTCGGTGGCACGACGGCGTGCGCCAGTGCCAGCACGACCTTGAGGAACCCGGTGATGCCGGCGGCCGCGTCCAGGTGTCCGATCAGGGCCTTGACCGAGCCCAGGGCGCAGCGCCCGTCGAGGTCGGGGTCGCGCCCGGCGAAGGCCTCGGTGAGCGCCGCGAACTCGATCGGGTCGCCCAGCGGCGTGGCGGTGCCGTGCGCCTCCAGATATCCGATGTCGGCCGGGTCGGCTCCGGCGAGGTCGCGGGCGGTGCGCAGCACGGCGGACTGGCCCTGGACGCTGGGCGCGGTGAACCCGACCTTGCGGCGGCCGTCGTTGTTGACCGCGGTGGCCTTGACCACGGCGTGGACCCGGTCGCCGGCGGCGAGCGCGGCGGCCAGCGGCTTGAGCACCACGGCACCGACACCGTTGCCGCTCACAGTGCCCGCGCTCCGGGCGTCGAAGGGCAGGCAGCCGCCGTCCGGGGAGAGGATGCCGTTCTCGCGGCCGTCGTGGACGGACAGCTGCGGCAGGCGCACCGAGGCGCCCCCGGCCACCGCGATCTCGCAGTCGCCGGCGAGCAGTGCCTGGCAGGCGAGGTGGATCGCGACCAGGGAGGTCGAGCAGGCGCTCTGCACCGACACCGCCGGGCCCGAAAGGTCCAGGTGGTAGGCGGCGCGGGTGGCCAGGGTGTCGGTGATGTTGCCGAGCAACTGCTCCTCGCGCAGATCCGCCAGGCCCGGGTTGGGCAGCAGGTGGCGGATCAGATAGGTGCTCAGGCTGGCCCCTGCGTAGACACCGGTGACGGGCCGCCCGACCGCCGAGCCGTAGCCGGCCCCCTCCAGCGCGGTCCACGCGCACTCCAGGAAGACCCGCTGCTGGGGGTCGAGCAACTCGGCCTCGCGTGGGCTGTAGCCGAAGAACGCCGCGTCGAACAGCTCGGCCCCGTCGAGCACCCCGCCGGCGCGCACGGCGGTCGGGGCGTCGGAGGCCGCATCACGGGCGCCGGCGCCGGACTCGGGAGCCGGCACCGTCCGCACGGTCCGACGTCCGGCACGGACGATCTCCCAGAACCGGTCGAGATCGGGCGCGCCGGGGAAGGAGCCCGCCATGCCGATCACCGCGATGTCGAGGTCGCCGGCTCCGGCGGCATCGGAACCGATGCCGGAGTGGTCGTTCGCACCAGAGTTGTCGGCTCCGCTGTTCCCGCGAAGGTCAGCATTGCCTGAGCTTGATGCCTCGTAGCGCACCGCCGGCCCCTCCCTCATGGATTGGTTTGTGGCTCGCCGAGGAAGCTATCGGAGCGAGTTGATATTGCCGCCATTTGTGTGCCATGCGTTCACCATGAGCTCCGTCCACAACAAATCCGATGGGCGCGGCGAGGTCTGCGGCGTTCTGATTCGTTGCCTTTTTGGCAGTGAATTCACAAGTCCGCGAGGAGTTGGCCGGTGGTCCTGGCCCGGGCGTACACCTGCCCCGGGGGTCGTCGTTCCTGCCGGCGATCCACGCGTGAATGCCGGGAACCCGGAAATCCGGACCGCTCAGGGCAGCAGAACATTGCGGTAAATCGCGCAAAGCGGCACCGATTTCGGGCCGACCGACGGACGCCGTGTCCGAAATCGATCCGACCGGGTACCTGCATGCTGAACGCATAGCCCGCGAATAGCGCCGACATCACGTCGCTCCGATAGCTTCCTGGACGAGCCACAAACCAATCCATGAGGGACGGGATGATGGTGCACTACGAGGTGTCAAGCGCGAGCGATGCCGGCCTTCGCGGGCGGGACACCGTCCCCACGGAGCACGCGACCAGGCGCAGGCGTCGCCTCTCAAAGCCATGCGGACTGTTACGGGCGGCACGGACGGCGCCCGAACTCCACGCGCTGCCCGCGCACCGGAGGGCGAGCGCCGCGCGGCATGTCCTGGACCGGCACGCGGCCCCCGCCTCACCTGCCGGACACGTGGCGACAGCCGAGCCCGCGAAAACCCGTGTCGGTCCGCCGGGCTCACCCACCCGGTTGTCCGAGGCGCTCGGCGCGGGGGCCTCGGCATGATGCGGACCCCGCCGCCCGCCGTGGCGTACGAACTCTTCGACTGCCTCCAGGTGAACCTCGCCGTGCTCGCCGACAGGTGGCACGGTCCGGGTACCCACCTGCGTCTCGGCGCGACACTGCGTTTCGGTCCCGAGACCGGGGCCGACGGGTTGCCGACCGTGGCACGTACCGTCGAGCAGCACCTCGCCGACGCACGGAACGCTCTCGGAATCGCGGTGCGCGCGCTGCACCGGGCACCCGCGACGACGGACGTCCCCCTGACCGAGGGGTGCTACGTGGTGTCGGACGCCTACCACCTGCCGTGGGTGCCCTACTTCCAGCAACGCCACATGGCGCACAGTTTCCTCGCCGAGACCGACGGCACGGGCGATGTGAACGTCGTGGACGGCTATCACAACGAAACCCCGTGGGGCAGCGCGCGCCCCGGACTGTGGACCCTGCCGGCCCAGGACTTCATCGCCGCCGTGCCCAGCCCTGCCCTGATCGCCGAGCTCGCGCCCGCGGCCGAGCGGCCCGGCGCGCCTGCGGCCGCCCTCGACCTCGCGGGACCCGAAGCCGTCGACGCGTACGTCGACGCCTATGCGCGGTACCCCGACCGCAACGCCGCTCTCAGCCAACTCACCCTGGAAACCTGGTTCCTCGCCCGGTCGCGCAAGCTGCACGCCGCCTTCCGTGCGGAGTTCGGACCGTCGCCGGACAGCGTGGTCGGCACCCACCTGCGCGCCTGGGACTCCCTCACCGAGCAGACCTACCTGGCCCTGCGCCGGGTCGAACGCGGCCGGACCGAGCCGCCGGCGCTGTTGCCCCGCCTCCGCGAGCAGCTGCACGCGGACGGCGTGGTCTTCGGCGACGCCCCGGCCGCGGGCGACATCGCCGAGTCGGCCTCCGCGGTGGGCGCCGAACTGCGCGGCATTGTCGCCGGCGTGGCCGCGGCAGTGCTCGGCACCGGGGTCGAACCGCTCCTGAACGGACAGCTTCTCAGCGATGTGCCGCGGTTCAGCTCCTTCCGGATCGTCGAGATCGTCGAACGTCTGGAGGAGGAGCTGCACTTCGAGTTCGACGCCGACGACCTGGTGCCCGAGAACCTCCACGACATCGACGCCATCTGCGCAATCGTGCGGCGATCTCTGTACGCCGAGCCTGCGCTCGCTCACCTCGAAGAGGCCTGATGACTACTCAGCCCCCTGCTGCGCTGCTGCACGAACTGCTGGACGAGGCGGCTGTGCGCTGGCCGGATCGTCCCGCTGTGACGTGCCAGGACCGCACCGTCACCTACCTGGAACTGGCCGCCGCGAGCCGGCGCGTCGCCCACTGGCTGGGCGAGCTGGGCCTGCGGCGCGGGCACCGGCTGCTGGTCAGCGCACCGGCATCCACCACGGTGCCCGTTCTGGTCCACGCCGCCTCGCGCCTGGGCGTGGCCTTCTCTCTGTTGCACGAGCAGGTGCGAGGCGAGCAGCTCGAGCACGTGCTCAACGACAGCGAACCCATGCTCGTCGTCAGCGACTCCGAGCCCAACCAGGCGACGGCGGGGCGGCTGGGCGTACGGGCCGAGGACCTCGCGACGGTGACGGCACGCGCCTTCGACGCCGAGGGCAAGACCGGGCCGATACCGACCGCGCCGCTCTCCGTGGACCCGGTCTGCCTGATCTACACCTCGGGCACGACCTCGCTTCCCAAAGCCGTCGTCAGCACCCACCAGCAGATGCTCTTCGCGGTGCGGGCCATCCAGCAGGTGCTGGGCTACCGTCCGGACGACGTGGTCTACAGCCCGCTCCCGCTCTCCTTCGACTACGGCCTCTACCAGCTCTTTCTGGGAGCCGGCAGTGGAGCCCACGTCTGGCTGGGCCGCCCCGCGGAGGTAGGGCCGCCGCTGCTGACCAACTTGCTGCGCTCGCGGGCCACCGTGCTCCCCGCGGTCCCCGCGGTCGCCGACGCCCTGGCGCGGCTGCTGCGGCGCGCCGGTGAACGCAGGCTCTCCTTGCGGATGCTGACGAACACCGGTGCCGCGATGCCGCAGGAGACGCTGACCGTGCTTCGCGCGAACCTCCCCGCACTGGACGTCCACCTGATGTTCGGGCTCACCGAGTGCAAGCGGGCCACCATCATGCCGGCGAACGGAGATCTGGCCAGGCCGGGTTCGAGCGGGCTGGCCCTGCCCGGCACCGAGGTCTTCGTCGTCGACGCGCAGGGTGGGCGGCTCCCCGTCGGTGAGATCGGCGAGATCGTGGTCCGGGGCCCGAACGTCATGTCCGGTTACTGGCGGCACGCCGAACTCACCGCCCAGCGCTACCCCAAGGCCGAGGGGCTGTTCCCGGAACTGCGCACCGGCGACTACGGCCGGCTCGACGAAGAGGGCTACCTGTACGTCGAGGGCCGACGCGACGACGTCTACAAGGAGAACGGCTTCCGTGTCAGCGCCATCGAGGTGGAGGCGGCGGCACGGCGGCTGCCCGCCGTCGGCTCGGCGGCCGTTCTGGCCCCGGACGGATCGACGCCCGCCCGTCTGTTCGTGACCGTCACCGACGAGCTGAGCGCGGCGGACGTGCTCCAAGCGATGCGTCAGGTGATCGAGGAGTACAAGATTCCGCGCACCTGTCTCGTGTTGCCGGAACTCCCTCTCACCGGCAACGGAAAGATCGACCGCAAGGCGCTGGCCGCACTGGCGAACCAGGTGGACCATGTCCATGGTTGAGGACCACGCCGGTGTGCTGCCGGTTCCGCCGGCCGATCTGGCGGGCGTCCCGACGCCCGCGTACATCTACGACGTCGCGGAAGTGCGCCGCAACCACGAACTGCTGCGTACCGCCCTGCCGGACCGGGCCGGCCTGTTCTACTCGCTGAAGGCGAACCCGCACCCGGCGCTGCTGACCACGCTGCGCGCGTGCGGCACGCGGCCGGAGGTCTGCTCGACCGGTGAACTGGACGCGGCACTCGGCGCGGGCTGGGACCCCGGCGACGCGCTGTACACCGGGCCCGGAAAGAGCGATGCCGAGGTCCGCGACGCCCTCACCCGGGGAGTGCGGCTGTTCTCCGTGGACTCTCCTTATGCGATCGAGCAGTTGGACAGGCTCGCCGCGGAGTGCGATGTCACCGCCCGCTGCCTGCTGCGGGTCAACGACGACCAGCCGGTCCCCGGGCAGGGCCTGGTCATGACCGGCGTCGCCTCGCAGTTCGGCGCGGACACGGGCTGGGTGACGGCCGAGCCGGAACGGTTCGCGGACCGGCCGAGGGTCGAAGTCGTCGGACTTCATCTGTACATGGGGACGAACCTCACCGAGGTCGACTCCCTGTACGGCCAGTTCCGGCGGTCCCTGGCCACCGCTCGGCGGTTGACCGGACTGCTCGCCGAACACGGCACACGGGTGCGCGTCCTGGACCTGGGCGGTGGATTCGGCGCACCGTTCGCGAAGGCGGGCGAGGCCGTCGACCTCAGCGCGCTCCGCCCCCGCCTGGAGGAGCTCTTCGACGAAGAGATACCGGGTTGGCGCGGCGGGGCGCCGGAGGTGGTGTTCGAGTCGGGCCGCTACCTCGTCGGCACCGCCGGCACCCTGGTGACCCCCGTTCTTGACGTGAAGCGCTCCCAGGGCAAGGACGTCGTCGTTCTCGCCTCCGGCATCCACCATCTCGGCGGGATGTCCGGACTGCGCCGGCTCCCGGCGCTCGCTCCGCACGTGGTACGCACTGCCGCCGGGTCCGGCTCGGCCCCCGAGCTGGACGCCCTCGTGGTGGGGCCGCTGTGCACCCCGCTCGACACCTGGGCACGCGGTGCGAAACTGCCCGCCCTCAGCCCGGGTGATCTGGTCGCCGTACCCAATGTCGGCGCCTACGGACTTTACGCCAGCCTCATCGGTTTCCTCGGCCACCCGCTGCCCGTGGAGGCCGTGGTCGACGGCGACCGGCCCGGCACCGCCCCGGTGACGACCCGTGTGTCACTGACCCGCGCCCCTGTTTCCGCAGCGATCCTTCCGACCTCTGGAGTGAACTGATGGACCCCCGCTTCACCGACCTGCTCGCCCCCTTTCTCAAGTTCCTCGGCGACCAGGAGATAACCGCCGAGACTCCGTTGCGGGAGCAGGGTCTGGACTCGATGCAAGCCATCGAACTGCTCTTCGCCATCGAGGACACCTTCGCCGTGGTGCTGCCCGACGAAGCCATGAACGACGCCACCTTCGCCACCGCAGGCAGCCTCTGGGACGTGATCAGTGCGGCCTCGGAAGCGGGCCCGGCGGCGAGCGTCCGATGACCGGCCACGCCCGCCCGACCAAGGAGCGCACATGAACGCGATCGCATCCGGACCCGCGGTCGTCGCGGGTCCGTCTGCGCCCGGGCAGCCGGCCGAGCTGACGGACCGGGTCGCCGCCGTGGCCGCCGAGCACCTGGACCGGACCGACCGCGACGCCGTCTTCCCCGTCGAGGCGCTGGAGGAGATGCGCCGCACCGGGCTGCTGGGTCTGCTCGTGCCGGCCGAGTACGGCGGGCTCGGCGGCGGCATCCGCGACGTGGTCGAGGCGTGCACGTCGCTCGGGCGGGTCGACATGTCCGTCGCGATGATCTTCGCCATGCACTGCCAGCAGGTCGCGGCGGTGGCGAGCCACGGCAACGAGCGGCTGCGCACCGAGCTGCTGCCCCAGATCGCCAACGGCAAGATCTATCTCGCCTCGGTCACCACCGAGGCGGGCAAGGGCGGCCACCTGCTCACCTCCGAGGCGGCCCTCGACGCCACGGGCGACACGCTGGACGTGGACCGGTTCGCGCCCATCGTCACCGGCGGCGCGCACGCCGATGGTTTCCTGGTGACCATGCTCGCGCCGGGCGCCACGTCGCCGAATCAGGTGTCACTCGTCTACGCGCACCGCGACCAGCTCGCCGTCGAGCAGACCGGCGACTGGCAGCCGCTGGGCATGCGGGCCAGTCACAGCGTCGCGCTGCGCCTGCGCGGCACGGTGCCGGAGCACCACGTGGTCGGCGCGCACGGCGACTTCCGGGCCATCGTCACGTCGGTGTTCGGCCCGATGGCACACCTGAGCTGGTCGGCGTCCTGGCTGGGCACCGCGGCCGGCGCGCTCTCCCGAGTGCTGCGGATGCTGCGCTCGCCGGAGAACCGCAACCGGGCCGACCTCGGCTCCGAGCTGCTCCTGACCCGGCTGTCCCAGGCACGCAGGCGTCTGGACACCGTGCACGCCCTGCTCGCGCAGACGGAGCGGACCGTGAGCCGGAGCCCGGATCTGAGCCTGCCGAAGATCCAGTTGCAGCTGAACGCGCTCAAGATCACGGCCGCCGAGGAGTGCTTCGCGGTCGTCGACGGCCTCATCGACGCGGTCGGCATGCGGCACGGCTACCTCAAGGGCTCCCCGACCCGCCTCGAGCACGCGCTGCGGGACCTCCGTTCCGCGTCCCTGAACTACAGCAAGGACCGCCTGCACCTGGCGGACGGCAAGCTGGCCCTCCTCGACCCCGAGGTGCGGTTTGTCTGACCTGGCATCCGCTTCCCGGGACACCACGCCGGCCGGCTACCGGAAACTGGTCGCGCAGGCGCTGGCGGGCGTTCCGGTCGGCGCTCCGGCGACCGACGTGTGGCGAGCGCTCGGGGCGGCCGGCGCCCTGTCCACGCTGTACCGGCGCGGCAACGCCCTGGGCCCGGTCGCGGACCCGGCACGCCTGGGCGCTCTGCTCCGGGCTGTCGACGCCCGCGCTGACAACGGAGCGACGCTCAGCGTACTGGTGCAGGCGGCCAGCGCACTGCCGGTCCTCGGCTCCGGCCGGTCCGGCCCCGCGTCGGCCGCGCCTTCTCCCGTCGCGGCCGCCTGGGGACACGCCCTGGCGGGGACCGCCCAGGTGGCGCTCGCCGCCACCGACGAGGCGGCCGCGGGCTCCGATCTCAGCGGGCTCGGCACACAGGTGCGGATCGAGGGCGACCAGCTGGTGGTCCACGGCGGCAAGCGCTGGGTGACCAACGCCGGCACCGCCGAGTACCTGCTGGTCCTGGGCCGGCATCACCCCGGCCGGCACTTCACCAACTTCAGCTGGGTTCTGGTACCGGCGAGGACGGCGGGTGTGTCCGTGAGCCCCGCGCCGACCGGCCTGCTCGCGAACTCGGCGACCGGGCACATCGGGTTCGACTCGGTGCGCCTGCCGGCCGATCACCTGGTGGGCAGAAACGGTCGTGGCATGGCCGTGTTCGCCCGGCACATGAGCACGGAGCGGCTCGCCGGGGCGCAGTGGGCCGTCGCGCTCACCGGCCGGGTGCTCGCGGACACCCGCGAGCGCCTGCTGCGGCGGACCGTCGACGGAGAGCCGCTGTGGCACAACGCGGTCGTCCGCCAGGGCTTCGCCGAGTGCCTGGTACGCGTCGCCCAGCTGCGAGCGCTGTGCGACAGCCTCGCCGAGACGGCCGTGAAGGGGCAGAGCCTGTCGGCCGGGACCCTGTTGAAGTCCGCCGTCGGGCTGACGGTCGACACCGTGCTCGCCCGGTGCGCTCAACTCCAGGGAGCTGACGGCTTCGCCGCGGGCGGTGCTCAGGGTGTCCGCGCGGAAGCCGGCGTCCTCGGTATCGGCGGGGGCGTGACCGAGTTGATGCTCGCCGGCGTGGCCGACATGTCCGAACAGCTGCTGGCGGAGCTACGGACATGACGGGGAGGGGGTCGGAGCCGGCCGAGGAGTCCGCGCGCATGCCGGTGCGCACCGGGAAGTCCGGTGTCCGGTACGGGATCCACGAGATCACGGACGGGGTGTGGGTCCTGTGCCGCTCCGACCGGACGGCGACGGACCGGGCGGAGGCCCACCGGGACGATCTCGCCCAGGCGGCAAGTCTTGCGCCCTGGCGGGCCGAGGAGTTCCTGGCGGGGCGAGCCACCCTGCGCCGGCTCATCCGCGAGGTGCGCCCCGACCTCGCGGACACGGCGGTCCGCCCCGACCCGCGGGGACGCCCCTGCCTGGTCGGGCATCCGGACGTCGGCGTGAGCGTCTCCCACGACGGCGGCCTCAGCGCCGCGGCCGTGGCACCCGGCCGCCGGGTCGGCGTCGACGTGCAACTCCCGCCCGACCGGCCGTCCGAAGGTTTGCTGCGACGCTGTCTGAACGGGCACGCCGCACAGCTCGAAAAGTTGCCCGCACCGGAGCGGGCCCGCGAACTCGCCTGGGTCTGGACCGTCCAGGAGTCGTGTGTCAAGGCGGCGGGCACCGGTCTCGCCGGCCGCCCCTGGACCATCCCCGTCACACCCGGCCACCGTCACGGCCGCTGGGGCCGGTACCGCTGGGCCAGTCTGCGCGACAGCTCCCCGATCCCGCTCAGCTGCGCCTTCACCCCTCGCGAAGTCCCCGATGCCAGGGGCCGGAGCGACACCCTGCCCGCCGACCTGGAGTGCTGACGTGATCGACGCCCTCGCCGAACCGCCCCAGTTGAGCTGCTACACGACCAGCCTGGTCTGCTATCTGGCAGCGGAGGTCCCCGCAGTGCCGCGCCGTTTCGCCGAGGCGACCCGGCTGGCGGTGCGCACCGATCTGCCCGCGGGCGAGCTGGCCTTCTCCCACCACACGCGGATCGACGTCACCGCGGACGGCGGAGAGCTGGCCTACCAAGGCGCCCCCGACTGGAGAACGGCCCGGGAAGGGCTGCTCGCCGAACTGGACGCCCAGGGCCGGGTGCTGGCCGTCGCCAACACCGAGCACATCGAATGGGCACCGGGATACGGCCGGGCCGCGGCCCCGCACTGGATCCTGATCCGCGGACGGCGCGACGGCTCCTGGCAGGTGGCCGACCACTTCGCCGCGCTCACCCCGCACGGCGAACAGGAGCCGTTCCTGGGATGGCTGGACGACGCCGGACTCGCGCGAGCCCTGACGCCGGTCCGGGAGTTCGGGACCGAGGTGGTCCGCCGGGACCGCATGGCCCTCGGCCGGGCCACGGCCGTTCCGCCCATGAGCCACCACCGCTGGCTGGTGCGCACCGGGGGCGGCCGCCCGCCCGCGCAGGAGCCGCGGGCCGGCGCACCGGACGACGGACAGTGGCTGTTCGAGCCGACAGCGGTGCTGTCCCACATCCTCGCGGCGTTGCTCGCGGACCCGGTGGCGGCCGCTCGCTACACGGACGACCTGTGGGCCGCCGCACGCCATCACTCGCACCGGAACGCGGTCCTGGTCTCGGACGGCCTGCTGGATCCCGAGGTGGCCGCCTCCGAGACCACAGCCTGGCAGGAGCTCCCCAAGATACTGCGCATCGCGGCCCTGTCCGCGGCGCGCGGCCGGCCACGGACCGGTCTGGTCGAGGAGGCGTTCACCGATCTGATCCGTGCCACCGAGAAGTCGAGCGCCGTCGCACCCAGTGAAGGATGACGGTGAAACAGACTCTGTACGAGTGGTTCGCCGCCTCGGTCGCGGAGCATCCCGACCACGTGGCCCTCGAGATCGGGGCCGACCGCCTGACCTACCGAGAACTCCACGACGCGGCCGCGGGCACAGCGGCGCGGCTGGTCACCGCGGCCGGCGGGGCGCCCCGGCGAGTCGGACTGCTGGCCGAGCGCAGCGTCCTCGCCTACGCCGGCTATCTCGCGGTGCAGCTCCTGGGAGCCACGGTGGTCCCCCTCAACCCGGCGTTCCCGGCTGCCCGGAACGCCGCGATCGTGACCGCCGGCGACCTCGACCTCGTCCTCGCGGAGACAACCGGCCCGGAGACCGGGGCCCTTGCCTTGCCGGCCCCGGTCATGCCCCTGACCCGCACGCCACCGGCGGCGGACGGGAACGACGTTCCCGCGCACCGGCCGACCGGGCCCGACGGCATCGCGTACGTGCTCTTCACGTCCGGTTCGACGGGCACGCCCAAGGGGGTGCCCATCCGGCACGGCAATGTGTCCGCGTACCTCTCACACGTCATACCTCGGTACGAGTTGGGGCCCGGGAGCAGGATGTCCCAGACCTTCGACCTCACCTTCGACCTGTCCGTGTTCGACATGTTCGCCGCCTGGGGCAGTGGTGCCACCTTGGTCGTTCCCACGCGACGTGACCTGATGGCACCGGTCCGGTGGGCGGCGGAAGCGGAGCTCACCCACTGGTTCTCCGTACCGTCCCTGGTGTCCTTCGCACGCCGGATGCGGGCACTCAGGCCGGGTTCCCTGCCGGCCCTGCGCTGGAGTCTGTTCTGTGGAGAGCCCCTGACGTTGCAGCAAGCGGAGGCGTGGGCCGCGGCCGCGCCGGAGAGCACTCTGGAGAATCTCTACGGACCGACCGAACTGACCATCAGCTGCGCCGAGTTCCGACTGCCGCGGGACGTCGCGGAGTGGCCCCGCCCGGCCAACGGCACGGTCCCCATCGGGACGCTCTATCCAGGACTTTCCCACCTGCTGCTCGATACGGAAGGGCGTCCCGCCGACGACGGCGAACTGGTTGTCCGTGGCCCCCAGCGGTTCCCCGGCTATCTGGACCCGCGCAACAACGCGGACCGGTTCCTGCTGCACGACGGCGCCACCGGCACATCGGTCCCCCACGCCGGGGACGCCCCGATCACCGCCGACCACTGGTACCGCACAGGTGACCGAGCCGCCCGGCGGGACGGACAACTGATTCACCTGGGGCGAATGGACCAGCAGGTGAAGGTTCGCGGTTACCGGATCGAACTGGGAGAGATCGAGGCCGTGTTGCGCGAGCGACCAGGTGTACGCGACGCGATCGTGGTCGCCGTCCCGGACGCTCTCGGCGACCTGTACCTGGAAGCGATCTGCACAGGTCCGGATCCTCAGCCGGAACAGATCCTGTCGGACCTGCGCTCCCGAATGCCCGAGTACATGATCCCTCGGAGCGTGACCGTGTTCGACGAACTGCCCCTGAACGTCAACGGGAAGATCGACCGAAAGACCGTGGCCGCCATGATCGCCGGTCGGCACGGATAGCCGTCGCACCGCCTGAAGGAGCGCGATGAAGACCGAGGACCGCATACCAAGCCATCAGAGCGTCTCCGCCGACGAATACCGGCATGCGATCTCCCGACTGCCGACCGGTGTCACCGTGGTCACCACGGTCGGACCCGTCGGTTGTACCGCCAACGCGGTCATGTCTCTTTCCGTCGACCCGCCCAGTGTGCTTCTGTCCCTGACCACCGCGAGCCGAACCCTGGCCCACATCCGATCAGCAGGGCGGTTCGCGGTGAACGTCCTGTCCTGGACGGATCGCCGGCTGGTGGCGCAGTTCGCCACGGGCACCGCGGCGGAGCGGTTCGCGGGCGTGCCCTGGCACAGGGTGGGCGGCGTACCCGTACTGACACAGGCTTCGGTCACCGTGGTCTGCACCGTGCGGGAAACGGTGTCACTGCTGGACCACACACTGATCGCAGGCACTGCGGAGTGGACCCGGGTCAACGAGGCACCGGCGACTGTCCTGTACGGGAACGAGCAGTACGCCGTCGGGTCCTGAACTGCCCACACGATCGCGCGACGCCGGTGTGCCGCCGGCTCCGCCGACGGCCGGAAGAGTTCTTGAAGGCATCAAGATCAAATGTAATAGTTGCGTCTGCAATAGTTGCGCCCCGACCAGGGAGAGAGTTGAGCAGCCGGACTCGTCGAAGCCTTCGAGATGCACATCGGCGTGTTGTTTCTCCGCGAGCCCTCGGCAGTTCCTTGAAACCCTCCTACTCAGAAAGCAGGGCCGCCCATGCCCATACGCATGCCCAAATCGTTGAGCGCACTGCAGGAGCGCCCCTACCGGCTCCTGTGGACAGCGCGCAGCATCTCCGCCGTCGGCAACGCCCTGATACCGGTGACAGTGGTGTTCGCCATCCTGCGCTCGGGTGGCAGCGCCGTGGATGTCGGCACGGTGCTGACCTGCCATGCGGTCGGCCAGGTGGTGATGCTGCCGGTGGGCGGGGTCTGGGCGGACCGGCTGTCCCGCAAGCTGGTGCTGATGGCGAGCGACGCCGTCCAGGCCGTCTGCTACGGCTTGCTCGCCGTGATGTTATTCCTGGACCGGGCGGCGGTCTGGCAGTTCGCCGTCACCTACACGATCGCCGGCATGGCGATGGCCTTCTTCACGCCGGCGTCCCGGGCCGTCGTACCCGAACTCGTCGGCGCTGAGCATCTGCAACCGGCGAACGCCCTGCTCGGTCTGACCGACAGCACCACCAAGGTGCTCGGCCCGGCCCTCGCCGCGCTGCTGCTGGCGGTCTCCAGTCCGGGCACCGCGATCCTCATCAATGCCGTCACCTTCCTGCTGAGCTTCGTGCTGGTCTCCCGCATGCACCTGCGCAGGCAGGCGCAGCGGTCCGAGAAGCAGCACTTCTTCGCGGACCTGCGCGACGGCTGGCTGGTGGTGGCCCAGCGCCGCTGGTACCTCGCCAACCTGCTCTGCTGGGGCGTGTGGAACTTCGCGATAGCGTTCTTCTTCGTCCTGGGCCCGGTCGTGATGCAGGACGGCCACGGCGGAGCCACCTCCTGGAGCGTGATCATGATCACCGGTTCGGTGGGCTCCATCGTCGGCGGGCTGGCCGCGCTGCGCTACCGGCCGCGCCGCCCCCTGGTCACCGCGAACGCGGCCGCGGTGCTCGGCGTCGGCCCGCTGGCTCTGCTCGCTCCCCCCGCCCCGCTCTTCGTCATCGCTCTCGGTGTGGCCGTGGCCTTCATCATGACCTCGCTCGTCGGCGAGATCCTGGCGACCACGCAGCAGCAGCTCTTCCCCGAGGAGATGCAGGCCCGCGTCAGCTCGCTGGACTGGATGATCTCGTTGATCGCCATGCCCGCCGGCTACGCCGCCGCCGCTCCGGTGTCCCAGTTCCTCGGGATGCGCACGACCCTGCTGGCCGCCGCGGCCCTCATCGGCACACCGTGTCTGTTGCTGAACCTGCTGCCGGGCGTGCGCTCGGTCCAGCGCTTCCCCGACGGCAGTATCGGCATCGCCGACGAGCGAAACACCCCTGCGCCCCTGCCCGGAACCACATCGGTCCCTCTGTGAGAGTCCCGACCGAGCCACCCGGTTCACCGGGTCAGTGATCCTGCCCGTTGCCGCGCCGCTCCCGACCGTCGACGCGGACGCGGGTTGCCGAGGGCTGCTCGGCACCCACCGTCGTTCCCGCATGCACAGGCTTCGCAAAATGCCCGGGACGCTGCCCAAGTGCATTGATGCACCTGCCATGCGCACGCCATGCAGCACCCATGCGGGGGTCGACTGGAAGTCGATCAGCATGCAATGGTTGCTGGGCAACACCCAGGCGAACCGGGCTGACGACGCACGCCGGGCGCGCCGTCGGCGACCCCGGCGGCAGCTCCGGCTTACGGGGGTTACTGACGGCTATGCGCTACACATTACTCGGACCGGTCGGGATGGACTGCGAGGGCATGCCGCTGGCGGTGAAACGTCCGCGGTGCCGGGCTGTCTTAGCCTATTTACTTCTGCACGCCAACCGCGTCGTCTCCACGCAGCAGCTGATCGACGCGCTGTGGGGCGGTTCGGAGCCGCAGACGGCCCGTTCGCAGATCCACGCCGACATCGCGGCGCTGCGCCGGGTGTGCCGCGATGCCGGAGCCAAGATCCCGGTCGAGAGGCGGGCCCCCGGCTATTCGATCGCCGTCGACGACGGCGAGCTCGACCTGGACGTCTTCCGCAACGGCATGGCCCAGGCCCGCCAGGAGGCCGCGCGCGGCGACAGCCGCTCGGCGGTGCGCCTGATCCGCAAGGCGCTCGCGCTGTGGCAGGGCATGCCGCTGGCCGACATCGCTGTCAGCTACGCCGAGTCCGCGCAGACCCAGCTGACCAGCCTGCGCCTGACCGCTTATGAGGATCTGGCCGACCTGGAGATCGGCGAAGGGCACTACGGCGCGCTCATCGACGACCTGATGCCGCTGGTCGCGGCGCATCCCCTCCACGAGAACCTGCGCGTCAAGCTGATGCTCGCGCTGTACCGCTCGGGCCGGCAGACCGCGGCGCTGGAGCAGGCGCGCGAGCTGCGCTCGCTGCTGGCCGAGCAGCAAGGGCTCACCCCGGGCCGCACGTTCACCGACATGGAACAGGCGATCCTGCGCGCCGATCCCTCGCTGGACGCCATGGCGCCGACCCCGCCGGCCGAGCCGCCGCACCCCCTGTCCGAGCAGGAATCACCCCCGGTGCCCGATGCCCCGCCGGACGGCGCACTCCCCGACGCCCAGGCCGCGCACCCCGCACCGCCGGTGCCGATGCAGCTGCCGTCGACGCCCCAGCTGGTGGGCCGGCGGGACCTGCTCGACCAACTCGACGACGTCCTGGCCGGGAACCTGTCCGACGAAGCGGTCCCGGGCACGGTCGCGGTGGTCGGCCCCGCCGGCGTCGGCAAGACGACGCTGGCCGTGCACTGGGGCCGCACGATGGCCGAGCGCTTCCCCGACGGCCAGCTCTACATCAATCTGCATGGCCACGACACACAACGCGCGATGCCGCCGACACGGACGATCGCCCGCGCGCTGCGCTCGCTGGGGCTGTCCCGGGACGCCATTCCGGCCGAGGCCGACGAACTCATCGACCTGTACCGTTCGACGGTCGCCGGCAAACGCCTGCTGGTGCTGCTCGACAACGCCCGGTCGGTAGACCAGGTCCGCCCGCTGCTGACCACCGGGCCGGGCTCGGTGACCCTGATCACCAGCCGCTTCCGGCTGACCGGCCTGGTCGTGCGCGACGGGGCGCGCCAGGTGACGGTCGGGCCGATGTCTCCGCAGGAGGCCGAGCAGCTGCTGGAACACATGCTCGGTGCCGAGCGCCTGCGCGCCGAGCCGGGCGCGGCCCACAGCCTGGCCGAGGCGTGCGGGCGGATACCGCTGGCGCTGAGCATAGCGGCGGCCAACATCGCCAACGATCCGCTGGCGTCGATAGCCGACCACATCAGGGACTTGCGCGACGGCAACCGTCTGGCCGCACTCCAGACTCCTGGCGACAGCGACAGCACGATGCAGACCGTCCTCGGGCAGTCCTACGACGCTCTCGACCCTGACGCCCGCCGCTTGTTCCGCCTCCTCGGACTCTCCCCGGGACCGGACTTCACGGTCGCGGCGGCCTCGGTGCTGGCCGGTCTGAGCCGGTCCGAGGCCGGCCGCCTGGTGGACCGCCTGCTGGACGCCCACCTGATCGACCAGTCGGCGGCGGACCGCTTCGCCCTCCACGACCTGACCCGGCTGTACGCGCGAGCGCGCGCCGAGGCCGAGGACTCCCGGCCCGACCGCGAGAGGGCCCGCGGGCGCCTGACCGAGTGGTACCTGGAACGCACCCTTGCGGCGCAGGCTCTGGCCTTCCCCGGACACGCCCGCCTGTCCGGCGCGGAGTACTCCCCCGGCGCGGACTTCGACACCGCGGCCGAGGCGCTGGCCTGGTTCGACAACGAGATCCCGAACCTGATCGCGGCCCTGCACGACGATCCGATCGGCGCCCACACCTGGCGGATCGCCGACGGCCTTCGCCCCTACTTCGCCACCCGGATGAACGTCGGCGACTGGATCGACGCCGCCAACGCCGCCATCACGGCCGCCGAGCGCGTGGGCAACGCCGAAGCCCGGTTCAGCGGGTGGTACAGCCTCGCGCACGCGAACATGAGCGTGAACGACTACCCGAAGGCGATGAGAAGCTTCAGGACGGCCCTGTCGATCGCGCGCACCATCGACCACCGCCCTGGCATCAACGGCTGCGAGAACTTCGTCGCGCAGATCCTGATCTTCACCGGGCACCTCGACGAGGCGGCCCGCCGCCTGGAGTCGCTGATGTCCGTGGCACCGTCACCGCATA
Organism: Streptomyces sp. NPDC048417; assembly: GCF_040651615.1. NCBI lineage: Bacteria > Bacillati > Actinomycetota > Actinomycetes > Kitasatosporales > Streptomycetaceae > Streptomyces > Streptomyces sp. NPDC048417. The sequence continues at coordinate 186,648 of NZ_JBEZKI010000015.1, read as the reverse complement.
GCGTTTCCAGCACGGTGGTCACCCTTTCACGGCTCGGCGAGGTGTACTGCGAGCTGGGCCGTCTGGCCGACTCGTTGCGCGTCCGGCACCAGGCACTGGAACTGGCCACACAGGCCGGCGCACGAAGTCAGGAGCCGTACGCCCTGGTCAATCTGGCCATCGTGAAGCATGCCCTGGGAGACGTGGAGGAAGCCGGCGCGCTGTACACCCGAGCCCTGATCACGCTCAGGGAGTTCGGCGACACGGACCTGGAGTCGGCGGCCCGGAGCGAGCTGGCGGCGGTCCACCTGGACGCCGGACGGCCGGAGGCGGCGCGCGTATGCGCGGAGCACGCGTGGCGCCTGGCACAGGGGCTCAAGGCGCCTCGCTGGAGCTGGCTGGCACGCAGCGTCCTGGCGACGGTCAACCGGGATCTGCCGGGACACCTGGCGGCGGTCGTCCTGGCGGACGAGTCGGGAAACCCGGGATGGCACATCCGAGCCCTGGTGGCGACCGCGGCCACGGCCGCGGTCCTGGGGCGGCCGGACGCCGCGCGCGACTACGCCTACCAGGCACTGGAGCTGGCGGTGACCCACCATTACCGCATGTCCGAGGCCGACAGCCTGCTGATCCTGGCCCGGACGCAGACGCCGGGCAGCCCCGAAGCCCACGACTTCGCACGCCGCGCGCTGGCCATCCATCGGCAGACCGGACGCCGCCTGGGCGAGCAACAGGCGCGAGCGCTGCTGGAGGAGTGGGGAACAGCCGAGGCGACCGCCCGCGTGACCCACCTCTTCCCGGTTCCCGCCCGGCAGACGCCCGCCCCCGCCCGCGTCGGGGTTCCACGGCGGTCGGTCGTCGGCCGACGGCCCACCGGAGCGGTCCCGCCCCCCGTGGGGATCGGGCCCGGAGCCATGGAGCAATGACCGCCCGTCCCCACCGGTCTCCGACTGTGCCCCTGACCCGTACTTTCACGGGGTCAGCGGCGCTTGAGGGCAGATAAGTCGGGCACTGCTGGGGTCGGACGGTCTGCTCGCCGCGCTCGAAGATGCCCGAGTCCGTCTCCATTCAGCCGAACTGGTCGGCCAGGGCGGCGCGCACGCCGCGGATGGCGAGCGCGGCGTCTTCGCCCAGCCCAACGGCAACGACCACATCCGCGTCCACCTGATCCAGCGCGTCCCGGCCGACTGGACCGCCGCGAGCGGCCTGACGCCCCGGGACACCGGCGCCATCCGCGCCTGGCTCCTGGAGCACTACGCCCGCTGGTCACCCCGCATGAAGCAGCTGATCACCGACAACGAGGGCCCCTTCGTGGACCGTCCGATCTTCGCCCTGCCCGTGCCGCACACCTGGGCGCACAACGCGACCGTGACCCTGCTCGGCGACGCCGCCCACCTCATGCCGCCGCTGGGCGTCGGCGTCCACCTCGCCATGCTCGACGCGAGCGACCTCGCCCTGTTGGCTTCGTTGATCTCTAGGAACAGCGTTTGGCGACCGGTTCCGGAGGCAGTTGGTGATCACCTGGCTCACGGATCTCGATGAGAAACGACGGCACTGTCGTGTCCACGAACGTGGGACGGCCAGCCTCTCGTCAGAGCGGCTGGCCATCGACGGGGTCGCCGGAGCCGGGCTTGAACGTCGTGCCAAGGTCGTACTGCGCGATCCCGAAAGGTTGAAAATCGGCATCGGCAAGGATGCGGTAGAGGAACTCAGAGGTGGACATGTCGTACCGGTGCCATCCGCCGACGTCATTGGACCGCGCAAGGACGGGGTATTCGCCCGGCCGCTCGGCATCGATCAGCCAGAAGTATTCGTCGGCCCATTCGGTGGAGCCCCACTCAACCAGCCCCTTGCCGCCCGGCGCGTAGATCGCATAGGGATCGACGGCGGAGACGCTTCCGAGCTTGTTGTCCTGGTCGGTCGACAGGGAGACCCGCCACTGTGTCAGGAAGTCGAACGAGATGCCCTCGTCGCGCCCCAGAATGTAGACGGAATCACTGAAGACGCCGCCGCTGAACACCTCGTAGAGCTCCTTGTAGTCCGTCGGCAGCGGAACCCCCAGCTCTCCCTCGATCGCCGCCCAGTCGACGGAGATCCCGAGCGGCTCCCACCCGGTCAGTTCGATCACTCGCTGAACCCACATACAACAATCTTTTAGCACCGGTCTTCGTTCCGATGTCCCTCAACCCCCTCGTCGCTCACGTCAAGATCGGCAGCTATCGCACTCAGCCGACCTTGGCGGGTTCCCCCGGGCACGTGCGCTGGCGAGGCGATAGGAGTCAGTGCCTGTCTCGATGATGGTGCCGTTGAAGGTGAGGCGGTCGACGATGGCCGCGCAGAGCCGGGGGTCGGTGAAGGTCTTGGTCCAGCCGCCGAACGATTCGTTCGAGGCAATCGCGACGCTGTTCTTCTCCCCGCGTTCGGTCAGAACCTGGAAGAGGAGTTCGGCTCCGTGGCGGTCGAGTTCCATGTAGCCAAGCTCGTCGATGCAGAGGAGATCGACGCGGCCGTAGCGGGCGATCGTCTTGTTCAGCTGCTTCTCGTCGGCGGCCTCGACCAGCTCGTTGACCAGCTTCGTCGCAAGGGTGTAGCGGACGCGGTAGCCCTTCATCGCGGCCTCGGTGCCCAGGGCGATCAGCATGTGGGACTTGCCAGTGCCGGAGTCGCCGATCAGGCAGAGCGGCTGCCCCTTCTTGATCCACTCGCAGCTGGCGAGGGTGTGGATGGTCGCGGGATCGATGTTGGGGCTGGCATCGAAATCGAAGGTCCGCAGGGACTTCTCGCGGGGGAAGTTCGCCGCCTTGATACGCCTCTCCGAGCGGCGGCGAGCCCGGTCGTCGCACTCGGCCATCTCAGCAGCTCGGCGAGGAAGCCGCGGTAGGTCAACTGGTCCTTGATCGCCCGGTCGGCGATGTCGGAGAACTCGTTGCGAATCGACGGCAGCCGCAGCAGGCGGCAGGCGGAGTCGATGGCGGCGTCGGCGGCCTGTTCGGTCAAGCCTCGCTGGCGGGGCAGGGTCATCGTGCTTCTCCCTCTCGGTGGTCACCGCCGCTTGCCCGGCGGTGTCGGAGCAACTGGTCGTAGGGGGCCACCGAGGGCAGCGGCCTGCTGTCCGGCGGAAGATGCGCGAGACGCCACTCGTGCAGTGACGTCACCGTCGCCGACGGCTGGCCGGGGACCCGCGCATCCGGTGTGGGCTCGGTCTCGGCCTGGGTGGCCTTGCGAGCCTCCAGCGCGACGGCGTCGGCCGTCATAGCTCCGGCCCGCAGGGCCGCGGCCAGGCCGGCGACGACGTGCTCGTGCGGCATGTTCCGTCCGAGCAGCAGCACTTCGATCAGCGCGCGAGTGCCGTCCCGCTCGCCGTGGATCTTCATTGCCTGGGCCCACCAGGCGTCATGGACTGGGGTGAACCTGCCTGCCGAGCGGGCCTGCTCGAGAGCGGTCGAGCCGGGGAAGGCGCCGGGCTTGCGGACCAAGACCTCCAGGTAGTGGTCCAGGTCCAGGCGGACAGCACCCTTGGCGATCAGCCGCTCGTGTCGGGCCACTTCCACGTTCTGGTCGTAAACCACCAGGTGAGAGGCATGCAAAATGACCCGTACCCCCTTGCCGATCAGCCGGATGGGGACCGAGTAGCGGTTCGTGCGGACCGGAATCTGGCCGTAGCGGTCAACCCGCGGGGTGAACAGCCGCCCGGTCTCAAACGGCTCCTCGGGAAGCGGCATCAGCAGCGGCTGTTCGAGCGCGAACTCCTCAGCGATCGTCCTGGACCTGGAGCCGATCCTGCGAGCGTCGGCCTGCCGGTCCCACTGCTCGACCATCTCGTTCAGCTCGGCGAGCGAGGACACCTCGGGGACGGGAACGAAGTGGTTGCGGCGGAAATAGCCGATCTGCCCCTCGACGCCGCCCTTCTCATGGGCACCCTCGACGCCCGGGCGGCAGTAGAAGGCCTCGATGCCGTAGTGCGACTCGAACGCGATCCAGCGGTCCGCCTCCACCCTCGCCCGGCTCAGCCCCAGCACCCGGGCCACGGCTGCCTTGAGGTTGTCGTAGCGAACCTTGCTCCGCGGGACACCGCCCAGCGTCCACAGCGCGTGGACGTGGCCTTCGAAGAACGTCTCCTGGCCGCACGAGGCGAACACCCGGAGGACGGCCTTTCTGCCCCTCGCCTTGGCCCAGGCCGCCGCATACATCATCGACGCGGATCTGACCTGTGCCTCCTACCGAGAGCTGCTGGCCGACCGGCTGAGGAAGTTGGCCGACGTGCTGCCGGAGCCCGGCGCACTACCCGACGACCAGACCGCCACCGTGGCCGCGACCTGGTCCCTGTCCATCGAACGTGCCAACCAGATCCGCCCGGCGGGCCTGGCCCGCCCCATGCTCCAGTTGGCTTCCCTTCTCGACCCCAATGGCATCCCCGCTACGGTCCTCACCAGTCAGCCCGCCCTCGCGCACGTCACCAAGCATCGCACCCCCACCGGCGCGGGCGGCACCCACCAGCCGGCGCCGGTCTCGGCCGAGGACGCCGTGCTCGCGCTGCGGGCCCTGCACCGTCTCAGCCTCATCGACCTTACGCCCGACGTCCCCCACCGGGCTGTGCGCGTCCACCAGCTCATCCAGCGTGCCACCCGTGACACCCTCACCCCCGACCAGTGTGACCGGCTCGCCCTCACCGCCGCCGACGCCCTGAGCGCCGCCTGACCCGACGTCGAACGCGACACCGCCCTCGCCCAGGCCCTGCGCGCCAACACCACCGCCCTCACCCGCACCGCCGAGGACGCCCTGTACCGGCCGATGCCCACGCAGTACTCTTCCGCACCGGACGTAGCCTCGGGGAGAGCGGCCAGGTCACCGCGGCCCGCGACCACCTCCAGCACCTGGCCACCACCACTCGCCACCGCCTTGGCCCGGACCACCCCGACACCCTCGCTGCCCGTGTCAACCTCGCCCGCTGGCGGGGGAGGCGGGGGATGCGGCTGTTGATCTATCGACCGATTGATGAGCAAGATCGGTAAGCTGCGGCGCGCGGCGGTTTCGACGCCGGATCATGCCCATAAAACGGTGTCAGAAAGTCGATGTGCTCAAGAACTTGAGGAGCACCGTTTTGTGTACGATCTGGCAGGTGCAGCCGCTCCGGGACGACGACACCGCTGATCTCCTCGCCCCCGTTCCGGCCGTACGGACCGGCGGCCTCGTGGGATATGCACGCGTGTCCACCAAGGGGGAATCGACGGAATGCGCTGGTCAGGCTTGCTCGCTGGCCTGGGGAGATCATTTCCCGTGGACATGTAGATCATTTCCCACCTACCAGGTGGAGGCGGTGGTACGCCGCCACAAGGGGTCAGGTGCTCCTGCTCGCGGCTGGACCTGTATCCGCCGTCTGCGCGATGCTGCCGGTGGCGAACTGGTGCTGGAGACGGTCGCCCTCGATGTCGAAGTCGGGGACGTACCTGCCGAACCATTGCGGGTGGTACCAGATCTTCGCGCGGGCGATTGCCATGAAGGCGGGCACCAGGGTGAGCCGGACCACGAAGGCATCCAGGACGACGCCGACAGCGAAGCTGAAGCCGATGGCCTTGACGGTCGGGTCGTCGGTGAACATGAACGCCACGAAGATGCTGCACATGATCAGCGCGGCCGCGGTCACCACGCGCGCCGCAAGACCGGTACCGCGTTCCACCGCCTGCACGGCGTCGCCGCTCTTGGTGAACTCCTCCTTGATGCGGGAGACCACGAACACCTCGTAGTCGCTGGAGAGCCCGAAGATGATGGCGAGCATGATGACGGGCAGGAAGCTGATGGTCTCGCTGGGCGGGATACCGAACAGGTCCTCACCCCATCCCCACTGGAACATCGCGACCTGCGCGCCGAACGCCGCGGCCACCGACAGCAGGAACCCGACGATCGACTTGATCGGGATCAGGATGGTGCGGAACGCCAGCGTCAGCAGGACGAAGGCCAGACCGACCACGACGATCAGGAACACCGGGAGCGCGGAGGAGAGTTTGCTCGACACGTCGATGTTGGATGCGGTGTTGCCTCCGACCATGATCTTGGCACCCGAGTTTCCCTCGATCGTGGCCCGGTCGTCCCGGATCCGGTTCACGAGGTCGGTGGTGTCCTGGTCGTTGGGCCCGGTGCTGGGAATTACCCGGATGACGGCGAGTTCATTGCGTGCGGCCATCGGCACGGCGGATACGACGCCGGGGGTCTTGCCGAGCTCGGCGGCGATCGGGGCCGCGTCGGCGGCATCGGGGACGCCGTCGGCGATCACCAGCAGGGCCCCGTTGAAGCCCGGGCCGAAGTTGTCCGTGGTCAGGTCGTACGCCTTGCGCGCGGTGTCGTCCTTGGGTTTCGAGGAACCGCTGGGCAGGCCCAGTTCCATCTGCGTGGCGGGCAGGGCGCAGACCCCCAGCAAGGCGATCCCGCCGATCAGGAGCGGCACCCTGAAACGGACCACGAAACGCCCCCACGCGGCACCGAAGGTGCGCTCCGGCTCAGTGGCGGCGGTCCGGGCGACGTCCTCGGGGTGACCCGGGCGCAGCGGCGTGCTGATGAATTTCGCCACCTTGTTCCCGGCGAAACCCAGCATGGCGGGCATCAGGGTCAGGGCGATCAGCAGCGCGATCAGTACGGCTCCGGCGGCAGCGAGGCCCATCACAGTCAGGAACGGGATGCCGACGACGGAGAGACCGCACAGCGCGATGATCACCGTCAGCCCGGCGAAGACCACCGAGCTGCCCGCAGTGCCGGCGGCCAGGGCGACGGAGTCCTCGATGGTCATGCCGGTGAGCAGGTTGTTGCGGTGCCGGGCCAGGATGAACAGTCCGTAGTCGATGCCGCAGGACAGTCCGAGCATGGTCGCCACGGTCGTCGAGGTCGAGGCGATCGTCATGACGGACGCCAGTGCGGAGATGCTCATGATGGTGACGGCGATGCCGATGATCGCGGTGAGGATCGGCAGCCCGGCGGCGACGAACGCGCCGAAGGTAATGGTCAGGATCAGAAAGGCGACGAGGATGCCGACGATCTCCGGCACCTCGGAGACCTTCATCTGCCAGCCGGGGTAGACGCTGCCGGAGTATTCGACCTGAACGCCCGCATCCCGCGCCGGAACCACGGCTGCCTTCACCGCGTCGAGGGTCGATTCCTTCACGTCGGTCGGCTGCGAGTCGAACTGCACCGACCCGAGTGCGACATTGCCGTTCTTGGAGATGGCCTTAGACTCGAAGGGGTCGGAGACCAGGCCCACTTGGGGCACGGTCTTCAGTTTGCCGATCGCGGTCTCGATGCCGGCTTTGTACGACGGATCGGTGACCTTGGTGTCCCCGTGGGTGGCGAACACGATCTGGGTCTGGCCACCGCTCAGCGCCGGCAGCTTCTCCTTGAGCAGGTTGGTGGCCCGCTGCGACTCCGTACCGGGAACCGTGAACGTGTCGTCGGTCTTCCCCCCGCCCACGACCGCGAGGATGATCGCCGCGCCGGCGGCGAGGATCCACACGGCGAGGACGAGTCGGCGGCGCCGGAACGCCCAACGGGCCAGGCGAAACAGATAGATGGACAAGTCTTACTCCCGGACTGAGTGGACGGGTCGGTCTTCGACCGTCGGAGGTGCAGAACGTGAGTTGCCCCACTGCTTTTGGCATGTCCTCAGACCGGTAACGAGGCAAGGAGACCGGTCGGAGCGACACCGCCCAGTCGGGCCAGGGGCCGTGTTTCCCAGAACACGGCCGGTCTGGGGTTACATGTACACGGCGGGCGCGGCGTTGGCGGCCTGCCGGAGGAGCCGCGCTGGTAGCGCAAGCCGCTGATGATCAGGCCCGCGCCGAAAGAACCGGCGGCCCTAATCGGCGGCTGCGAACGACGTGATCAGGTGTGGAGCAGTGCGGGCAGCAGCGCATGGTCGACACACCTGGTGAGGTAGTCGGCGTCGGCAGGCAGGCGCTCGAACATCGGACGAGTGAGCATCACGCTGAGCAGGAGCTGCGGCAGGAAGTCGGTGGCAGACGGTCGGTGAGACAGCTCGCCACGCTCAACAGCCCGGTCGACGACCCCTGTCAGGTCCGCGAACCAGGGCTCCACCAGCGTGTCTCGCACCGCTTCGGCGAGATTCTCGTCGGTCAGCAGAGCGTGTCCGAGCGCGGCGAACAGCGGCGCGTCCTTCTCCGCGAGGGGGCCCAACAACTCGACCATGGCCAGCAGATCGCCGCGGAGCGTGCCGGTGTCGATTTCCTCCGGTCTCATCGGCCGCGTGGCGTAGAGCGCAGCAGCCACCATCTGCGGTTTCCCCGGCCACAGACGATAGAGCGTGGCCTTGCTGCAGCGCGCCCTGGCCGCCACCAGGTCCATCGACAACTCGGCATAGCTGACCTCACGCAAGGCATCCACCGTCGCGGCCAGCAGCTCGGCCTCCCGTTCGGGGGTCATCCGAGGGCGACGGATCGCCTCATCGCCATTGCCGCGTGACATCAGCCCTCCATTTAGTACAGAACAGTTTCGTACCATGACTATAGGACGACCTCGGGAGAAACGCAACTGTACTATCCGTCAGTCCTGTGACACGGGCAGGCCGACGCGTGGAGAGCCGGGCTCGACCGCTGACCAGGTGACGACGCCGCCCACCACACAGCGTCGGCGGTGCCTGGACCACTTTCAGCGGCAAGCGAGCCCGCCAGGGCATGGGGTCGCAGAGCAGGCAGGGCGCCACGCAGTGGTTGTGATGGGGGGTGCTTGTTGGATCGGAGCCAGGTACGGAACGTCTCAAGGCGGGGGTTGAGGGTCCGGACCCGGACCAGGTCCCGTGCACCGGTGAAGTCGGCGGCGGCATCGGTGCAGGACTTGGTTGGCTGTGTGGTCCTTGCAGACGGTCGGCCGCCTGCAAGGACCAGACCCGGGTGAGGCCCGATGCCGGCCCTCCGACGATCGCCGGGGCGCCGGAACGGCGACGTTATCCCAGGTCAGCGTATTCGAACGCGCGTAAAGTCACTGGTATTGGCTCTAGGCGAGCAAGGCGGCGAGCTTGCCCAGCGACTCGGTGAGCGCGGTGGTGGTGGCGTCCTTTATCCGGGCCGCCATCATGTTCACGGCCGCGCCCTTGAACTCGTTCTTCACCGTGACCAGGGTGCCCACGCCCTCGTCGGCGAGCGCGTAGTGCTGGCTCAGCGAGATCCCCATCGGGCCGGTGCCCTGGAGCCGGTAGAACCGTCCGGCTTCGACCTCGGCGACAGTCCAGTTCACCTCGGCGGGCATGCCCATCAGGCTCATCTTCTCGGCGTACTTGGCGCCCACGGCGAGTTCGGCCGGGCCGCCGCTGGGAAATGCGGTGTGGATGACGTTCCACTCACTGAAGCGGTCGAAGTCGGTGATGACCGCCCACACCTTGTCGGCGGGCGCGGGAACGGATGCGCTGACGGAAACCTGGGGCATGACTGGTCCTTTTCTGATGGGCCCTGCGGGCCCGGCGTTGACGATGTCGCCCGCCGCGTGGGCGGAGTTCGTGGCCGACGCGGCGGTCTGACGGTTCACTTGAGCTTGGTCACGTGGGCCCCGCAGGCAGCCGGCCGCCCGAAGGGTCCGCGCTGCGGTCAAGCCAGGACGCGCTGGATGAGGTGGTGGACCAGACCGTCCGTGGCATGCGGGGTGCGGACTCCGCCGAACACCTGGAAGTCCGGGCGGACGAGGATGACCGAGGCGTTCAGCCGCTCGAACCAGGCCGCGTACCTGCCGTCGGTGTCCGTGAAGCCGCCGGGCCCGAAGTGGGCGCTGCGGCCGCCGAGTTGCTGCCAGGCCGCACGCCGGCCCGGGGAGAGCAGTTCGGCCGGGTCACGGTCGCGTCCCAGCAGGAGGAAGCCCGGCGGGACCATCTCGTCCAGGAGAGCCGTGCGGGCCCCGGTGCCCACGTGGGCCTGGACGCCCAGGGTGCCGCCGATCCCGTCCTCTTGCAGCGTCCCGCCCCGCAAGGACCAGTTCTTGGACGCGTCCTGGATATCCAGGGTGCCCATGGCCTTGATCATGGCATCCCGCTCGGCGCACTCCTTCGGGTCGGTCGCGCAGAACATCCGGCCGATGAAGACCGTCTCCTCGATGACCTGAGCGACGTGCGTGGAGCGTTCCGTGCTGTAGTCGTCCAGCAGCGAGTCCCTGCCCCGGCCCCTGACCAGCAGCGCCAGGCGCCAGGCGAGGTTGGCCGCGTCGCGGAGGCCGGAGTTGATGCCCTGCCCCATGAACGGCGGCATCTGATGGGCCGCGTCACCGGCCAGCAGCACGCGCCCCTCGCGCCACTGGTTGGCCCACCGTCCTCGGAAGGTGTATCGGGCGTGCCGGACCAGATCGGCGTTGCCGGGGTGGATGTCCCAGGCTTTCAGCAGGCGCCAGGCGTTCTCATCGGTGTCGACGTTGTCCTGGTCGTCGTCCGGCATGATCATGAACTCCCAGCGCCGCCGACCGGGTCCGGACGGCACCAGGGTGGTCGACCGGGCCGGGTCCAGGTGCTGGCACGCGTACGGCAGCCAGGCCGGCGGCGTGTGCGGGACGACGTCGACCACCAGCCAGTCATGGCTGAAGTCGAGGTCGGTCAGCTCCGTCCCCAGCAGGGAGCGGACAGTGCTGTTGGCCCCGTCGCAGCCGACGACGTAGCCCGCCCGTACGGTCCTCGGTTCGCCACCGGGTATCGGTTCGAAGCCGTTGTGGGGGCGGATGGTGGCGGTGACCCCGGAGCCACCGGGTCCGTCGTCGGACAGCGCCTCCAGCTCGAAGCCCCGGCGCTGGTCGATCATCAGGTCGTCCTGCACCCGCTGTTCGAGCAGTCGTTCCAGATCCGGCTGGGTGAAGCCGGTCATGTGGGCGAAGCCGGAATCGGAATCCAGGTCGAACCGCGATTCGGCCAGGGTCTCCCCCGCAGCGTCCGTGAGCTTGAACAGGTGCCCGTCCTGCCCCCAGGGCTCCAGCATCGGGGCCAGGTCCTCGCGCAGACCGAGCTGGTAGAGGACCCGGAGGGTGTCGTGGCTGAGGGCCACGGCGCGGGGCAGCGGATACGGCTGCTCCCAGCGCTCCACCACCGTCACCTGTAGTCCCTGCTGGGCGAGCAGCATCGCCAGCACCTGGCCGATCGGGCCGGCGCCCACGATGAGGACGTCGCAGTCGTGCCGCTCACGGTCGTGTCGTTCGTTCTCGTTGTCGGTCATGGCTCAGCCCAGGGGTCCCATGTAGGCCGTGCCGCCGTAGGTGTCGGAGAGGGGTTCGAGCGTCTCGGGCCATGGGAGGACCATCTTGCGGCGCTCGCTCTGCGGCCTGGGCTTGCCGTCCCAGCCGACCTGCTCCATGTAGTAGTAGAGGCAGACCAGGTGGCCGTCGGGGTCCTTCAGGTGGACGGCGTAGTCGATGCCGACGTAGATCTCTTGCGGGAGTCCGTGCACGAGAGTGTAGCCACGGTCCATCAAGTGCTTGGCCGCGTCGCGCAATTGGGTGTAGCTGCCGACCTGGAGGCCGATGCTCAGGCACGAGGTGTGCTCGCTCAGCCCGAGGATGCCGCGCAGCGCCTTGTCGGCGAGGGCGAAGGTATGGTGCTCGGTGCCGGTGCGCAGGTACACGATGCGCTTGCCCTGCAGCTCGACCTCTTCGACGAACTCGAAGCCAAGGATGTCGGTGTAGAACGCGATCATCTCGTCCATGCGCTCGGTGAACATCGAGATCGGGCCGATGCCGGTGACCTTGAAGGGCCTCGGCAGCAGGACGCCGCCCACCTGGTACGTCTCCTCCAGGTGGCCCTCGGACGGGTGCCAGCCGGAGCCGATGTCGATGCCCTTGTCCCGTGCCTCCTGGAGTTCGGCTGCCTCCGACATCTGGGGCAGAGTCGGCATGACGTCCATGAAGCCGCGGTAGTGCATGTCGAACGGCTTGGACTTGCGCTGCCAACCGATCTGTTCCATGCCGTAGTACAGCTCGATCATGTTGTCGTCGGGGTCGTAGGCGTAGATCTCCCAGTTGCTGCCGGGCATGTCCCGCCCGTAGTGGCCGATCTCCACGCCCCGCTCCCGCAGGTACGCCTCGGCATCGATCACCTCCTGGAGACTGCCCAGTTGGAAGGTCGTCTGGCTGAAGGTGATGTCCTTCACCTTGCGGTCGTTGCCCCACAGGGTGCCGAAGGTCCTGTGCGCGAGCACCAGGGCGTGGTGGTCGCTGGAGTTGCTGGTGAAGATCAGCCGCGGGTCGGTGATGATCTGTTCCACGACGGACCGCAGCTCGTCGGGCACCTGGTCGAGCACGTTGACCTCGTCGGTGACGCGGAAACCGAGCACATCGGTGTAGAACGCGACAGCCTCGTCCAGCCGCTCCAAGTTCAGACCGAAGTGGCCGAAGCGGCGGATCTTGAACGGACGCGGGAGGAGCACTCCGCCGACGTCGTACTGCTGCGGGGTCTGCCTGGGGGTGGTGGTCATGACTGAGCTCCCGTCTCGTCGGCGCGGTTGTCGTCGCTGCTGTCGTCGGCGGGGTAGCCGGGGGCCGCCGTCACGGGGTTGTGCAGCTCGCCGATGCCCTTGACCCAGCTGACGAGCTTGTCGCCGGGCTTGAGGAAGACCGGCGGGGTGCGGAAGACGCCGACGCCCGCGCCCGTACCGGTGAAGATCAGGTCACCCGGCAGCAGGGAGCAGATGGAGGAGATGTACGCGATCATCTCGGCCACCGAGAAGATCATTTCTGAGGTGCGGGCCTTCTGCAGGATCCGGTCGTTCAGCGCGCAGCCGAGCTCCAGGTCGTCCGGGTCGTCGAAGGCGTCGGGCGTGACCAGCACCGGACCCAGCGGGGCGAAGCCGGGGAAGGACTTCCCCAGCGAGAACTGCGGGGCCATCCCCGCCATTTGGATGGGCCGCTCGGAGATGTCCTGCCCGACGGTGAGAGCGCCGACGTGATCCCAGGCGTCCTTCTCGGCCACCCGTTCGCCGTACCGGCCGATCACGACGACGAGTTCGACCTCCCAGTCGACGCTCCGCGTGGGCACGGGGATGGGGTCGTGCGGACCAGACAGGCTGGTCCGGTACTTGGTGAAGATCATCGGGTCCTTGGGCAGCAGCGCCTTGACGTCCCCGGTGTGGCCGCGGGCGGCGGCGGCCTCCGCCACGTGGTCGAGGTAGTTGGCGCCGATGGCGAAGACCTGGCGGGGGGCCGGCACCGGGTTCTGCAGACCGTCCAGCGGCAGCCGCTCCCCGTCGGGCTCGGCCGTGGTGGCCCACTCGACCAGCGGCTCCCAGTGGTCGAAGAGCTGTGCGGGATCGGCCGGGAAGCGGCCGTTGCTGGCCCGCTCGATGTCGACGGCCGCATACCCGTCGACAAGGACCAGCCGGTTGGCGATGACTCCGAGGCGCATGACGGCGCCCTCCTTAGGATGGATCGGTTACTTGACGGCGTCCGGGTACCGGACGGTGTTCGGTTCTGCCTGAACGCTGTCGAGTGGTACGCCGAGTGAGTTGAGCGTTCCGGCGAGCAGGACGTAGTGGCCCACCAACATGGGCAGTTCGATGAGCTGTTCGGTGGTCAGCAGCGCGCTGAGCGCACGCCAGGTGACGTCGCCGATCGTGTGGTTCGCGTGCAGCTGGTCGACCGCGGCCACCAGCAGCCGTTCACGCGTCGACCAGGCTGCCGTGGCTTCGCCGGTGAGCGCGGCCAGTTCGTCTTCGGTCAACCCCACCTCGGAGCCGAGAGCGACGTGGTGATGGAGCTCGTAGGAGCTGCCGCACAACGAAGCGGTCCTGATGATCAGCAACTCCCGTTCCCGCGTCCGGAACGCCGAGTCCGTCAGCAGGTGCAGGCAGAAGGGCAGCCACTTTCGGTAAAGAGCCGGATGTCGCACCAAGGTGCTGAAGAGATTGGGTGCGTTGTCACCCAGGACCGTGGAAAGCAACTCATGCTGCTCTTCCGTGCGCTGCGCCGGCCCGAAAGGGTCCAGGCGCCGCTCCACCGGGTAATCCGATTGGGGCTTGGCTGGCTGTGATTTGGGCATGGTTCTCCCTTCTTGGAAATCGGGATTCAGCTATGCGGCCGACGACCCGGGGGTTCCGGACGTCCCGGACGGCTTGAACGTGACGTCGTGGCCGGACAGCGTGACGAAGATGCCGGATGATTCCGTGGATATCCGATCCAGCGTCAGTCCTTTCGGAAGGTTCTGCAGTGGGATCTTCTTTTCGAAGGTCTTGTCGATCGACTTCCGTACGGATTCCGGCAGTTGGTTCGCGGAAATTCCCAGAACCTTGAAGGCGATGCTGGTGGGCCCGCCCTTGGTCACCGCGGCACTCACGGTGATGTCCCCGATCACCGGGATGCTCAGCGATGCGTTCATCCGCCCAGGTGTCGACCCGGCTGTCACGTCGAGGCCCAGCGCGTTGGTCAGGTCCTGGTAGCTGACAAACGCGGTGGCCGTGGCCGAGCCGGCGTGTGCGGTATTCGCATCCGAGTTCCGCTTGAGCTTCCTCATGTCGACATCCAGCTTTGATATCGGCACCGGGCTGTCCGTCCCGGCCGGGATCTGCTGCGCTGAGATGTCCACCCGATCCAGGTTCCCCCGTGTCGCTTGGGTCAGAAAGGGGAATCCCCGGATGTGGACCTTCGGGGGTGTCGCGGTGCCCGTGGCGTCCTGGAAGGCGTGTGCGGTCTGCGATTCCGCGTACGTGCGAACGCCGAAGTCGGAGCCGACGGCGAGCAGAGGGATAACAGCCGCCGCCATTACGAGCACGCGATATCGTCGTCGTATGCGCCGCGGACGGCGGATTGCTTCTGTCTCGAACATGCGTGCGGCCTTTCGATGTGTCACATGTGGACGGCAGGCGCCGTGCTGGCGTCCGGTCGGGGCACGCCGCGGCGGTAGAGGAGCCCACTGACGACCAGGCCCACGGCGAAGAAGCCGGCCGCCCACCAGTAGGCGGTCGAGTAGCTCTCCAGGGCGGCCTGGGCGAGAACTGCGGGATTCCGAGGGTCCTTACCGGCCAGGTAATCGGTGGCGGCGCCGGCCGAGACAGTGGTGAGCAGTGCGGTACCGATGGAACCGCCGACCTGCTGCATGGTGTTGACGGCGGCCGAGGCGACGCCGGCGTCTGTTGAGGTGACGCCGGATGTCGCAAGGCTCATCGCCGGAGCCATCACTAGACCGAGACCCAGACCGACGACGATGAGGGGCGGCATGACGTGCGAGGCGTAGCTGCTGGTCAGGTCGAGGGTGGTCATCCAGGCCATGCCTGCGGCGGCGATGCCCATGCCCAGCGGCACGACGGG
This sequence comes from Streptomyces sp. NPDC048417, assembly GCF_040651615.1. Classification (NCBI taxonomy): domain Bacteria; kingdom Bacillati; phylum Actinomycetota; class Actinomycetes; order Kitasatosporales; family Streptomycetaceae; genus Streptomyces; species Streptomyces sp. NPDC048417. Next base: position 171,411 of record NZ_JBEZKI010000015.1, on the reverse strand, counting down.
CTTGGGGCCGATGCGCGGGATGAGGCTGGTGGTGGCAAGTGTGTTGGTGATCATGAGGCCGGCGACCATGGGCATGAAGGCCAGGCCGGTCTGGATCGGTGTGTATCCCAGGCTCTGCTGCATGTAGTAGGTGAGGAAGAGGAAGACACCGAACATGCCTGCGCCGCTGATCAGGACGGCGATGAAGGAAGCCCCGCGGTTACGGTCCAGCAGGATTCGCAGGGGCAGCAACGGGTGGGCTGCCTTGGTCTGCCACCAGGTGAAGGAAGCCAGCAGGAGGACTCCGACGAGCAGGAAGCCCCAGGTTGCGGCCGAATTCCAGCCGTGGGACTCGGCGTTGGAGAAGCCGTAGACCAGGCAGAACAGGCTGGTGGAGACCAGGATTGTGCCGGGAATATCCAGGTTGACGTTCTTGTCGCGTGGGGTGCGCTGCAACAGTGTCATGCCGCCGATGAAGGCGATCACGGCGAAGAACAGGTTGACGTACAGCGTCCAGCGCCAGTCGAGGTACTCGGTGAGGACTCCGCCCAGCAGCAGACCGATGGCGCCGCCGGCTCCGGCGATGGCGCCGTAGACGCTGAAAGCCTTTGCTCGTTCGCGGGAGTCGGTGAACGTGGTGGTCAGCAGGGAGAGTGCTGCGGGCGCCAGCAGCGCGCCGAACAAGCCCTGCCCGGCACGGGCGCCGACCAGCAGGCCGAAACTGGTGGCGGCACCACCGAGGGCGGAAGCCCCGGCGAAGCCGACAAGTCCGATCAGGAACGTGATCTTGCGGCCGAACGTGTCGGCGATACGCCCACCCAGCAGAAGCAGACTACCGAAGGCCAGCGCATAGGCGGTGATGACCCACTGCCTGTCGCCGTCGCTGAAGCCAAGGTCCCTCTGGGCCGAGGGCAGTGCGATGTTCACGATGGTGGCGTCCAGCACCACCATGAGTTGGGCGATGCAGATGACGGCGAGGATCCACCACCGATGGCGGGGTCCCTGGTCGGGGGATGCGGGTGCGGTGCCGACATAGGTCTCGTCAGCAAGTGTGCGGGACATGCGATGACTTTCTGAGGGGCCGGCCTGGGGGCCGATCAGGTGTGGAGCAGTGCGGGCAGCAGCGCATGGTCGACACACCTGGTGAGGTAGTCGGCGTCGGCGGGCAGGCGCTCGAACATCGGACGAGTGAGCATCACGCTGAGCAGGATCTGCGGCAGGAAGTCGGTGGCAGACGGTCGGCGGGACAGCTCGCCACGCTCAACAGCCCGGTCGACGACCCCTGTCAGGTCCGCGAACCAGGGCTCCACCAGCGTGTCTCGCACCGCTTCGGCGAGATTCTCGTCGGTCAGCAGAGCGTGTCCGAGCGCGGCGAACAGCGGCGCGTCCTTCTCCGCGAGGGGGCCCAACAACTCGACCATGGCCAGCAGATCGCCGCGGAGCGTGCCGGTGTCGATTTCCTCCGGTCTCATCGGCCGCGTGGCGTAGAGCGCAGCAGCCACCATCTGCGGTTTCCCCGGCCACAGACGATAGAGCGTGGCCTTGCTGCAGCGCGCCCTGGCCGCCACCAGGTCCATCGACAACTCGTCATAGCTGACCTCGCGCAAGGCATCCACCGTCGCGGCCAGCAGTTCGGCCTCCCGTTCGGGGGTCATCCGAGGGCGGCGGATCATCGCATCGTCGTTGTCACGGGACATCAGCACTCCATTTAGTACGGAACAGTTTCGTACCATCAACATAGAGCAGGCTCGGGAGAAACGCAACCGTACTATTTGCTGACGGTGGCGCCGGCGGTTCGGCTCCTGCGTGGAACTGGTCAGCAGAGCGCTCCTGCTCACTTGCCGCAGGAAGGTCACAGCCCCGCGTGCCGCGTAACGGCGGGCCGGCGCACCTTCCGTGGCGGCCCCGGGCCATGAGGTCCTGGCCGGGGTGACTGCCGCTCCCGCCCCCGCACTCCTCGTGCCCGACATCGCCGTGATCGCCCACGACGACGCCCGCCGGGCGAACGCGGCCGTCGCGCCGCTGCTGAACGTCGGCGTACGGCTGCTCGACCACTGCGACGGCGGCCAGGCCGGAGCCGGCGGCCATCCAGCTGCGTTCGGTGGGCGGCGCCGTCACGACGTATAGATCGGCGCGTCCGCGTATGCCCACCGGGACGAGAACACCCTCGTCATCGCCTCGGTCTTCCCGCCGCAGGGCCCGGCCACCCCGGATTCCGCGCGGCACGGCCTCGCCGACCGCCTGGACGGCGCCGCCGTGGGCGACCGGGGGACGCGCCAACGTGGGCTTCGAGAGCCGTCCCGACGCCGCCGCGTTCGCCCGCACCTGCCCCGGGGCCACCGGCGACCGCCTCACGGAGCTCTGCCCAACGTGGCGAATCTGCCGCTCGGAGACGAGTTCGTAAAGGTCGTCGGCCTGGGTGGCGTTCATCTGGCGCATCGCGAAGTCGTCGAGGATGAGCACGTCGGGACGTACCAGTTCGCGGATGCGTTTCTCCCAGGTGCGGTCCGCGTGGCCGCCGGCGAGTTCGGCGAGGATGCGGCTTGTCTTGGCGAAGCGGACGTGGGCGCCCTGGCGGACGGCGAGGTGGCCGAGGGCTTGGGCGATATGTGTTTTCCCGACGCCGACCGGACCGAAGAGGATGACGGATTCGCCCGCGTGCAGCCAGCGCAGGGCTCCCAGATCGCGGATCTGGGCAGCGGGTAGCTTGGAGGAGGCGGCGAAGTCGAACTCCTCCCAGCTACCCGCTGCTCGAACTTCGCTCGTTGGAGCCTGCGTTGGAAAGCGACGGTCTCGCGGCGGGTGATCTCGTCCTGGCAGAGGACCTGGAGGAAGTCGAGGTGGCCGAGTTCGCCGCCATGGGACCTGGGCGAGACGGGCGTCGAGGGTCTCCACCATCCCGGACAGGCGGAGGGACTTGAGCGATTCGCGCAGGGCGCTGTCCATCACGGTCATCACGCGTCCACCTCCGCGTCGTCGCGGACCTGGTCGTCGCGGTCGTCGTCCGTCGTGTCGGGGGTCGTCGCGGCGTCGCCGAACAGCTGGGCCGGGCCGTGGAGGAAGGCTGCGGCTCCGGCATCACCGCTGGTCGCAGGCTCGGGTTCGGTCTCGGTCCCGGCGATGAGGATGCCTTTGATGGTGCGGTAGGAGGGGTCGCCGACCGCGAGGGCCCTGGTGCAGGCGGCGTCCAGGCGGCCGTCGCCGTCCTTGCCTCGCAGGCCGAGAATCCCCTGGGCAGCGCGGAGCCGGTAGAGCGCGTGGACTTCGAGGAGCTGGTCGATGACCGTCCGGCAGCCGTCCCCGACCTGGGACGCCTGGGTGCGGCACCAGATGGGCGTCTTCATCTGGAAGGCGATCTTCTCCGGTGGGTAGTCCAGCTTGTCGGTGCGTTTGCCCTGCTCAAGGGCCGCGTGGGTCTTCATCAGGTCGCCCTCGTGGAAGACCTGGACCATGGTGGCGGTGGAGCGGACATCGACCCTCCTGCCGATCAGTTTCCAGGGCACGGAGTAGAGGGTGCGGCCGACCTTGATGTGAATGTCCGGTCCCACCACGGCAGTTGACCAGCGGGCCAGCACGAACGGGGTGGGTGGCAGCGGCAGCAGTTCGTCCGCCTCGATGTCTTCGAACACCGACGCCGGGGTGGCCCCGCCCAGCGGCCGGCACTGCCGCTGCCCGGCGACCTGCCGACTCCAGGTCACCGCCTCGGCTTGCATGTGCTCGACCGAGACGAACTCCCGCCCGCGCCAGAAGGATCCCGGACGTAGGGCATGGGCCGCTCGACCCGCGGCTTGTCCTTCGGCTTCGATGCCCTCGCTGGGTCCACCAACGCTCCGTAGTGCGTGGCGAGTTCGGCATACGCCTTGTTGATTTTCGGGTCGTAGAGGTCAGGCTTGTCCACTCCGGACTTCAGGTTGTCCGGCACCAGCCGGCGCGGGACGCCGCCGAAGAAGTCGAAGGCCGCGACATGCGCATCGGTCCAGGCATGCTGGCCCAGATGGATCACCGGGCGCACGAACATGTGCCGCGAACACGGCAGCTCCATCACGAACGCCCAGATCCGGTGGCGTTTGCCCGACCGCGGGATGACCCACTGCCCCAGAAGGCCGTAGTCGATCTGAGCTTCCGACCCCGGCGGGACCTCGTCCCGCGGCACGGTCACCTGGGCGCCCGTCACCTCGCTCGGCATCGTGTCGCGCACTCAGCGACGGAACGCCGTCAGCGAGACGTGCAACTTCCGTTCGTCCCGCAGGCGTTGATGGATCGTGGAGACGGTCACCGTCCCCAGCAGCGGCTTGGTGTAGTCGAGGTGCTTGTCGATCTCCGCCCACGTCACCTGTCGCAGCCGCCGGTCGGCGACCTCCGGGAACCACTCCTTGATCAGTTTGGCCCAGTCGGCCTCGCTCATCGGTGGTCCGCCCGGCGTGATGCCCGCTGCCTCCGCCGGCTTCAGATACTTCCTGACCGTCTTGCGGTCCACCCCCAGCGACGCGGCCAGACCGCTCTTCGAGCGCCCCGCGTACCAGTGGACATAGATCTCGGTGATATCGACCACGACGAACTTTCTCCTCGCCATCTGGGCTGCCCATCGGCCATCCGAACCAGCAGGACGAGGAACATGAGCAGCTCCGCGACGACCAGGTCCCTCGATCCCGAACGCCGCGCTACCCATGGCCAATTACAAAAATTCAGAATGGGGAATTACAACGCGTTCAAACGGCCAAAGTGGGGAAAATCGCGACCGTCGACACGAGCTGCCCTTCCCAGGCGTCCCAGCCCTCCGCGACGCTCGCGAGGACCCGCTGGACGGTGTAATAGGGCGGTCGTTGCCGCCTCCGTACAGCTCGGTCGTCCACTCCAGCAGCTCGACCAGGACACGGTCGGGGACACGCATGCTCTTGTCGTCGACGCGGGCTGTCGGCCCGAATTCGGCCGCCTTCGTGTCGGCCTCCTCGCGGGTGCGATAGTGGTCCACGGCCTTGCCGCTCTTGACGACCTCGAACCGCAGGAACCGCTCGGCGGTCTCCGGGGTCATGAGGCTGGCCAAGAACTGCCGCATCGCCCCGTAGACCTGGCGGAGCGCGGCTGGCTCCATCTTGGTCAGGTCCTGCTCGCCGCCAAGCGCGGCCTGCGCCTCCTGGACCTTGGCATAGCCGTCGAGGAACTCGTCCCCGAAGACCTCCGGAACGAAGTGCAGTTCACCCAGGGCGCCGAGGTTGGCGACGTGGGATTCGGTACGGACAGCGAAATCTCTTGTTGCCACGGGTGTGCCCTTGTCTCCCGCGTGGACGCCCGGCCCACAACCAGCGGCGTGCCGGGGAAGGATAGCGGTAGCCGCATCTCCAGCACAGATACGTGAATCGGCAGCGACGAGGCTGCCCGCTGGTCCAAGATCAGCCCATGGATTTGCAGGGGGTAGGCGCCATCACTGCCGCAGCTGTAGCTGCCGTAAGCATTCCGATTTCCGCGCTGGTCGGACGCTGGCAGATGCGTGGAGCTGTACAGACCGGGAGCGCTCGTTAACCGCACTGTACCGCTTGGTCCCCTGGAGTTCGGTTGACCTTGGAATTCGCCGCATCATAGAGCCCCGCCGGGTAAGTGCCCGACGGGGCTGAGATCTTTAACGGTGGGCGTTGTGTCGGGTGGTGACGGCTGTCGTGGGCTGCGCTGTGCCGGGGTGAGTAGTTGCAGCGCAGGGACCGCGGTTGTGAGTGGTCTTGGGGCTGGTCGTGCGGGTACGTGTTCGCGTGGCTGGTGGGCAAGGCGCGTCGGGTGGCGGGACGGGCGGATGGTGAGGTCGACCGGACCCTGGATGCGGGGATGGACCGCTTGCACGATCTGGTCCGCCGCAAGCTCGGTGCGGACCCGGCGCTGGAGCGGGCTCGGGAGGAAGCCGAGGCTGAAGCTTCCCCTATGCCACGAGCACTTCGATGTCTGAATTCGCGGACGTGATGGTTCCCGTCCAGCAGCCAGCATGAGCACCGGGCCCCCACCACTCGAACGTGTGTCTGCTCTTCTATGCGCCGCACCGGCTGCGTCGGCCGATTCCCGACGCCTCGAGTCGCTCCCAGCCTGTGAGGGATGGTCGTTGTTCACAGGCATTAGGTCTCACACGTCGTCCAAGCGCACCGGGTCCATTCCATGCGGGTCCATTCCATGCGGGTCCACATGCAGGGAAAGTCCCGGTCGCACATGGTGCGGTCGATGCCGTGGGCTTTTGGGCGCCACTCCTCTCCCTCGGGGGATCCGGCCGCGACGGAGCGGGCGCCGGCCTCACTCAGGCCGTAGAAGACCTGCAGCGGGCCTGTCGAGGGGCCGCCGGAGGCAGTACGGCAGCGTACGGCAGGCCCGCGTGGCGAATCACGGTTGAACCAGCGGGGACTGGAGACGGGTGAGCCACCGCGCCAGTCCCCGGCCCTACTCAGCCGGCGGCCAGGTAGCGCAGTCCGGGCCAGGACTGGGGCCCCGGAAAACCGTCGACTGAGACGCCTCCCATGGCTTCCTGAGCCAGTTTCATCGCTGCCTGGGAATGCGCACCGAAGATCCCGTCCACGGAGTAGCGGTAATACCCGATCCACTTCAGCAGGCACTGCGCCTCGATACCCGCATTCGTCACAGAGGAAGCCGACGGAACGACCGTGTTGCCGCTGTAGTAGCCGGCGTACTCATGACCTCCAGAGGCGGAGTAGTGACAGGTGTACGTCTGCGCCGACAGAGTTCGAGCCTCCGCGGCCGGGGCCATGGCCAGTCCTGCCGCGAGCACTACGGCAGCCGCGAATGCCGCCGAGAGACGCTTGTTGGTACGCATGGTGAGTTCTTCCTCCAGATGAGGCGTGAAGAGTCCGAATGACAAGTGCCGCCAATGTGTACGCGGGAGGCCATGGTCCGGAAAAGGAGGCATGTGACGGCAGCGGCCGACGCGCGCCCCACTCACGGGCGGCGAACTGCACGACACGGTGCGGGTGCTGGGCGAGGGAAACCGCACTGCCGGCTATGTCCACCCAGATGGAACAGATCTACGTGCTGGAGCGCACCGCAGCCAGTACCGCACCACCCCGTCAGGGAATTCGCAGGCAACGCCACGTCATGGGGCCGACGATGCCGTCCTGCTCCGCGGATGAGAATCCGCACCGCGCCTGCACACGCTTCACAGCCGCGGTGGTAGCCGGCCCGTAGATGCCGTCGAGGGCGCTGGGGCCCTCGCCGTAGTAGTCGGTGAGGCACTGGATCTCCTTGACCCTGTCCCCCGTCGCACCGGGCTGGACGGTGACGTTCCAGGCCCAGGAGTAGCCGGCCGTGAGGCCGATGTAGTTGGTGGTCTCCTTGGTCCAAACCAAGCAGCGGCTGGCCGGATGCACGACAGAAGCCGTGACCTTGGGGTCGGCTGAGGTGGCGGCCGCCGAGGCGGACGTGGTCGATACCGCGAGGCTGCAGGCGACCGCAGCCAGCAGGACCAGGCCCTTGCGATGGTTCATGGAATGTGTTCCTTTCTCGTCGTGGCGAGGGCGGCGCGGGGTGGACCGCGCCGCCCGGCTGGCACACCGAGACTGCAGGGCAACCGGTGCGGGCTGCCAGGAACGGCGCTGGATTGAGGGCTTCGCGGGACGTCCCGGCCGCCGACCTGCTGGGACAGTGCTCTGTTTGAAGCGCGGCCGGGATGCGACGGCACGTGCGGGAGGCGGCCGGGCTGACCGAAAGGCCGCCTACGGGCGCGTCCCCGAGACGGCATGATTGTGACAGCTAATCAGGTCGGCAAGTGGTATGGGGTGGAACGTGCCGCGTTGGAAAGAATTGCCTGATTCACTTGATGAGCGGTCGCGAAGACTGGTCGTTCAGCTGCGCCGGCTGAAGGATCACAGTGGGATGAGTCTGTCGTCGCTGCAGTCGAAGACGGGCTACTCCCGCTCCTCCTGGGAGCGTTACCTCAATGGGAGGGCGCTGCCGCCGCGGCGGGCAGTAGAAGAGCTGGCGCGGGTCGGCGGTGTCGATCCAACACGGCTTCTGGTGCTTCATGAGGTGGCTGAGGAGGCATGGCGGCAAGAACCCGACACATCGAAGGGGCCGGATCTGCCCCAGTCGCGGGGTGCACGGCGCACGGTGGTGATCGGCGTCCTTGTGGCTGTGGTCCTTGGCGGGCTGGTTGCCGGGCTCCTGGTCGTCGCGCCGTGGGAGAACGGGGGCTCGGCCTCTCCGTCTCGCGGGGCCTTCGCCTACAAGGCGGGGAAGACCTATCCCTGTGTGGTCAAGCACAAGGCGGGACGGCTGTACGCGGGCTACAGCAGCACCAGCACCGCGCTGCTCGCCGGGCCGGGGTGGGATGTCGTGGAGGCTCAGTGTCTGCTGCGCCATCTGGGCTTTGACCCCGGTGTTGTGGACGGCGTCTACGGGCCGGACACCACACGGGCGGTCAAGCGCCTGCAGGACAAGGCCGGCCTGCCTCCTGACGGTCTCGTGGGCCCGCACACGTGGCAGGTACTGCGGAAATGACGGATACAGCACCATCCGCGGCCGGGCCCCTGTGCGCGCGGCTGGCCGGGGAACTGCGCGATCTCAGGACCCGGACGGGCTTGAGCATGGTTGCGCTGGCCGAGCGCACCGCGTACAGCAAGTCCTCTTGGGAGCGCTACCTCAACGGCAGGCAGCTCGCCCCGCGCCAAGCCGTCGAGGCGCTGTGCACGGTGGCACGTGAACCCTCCGGGCGTCTGGTGGCGCTGTGGGAACTGGCCGACCTGGAGTGGAGCGGCCGGGCCAACACGACGGCGCCCCCCATGGCCCGAGCGGCCGCAACACCGTCACCCGACGACCGGCCGGGCGACCACGGAACTTCCACAGGCCACACCGCACCCGGCCGGGGACACATACGGAGCATCCGGCGGCACCAAGGGGTCCTCGTCGCCACGTGCGCGGTCGGGCTCACGGCCGCGATAGCGGTGACGGCCCTGCTTCATACGGCCACCGAGAACCCCACGAAGACCGCGTCCTCCGCACGGCCCGCCCCCGGATGCCACGCCCAGACGTGTACCGGTCACAAACCGACGGCGAAGGGCTGCGCGATGCCCCGTCAGGAAGAAATACTCCGCGAGCAGAAACTTTCAACCGGAACACCACTGGAGGTCGTCTACAGCAAGCAGTGCCGCGCCGCGTGGGCACTGGTGGGGACCGCGCAGGTCGGAGACGTACTCAGCGTGTCCACCCCGGGTGGCGCATCCGAGCATGTCAAGGTCACCGACAAGTACGACGCGGAGAGCCCCCTCGTCACGCCAATGATCGACGGCAGTGGCCTCACCGGACTCCGCGCATGCTTCACACCGGCGGACGGGCACAAGCAATGCTTCCAAACCTGAGCTTGACTCTGTCGGGGATCTTGGAGTTGCCCGGTGCGTCGGCGTGATCGGCGGGCATGCTCGGGGTGTTCCGAGAGTCCATGCAGTTGTCGAGGTGTCCGTTGTCGCTCCGTCCTCGTTCCGGTGAGCAAGTCCCGCTTCTGACCGCGCAGATCGCGCGGGCGAGCAACCCGGGTGGCACGACGGCGATGTGGGTGAGAGACCGCCTGGACGGGCTGTGGCGTGACGAGGACTTCGCTCACTGGTTTCCGCGTGGCGGGCGTCCGGGTCTCTCGCCTGCCCAGCTGGCAACAGGCTCACCCATCGCGGCCCCTGGCTGGGACACGTCAAAGAGGAACTGCCCATCCTGCACGGCACGTTGATCCGTCTCAAGGTCGAGCGCCTGCCGGGCGACCGTGACCCGAAACCGGTCTGGCTGTGGTGCTCCGCCAGCGGCGCTCAGGTGGACCTGTGGTGGCAGTCCTTCCTGCGCAGATTCGATCTTGAGCACACTTTCCGGCTGATGAAGCAGACACTCGGGTGGACCGCCCCGCAGGTCCGCCACGCCGACACCGCCGACCTGTGGACCTGGCTCGTCATCGCCGCCCATACCCAACTCCGCCTCGCCCGCCCCCTCGCCGAAGACCTCCCCCGCCCCTGGGAACGCCGCACCGAACCCCGCCGCCTCACCCCCGCCCGCGTCCGCCGCGGGTTTCGCAACCTCCGAGCGACCACGGCCTGCCCGGCAGCCGCACCGAAACCATCCCGCCCCGGCCCGGGACGACCACCCGGTTCGAAGAACAGACACCGCGCCAAGCGCCACGACATCGGCAAGACCGTCAAACGCGCCGAGACCATCAAGGAGCAGGAAGCCCGCCGAGGATAAACGTCAAGCTACGTGGTCGGCTCCGGAAGTCCTTCGGGGGTTGACTCCGGGGCCATTGAGGCGCGGCAGATTGTCGATCCACGCCGTCGACGCCGTACGCCAGTCGAGCTGCCGTCGACGCCGCTAGGTTCGTTGGCGGATATCGTTCGAGATCAAGAGGAGTGTCATGCGCTACGGCTACATCGGTTCGATGAAAGTCAAACCCGGTCACCGACCGGAGGTGGTCGCCGTACTGGTCGCCGGCGCGGACGGTCTGCGCAAAGCGGGATGTGATCTCTACATTGTGACCGAATCGGCCACCGACGAAGACACCGTATGGGTGAGTGAGGTATGGGAGAGCAAGGAGCATCACGAAGCGTCGTTGCAGTTGCCCGAGGCGAAGGCTGCCATCGGCAAGGTCATGCCGCTGCTGACGGGAGAGTTCACCCGTCAGGAGACGCACGTTGTAGGCGGTCTCGGTATCTAACCGCAGATGCGTGCCGTCAGCCAGGGGTTGGTCCGCTGCCTGGCTGATGACGGGAAGGCGTGGTCATCACGCCCTGCGGGCCGGGGACCGGGTGCGTCAGGACGGTCCGTCGTGATCCACCTCTCCCGATCGGCCTGCCTGGTCTTGCCCGTTGCCGCCGCCCACCCCATATCTCTGCGCGCCGCCGAGCGCGAGCGGCTGAAGAAGATGGCCTACGGCCACAAGACCGAGCACCGGCTGCGGAGACGCGCACAAGTGGTGCTTCACGCCGCACGTGGACGTTCCAACGCCCGGATCGCCCGCGAGACCGGCCTGCACCTGGACACAGTTCGCTGCTGGCGCGGCCGGTTCGCCGAGCGGGGCTTGCGCGGTCTGAACGACCGCGAGCGGTCGGGGCGGCCACAGTCGTTCACCTCGATCCAGGTGACCGAGGCCAAAGCGCTGGCCTGCCGCCTGCCCGCAGAGAGTGCGGTGCCGCTGGCGCGCTGGTCGTGTCCGGAGTTGGCCGCCGAACTCACCAAGCGTGGCATCACTGGCGACATCTCCGCCTCCACCGTGCGCCGCTGGCTCGCCGAGGACGCACTCAAACCCTGGCAGCACCGCTCCTGGATCTTCATCACCGACCCCGACTTCCGCGCCAAAGCCCAGCGCGTCCTGGATCTGTACGCCCGCACCTGGCAACGCCAAGCTCTGGGCGAGGACGAGTACGTCATCAGCGCCGACGAGAAGACCTCCATCCAGGCTCGCTGCCGCTGCCACCCCACCCTTGCCTCCGGGCAAGCCCGCGCGATGCGTGTGAACCACTCCTACGGACGCGGTGGCGCCCTGGCTTACCTCGCTGCCTATGACGTCCACGCCGCAAAGGTGTTCGGCCGCACGGAACCGCGCACGGGCATCGCGCCGTTCATGAACCTGGTCGCCCAGGTCATGAGCACCGAGCCCTACGCCAGCGCGAAGCGCGTGTTCTGGCTCGTGGACAACGGCTCCTCCCACCGCGGCACGAAGGCCGCCGACCGGCTGGCCGCGGCGTTCCCGAATGCGGTCATGGTCCACACCCCGGTGCACGCCTCATGGCTGAACCAGGTGGAGATCTACTACTCCGTCGTGCAGCGCAAGATCGTCTCGCCCAACGACTTCACCGACCTGGCCCAGGTCGGGGACCGGCTCCGGGCCTTCGAGGACCGCTACAACGCCACGGCACAGCCGTTCCAGTGGAAGTTCACCACTTCCGACCTGGACGATCTCCTGGCCAGGCTCGACCGGCACACAGCCGATCACCCAGAAGAATCCTCAGTCACCTCGACTCCTTGATCAACCCCCGAAGGACTTCCGAACCAGACCACTAAGTGCCAGAAGTTCGGCACTGAGGGCTACGGCTGCGCACGCCGACCGCTCACGGCTGTCTGGAAGCTGTCACCGTGTGAGTCCGGCCGGTACCCCGGCAGTGCCGACAGCGGCCGTCGCCGTCCGGCTGGGAGCTGTCGTGCGTGGCGAGCTCCCTTCGGAGCGTCTCGGCGATCCAACGGCCCGCCTCGGCAGGTAGTTCGACCCGCCGGGTGCCTTCCTGGTACGACGGTGACCTGATCCCGATGTGCAGGGCAGTGGCCTCCGAGCCGGGTTCAGGCAGTGCGCGGGCGAGTTCGGCGAGTAGGTCTGCCAAGTCGTCGACGTGGGGATGCTGTTCGGTCATGACGGCTCCCGTTCCTTTCTGATGGTCACACCGCGACCCGGCCGGCACGGTAACGAGTGAAGTCCGGCAGCGCCAGCCCGATGAGTGCCGCGCTGATCACCGTCGTCACTCCGCCGCTCACCAGGCCGAACGACGCCGAAGTCAGCGAACCGACGGCGCCAGCACGGAAGTTGCCCAGTTGCGGGCAGCCGACACCGACGACGTACTCGGCGGCGTTGACCCGGCCCCGGTACGGGTCGGGAGTGGCGACCTGGACGACCGTCGAGCGGAAGATGACGCTGATGGTGTCCGCCGCGCCGGCCAGCCCGACGAGGACCAGGGCCGGACCCAAGCTGTGCACCAGCCCGAAGCCCAACGGCTTTCCGGGCATCCCGGGGCCACAGCCGAGGACCTCCGTTCCTGGAGCGGTCTGCCCGCGCACCAACTGCGTGTCCTGCTCCAAGCCGTGTGCGCCACGGGCCTGCTGCGGCGCACCGAGGACGGCGGTTACGTCAACTCGGCCACCGCACAAGACCTGTTGGCGTCGGACGAGGCCGACAGCTGGGGGCACATCCTGGTGGGCTGGAAGGAGGTCTACTACCCGGCGTTCGCGCAGCTGACGACAGCACTGAAGGCCGGCACCAACACGGCCCTGGACGCCTACCCGCGCACCGGTACCACCCTCTACCAGCGCCTGGCCCACCAGCCGCAGCTGGAGGAGGTCTTCCACCGGGCCATGACCGCGTTCACGCTGCGCTCCCTCGACGCCCTCGTGGCCCGTCCCGAGTTCGCGTCCGTAGGACACCTGCTGGACGTCGGCGGCGACGACGGCACCACCTCGTTCCGGCTCGCCGAGCGCCACCCGGAGCTGACGGCGACCGTCTTCGACCTGCCCACCGTCTCCCGTCTCGCAAGTGACCACACCGACCGGGTGACCCTGCACCCCGGCGACATCTTCGAGGACGCCTTTCCGACGGGCGCCGACGCAGTGCTCTTCAGCCACGTCCTGGAGATCTTCTCGCCCGAGCAGATCTCCAGGCTGATGCGCAAGGCGTACGACGCACTTCCCCCGGGCGGGAAGGTGTTCGTCTACGGCTACAACGTCTCGGACGACGAGACCGACGGCGTCTTCTCCGCCCGTCTGGGCCTCTACTTCAACGTCCTGGCCAGCGGCCAGGGCATGGCCTACCCGGCGGTCGACTATGAGAACTGGCTGACGGGCGCCGGCTTCGATCGGATCACGACCGTACGCGGCTTCCCCTACGAACACGGCCTGACCGTCGGCGAGAAGCACTCTTCCTGAAAGGAACTCCTGATGCGTCTGAACAGCTTCGACGAGTGGTCGCCTCTCAAAGAGGTGATCGTCGGCTCCGCCGAGAATTACGTCTCACACGAGCGGGAACTCTCCTTCGACCTCTTCTTCCACGACAACATCGCCAAGGACAACGCCTCCCGGTCCGAGTGGTACTACCCCCGGCTCACGGCGAACGGCGGGAACCGAGCGAGCCAGCCCATCAAGCAGCGATACGTCGACGAGTTGAACGAGGACCTCGACGGCATCGTCAAGACCCTCGAGTCTTTGGGGGCGACCGTGCACCGGCCCCTGCCCCTGGACGCGGCGACCGCCGAGGTGCGCACCCCAGCCTGGACGGCGTCCGTCGTCCCACCGCTCAACGTCCGCGACAACACGCTGATCGTCGGCAACGAAATCATCGAGACTCCGCCGATGATCCGCTCGCGGTACTTCGAGACCCAGTTCCTCACCCCTGTCTTCCAGCGGTACTTCGAACAGGGCGCGCGATGGACGGTCATGCCGAGTCCGCTGATGACCGACTCCTCCTTCGACCTTTCCTACGCCCGCACCACGACGGCCGGTGGTCCCACCGAGCCGATCGAGGACCCCCAGCCGTCGCCGTACGACGTCGGACTTGAGCTGATGTTCGACGGGGCACAGTGTCTGCGCCTGGGCCGAGACCTCGTCGTCAACGTCTCGACGGCAAACCACGCCCTGGCCTGCGACTGGCTCGAACGGCACCTGGAGGGCCGGTTCCGCATCCACCGGGTGCACCGGCTCAGCGACAGCCACATCGACAGCATGGTGCTGGCCCTGCGCCCCGGCACCCTGCTGGTCCGCTCGGCGGAGGTCGCCGAGAAGCTCCCCGAACCTCTGCGTAAGTGGGACTTGATCGTGCCGCCGACGCCGGAGCACAACACCTTCCCGCAGTACGACGATGACGACCTCATCCTCACCAGCCCCTACATCGACCTGAACGTGCTCTCCGTGTCCCCGGACACCGTGCTGGTCAACGAGGCCTGCCCGGAGCTGGCGCGCGAGCTGGAACGGCACGGCTTCACCCCCGTACCGGTGCGCCACCGCCACCGGCGGCTGTTCGGCGGCGGCTTCCATTGCTTCACCCTCGACACGGTCCGCGAGGGCCAGGCCGAGGACTACCTCTCGTGAACTCCCCCGCGCGGCGCCCGCCGAGGATCATCGGCGTTGGCACGTCCGTGCCCGCCACGACGTACACCCAGCGGGAACTGCTCGACCTGTTCGCCATCACCGACCCGCGCATCCGCTCGGTCTTCCTCAACAGCGCCATCGAGCGCCGCGGTCTGACCCTGCCGCCGCCGGGTCCGGACGGCGCGCCACGAGCAGAAAGCCAGGGAGAGCTGCTGCATAAGCATGTCACGCAGGGGCTGGCGATGGGACGGGAGGCGGTCGAGCGGTGTCTGCGCGATGCCGGGAAAGACCTCGGTGATCTGCGCTATCTGTGCTGTGTCTCCTCCACGGGGTTCATCACACCGGGGTTCTCCGCCCTGCTGATCAAGGAGATGGGCATCAGCCGGCACTGCGCCCGCCTCGACGTGGTGGGCATGGGCTGCAACGCCGGCCTCAACGGGCTGACGGCGACCGGTGCCTGGACCGAGGCGCACCCCGGAGAGCTGGCGCTCATGGTGTGTGTCGAGGCATCGCGGACACCACGACCGCCAGTTCCGGGTCGCGCTGACGGTAGCCGTCCATCGCCTTCAAGAACTCCACCAGCGACAGATCGGCGCCCACCCCGAGGTCGGCCATCGTGGCGACGCAGGCGTCGCGCAACCGGTTGTACCAGCCGTCCAGGTCACGCCCGTTGTCGCGGCGCACCCACGCCCCGATCGGCACGACGTCGTAGCCGAGCTCCACCGCCTACGCCACGGTCGGCGTCGCGTACCAGGCCGGCCCCGGCGGGCGCTCGCCCCTCGACGTGAACGGACTGGGCAGCAGCCCGGCGTCCAGGTCCCCCCACTAGTCCTTGGCGACCTTCACACGGGACAGGTCGACAATGGCTCAGATCGACCAGCCAGGAACCGGGCAGTTTCAGATCGAACACAGGGTTCTTGACCTGCATCGGCGCGCCAAGGCCGACCACCAGGCCGTTCCCGCCGGCAGCGAAGGCCATGTTCACGCCGATCTCACGCACCAGGTTGCGGCGCAGGCATTCGGCGTCGGTGAGCGGGCGCGCCCCGTCGTACGCCTCCTCAACCAGGACCTCCGCCGGGGTACGGCGGTCGAAGCGCGGCAGGTCCGCCAGGATCGGGTGCCCGTCGGGTGCCTCGCAGGGCGCGCAGTCCACCGAGTCCTTGCCCAGCGAACCGGGGTTGTGCTCGGAATGCCGCTTGCCCGTCGCATCCGGCTCGGAGGCGCGGGTAGGCGGATGCAGCGCGGTCAACAGCTCCAGGCCGGTCACAGCGGTCGATCCGCGCGGCGTCATCACCCGGGCCGCATACGTGCCCAGCAACCGGACGAGTTCCGCCTGCGGCAGCTGCCCCGTGCCGGCGAACCACGCCTGAAACCACCCCGCAGTCCAGACGCCGTAGACAAGGCACCCAGGACCGCCCCCGCACCGGACGCGATCCCCGAGCCTCCGAACGGCGCCTCCGCATCCGAGCCGGACCGGGCACAGTGAAGAGACAGGATTGTGGCGGTAAACGCCACCGACGAAGGGCCGGGCGGCGGCGCGCGCCTTTCTGGGGCGGCTCCGGCGGGTGAGGCACCTGGTCAGGGTCTGTCCAGCCAACGGTGCAACTCAGATGATGTGAGCTGGCGGCGCCCTGCGGAGAGTTGGCCGTGGGCGGCGGCGTAGTTCGGGACATGCCAGGTGAGAGGACGCGAGACCGGCACCACCCGAATGCCACCATCGACGGCGCTGCAGCAGGTGGAGGCCGCCCGGGTCGAGGTGAGGCTGCCCGATGTCGATCCCGATGTGCAGCGGTTTGTCATCACCACGGCTCCGGAAGGGAGATGCGGGCCCGAGCCGTACGGAACGGGCCCGGAGCACCTGCTCCGGGCCCCGCATGTCCGAGGGGTCAGGCAGGCGTGATGTTCTCCGCCTGCGGGCCCTTCTGACCCTGGGTGATGTCGAAGGTGACCGCCTGGCCTTCCTGCAGCTCACGGAAGCCGGAGGCGTTGATGTTGGAGTAGTGCGCGAAGACGTCAGGCCCGCCGCCGTCCTGCTGAATGAAACCGAAGCCCTTTTCGGCGTTGAACCACTTGACGGTTCCGCTGGCCATGCTGATGCCTCTCAGTCCATGTCAGGAACCGCACCGCGCGGCCCTGGAGTTGATCGCCCTGGTCCGGCCCTGCACAGCAAAGCACCCGCGCCACGGCGCGGGCAGGTACTGCGAACCACGACATCTGCAGCGACGCTACACGGGGAAACCGTCGTTCACCAGAGAGCAACAGCCACAGTCCGCACCGAGCCACCGGCCTCAGCCGTGTATGCCCGCTTCGCGGATCCGCCCGCGGCCACGCCCGGCACTGCGGCCAAGCGACGCCCGCCGTCCAGCCTCAACGAGCTGGCCGGATGCGAGGACGGGCTGGTGGAGCTTCTGCTCCACGTCGCGTGGTCCGGATGGCGCACTCTCGATCTGGCCCGGGCCCGTCAGCACGCATGCGCTGGAAGCCCGCGCTCCAGGCTTTCGGCATCACCTTCGCCTGCCGGCTCTCCGGCGGCAGGCGCGGTCTCGGGCCGTGCCTGCCGCCGGTTCGGGTAGGTGACGTCAGGCACCCGCAGTGCGAGCACCGCCGTCCGCAGCATGCGCGCCCGCGAGCGCCGGCCGGTCGGCCACGGGGAGGGCAACGGACGCATGTCGCCGTCGGGCTCGCGGTCGCCGCCTGCCGGGCCGGCTACTCGATCTACTTCACCAGCCTCGACGGCGTGGTCCGCAACCTCAAAGCCGCCGAGGCCGCCGAAGCCGCCGGACGCCTGACCAGCGAACTCGGCATCTACCTGCGGCCAGGCATCCTCGTCGTCGACGAAGTGGGCTACCAGCCCCTGGAACGAGCCGAGACCGACCTGGTCTTCCAGGTGATCTCCAAGCGCCGCGAAAAAGGCTCGATCATTCTGACCTCGAACAAGACCTTCAGCGAGTGGGGCCAGGTCTTCGGCGACGAAGTCCTCGCAGTCCTCGCCACTGCGATCCTCGACCGCCTCCGCCACGGCTGCCGCGTGATCTCCATCAACGGCCTCAGCTACCGGCTCAGGAACCGGCTCGCCGCCATCGAAGGCGACACCGACGCGGCCTGATCGCCTGAGTCGTGCAGCCAGTAGGTTGGCGGCTCTACTCGTCGAGGTACTGGTACTCCCCGCTTGCGCTTCCGATCGCTACAGCCCCATCGCGGACCTGCCACTCACTCATGCCCCGGACTTCGTGGCTGACGAGGAAGAGGCCGATGACCAGGTCGTTGTCATCATCGGAGGCAGGAATCCTTGCTACGAGACGCAGTTGTTCCAGAAACCAGTCAACGGACTGCTCGCGCATGTCAGCGCCGAAGAAAACCCAGTTGGTCCAGTTGTACTGCCGCGCCGGAAAGCCCCAGCCTCCGCTATACGTCCGATCCGGGTCCTCGGAGCCGACGATCTCCTTGACCTGGGCAAGCTGCCGGTCGTCGCACTCCAACCACCCCCTGATCCGGACAAAGACACCCACGACGATCGCTCCCCCGTGCCTTAGGAACTGCCCTGTTGAGCGTCCACTGTGACGCCGAATCGAACGATAGGCGGAACGAGTTCAGCCTCGCAAAGGACTTGATCAGGGCCGACAGGGCGTCAGTCACAGCCTCTGACAACTGAGCACGTTCATCTGTGCTCGACTGAGCACTTCACCGAGTACGCCGACAACCATGGCTCAGCCCGGCGATCCGAACGGGTTCGCCGCCTGCACCAGTTGGCCGAATCCGGGCCGGCGAACTCGCGCAAGGACGCCCAGATCACCGCGACACGCATCGCGACCCTGCTGGCCTGCGAGGGTGGACTCATCCGCGACATCAGGTTGGCGACCTTGCCCTTGGCCAGTTGAGCGTCGAGGAGCTTGTGGACCGCTACCGCATCCAGTGCCGGCGGGTCCGCGATCTGATCGTGGACTACCTGAGGGAGCGGCAGCCTTCGCTGGACTTCGCCAGCTTGGACACGATCTCGTGCACGCTCGCGGGCCTGTTCCCGGCCCGCGAGCGACCACCTGTCGTGACCGCACTGTGCACGCGCCTTCGGGTCCCCTTGTGTTCATGAGCACGCTTGTGTCAGATGCTCGACACCTGCCCGATCAGCGCGATCCCTGGACTGCGGAGGGCAACCTCTACATCTACGTCGAAGCCGACGATGAGCAGGCCGGCCACCTCTTCTCCGGCTGGGGTCCCGACGACTTGGCGGCCCTCGAAGCGGCCGTCGGGCGTTGTCCCACGTGGGCAGTGCAGCTCGACGTCTCCGGACGGATCGACGGAACCGCAGAGGTTCACCAACTGGTCGAACTGTTGCTTGAGCACGGAGGCGTGGCGACCGACGACTGTTCCGCCCATCCCTGGACCTTGCAGGAGATCAAGTCTGGAGCAGTCAACGACGCCCTGCGCTTCTTCGGCTTTCGTGCCTACCACGAACTCAACCGCGAGTATGAACTTTCCTGACTCGATCACCGCGCGACGGCGAGTTCACAGAAGGGTGCGTGCTGCCCGATGCTCTGGCCCGACGCTGCCCAGCGCGACCGGCTGGTCGAGATCCGCGACAGTCTCATCGCCCGAATCGCCGAGGCCGAGCGCGAGCGGGGCTCGGCGAAGTCGAAGGTCTGCGTGTCAGCCTTGCGGAAGCCAAGGACAGGCTCGCCCACGTCGACCGGCGTCCCCACATCGAGCTCGGCATGCCCACCACCAGGAACGAGGACTTTTGAACGCCGACGCCGATCACGAAAACCCCACCAACGACCTCAGCACCTGGACGATCGAGCGACTTCGGTCGTTCACCGAAAACGCCCAGGGCCAGCAGTTTGAGGCGGTACGTGTCGTCGCGCAGGGCCATGCCTATCGCGCCGACGAACCCCCCGAGGCCCGCCGACAGTGGGCCAAGCTTTCATTGCAGGCCAACCAGCGTCTGCCCGGCGACAGTGTGTGGGATCGAGCACGAGCGACTCAGCACAACTTCATGCTCCGGATGTGGGTGATCGACCAGCTCGGCCCCGACGACGAGGATCATGACTGGAGCCCCGAGACACTGGCGGCCGACACAGTCACCGCGCTCGCCCTCACCCCTGCTGAAGCCCGTGCTCTCGCCACTCACTGGCGCGACCTCGCGATCGAGCAGATCGGCGAGCTACGGCGGCACAAGAACCTGACGGCCCATCTGGACCGGCTTGTCGACCACCTGCGACCCAGCCCGATACGGGATCAACTCCTCGCCTGGACAGAGACTCGCCGGCACCTGCCCTGACCGCTCCAGGTCAGCCCAAAGGTGTTGCCGAGGCTCGCCGGGTCGGAGAAGGATCTCTTGCTGAGGCGCAAGAGGGCTCAGGGCTCAGGGCTCAGGGCCCAGGGCCCAGGGCTCAGGGCTCAGGAAGAGCAATGGCTCGGCGAAATCGAAGGATAGGAGAACCCCGACCAAACCGCCCAGCTGCTCCCAGACGTGTATGTGAACTCAGCGATCAAGGAGGCCGCTATGGAGCCATGGGAACTCCGCCGCGCAGTTGAGGCAGGACGGGCGACCGCTTCGGAGCTGGGCCTTCAGGTCAACGATGTGGTCGTCATCCACAACTCGGACCGCGTCGCACTGCGCCTGGCCCCTTGCGATGTTCTGGCTCGGGTCGCGCCTTCGGGGCATCGGGCTGATTCCGAGTTCGAAGTAGAGGTCGCTCACCATCTCGCCGACGTCGACGCTCCGGTGGCCGAGCTCGACCCTCGAGTCGCCCCTCGAGTCTATTTGCGTGATGCCTTCGCCATCTCGCTGTGGACCTACTACGCACCTGTGGGGTCAGAGATCGCGCCCGCCGACCACGCGGACGCGCTCAGGCGGCACCATGCCGCCCTGCGTCAGATCGATCTGGACGCACCGCATTTCACCGATCGAGTCGCCGTGGCGCTGAGAGAGGTGAACGACCGGGAGCGGTCCCCCGAGCTACCCGATTCTGACCGGGAACTCCTCAGCTCCACACTCGGTGGTCTGAGCGCCGCGATCAGCATCGACAAAGCCGGCGACCAGCTGTTGCACGGCGAGCCGCATCCGGGCAACCTCCTGAACACAAGGAGAGGGCCGCTCTTCGTGGACCTCGCCACGTGCTGCCGTGGGCCGATCGAGTTCGATCTCTCCCATGCGCCCGAAGAAGCGGGAAAGCACTATGCGGAAGCTGACCACGACCTGACTCAGCGCTGCCGCGCCCTGAACTGGGCGTTGTTCTCGGCCTGGCGCTGGCGCCGTGACGACCAAATGCCTGACCGGGACCGCTGGAGAGTGGAGGGGCTCAACCGCGTTCGCGCTGCACTTGATCGCTGCGGGCTGGGCTGAACTCCAGCTCAACGGGACGGCGTGACCGCGGACCACACGCCGAACCACTGCTCGGCGCCGAACTCCTCGAACCTCGCCACCTCGGCGAACCCCAGCTTCAGCGCGAGGCGCATCGAGCGGTCGTTGGCCTTCTGGGTGCACAGCACCACCGGCTCGCCGGGGAGTACGTCGGCGAACCAGCCGAGTGCCGCCGCGCACGCCTCGGCGGCGTATCCGCATCCCCACGCCCTGGGCAGGAACATGTAGCCGAGTTCGGCCTCCCCGGCATTCGGAAGGACGTGACCCGGACGCTCCGCGTCGCGCCGATCGAGCGAGACCGTGCCGATCATCGCTCCGTCGAGATCGATCACGAAAAGGCCAGGGCGCCGCCCGGGCACCTCAGGCACCGCGCGTTCGAGTTCGTCACGCGGTCGAGGGCCTCCGAGGTATGTGCGCACTTCCGGCGATGAGAACAGCTCGATGAACGCCGTACGGTCGCGGGCCTCGGACTCGCGGAGCACGAGCCGTTCTGTCCTTATCGGGGCAGGAGGCCAGGCGACGGGTCCGAGTCCGCTCATGGCGGGCAACCTATCGCAGCCCGTGAGAGTGATCCGAAGGAGGAGGAGTAGGCGGGCGCCCTGACACAGTGCGGAGAAGCAGCCTGCACGCCAAGGGCGGGTCGGCAAAGCGCTGATCGCCCAGAAGATCGACGGCCGACCGATCCCTCAGATGACGGGGTCCAACGCCGACAAGGCCTCCCGCGGCCTCCGAGACCAGGACGTTCTTGTACGACCGGTTCGGCGTGCTGTGGGAGAAGCGGCCGGGGTACCGGCCGGCCGTCGCGGCGGGCAGCGCGAGCACGCGGCGGCGCCTGCGGCCTTGCGCCGCCGGTGAGCGCGGTCGCGCCGTCGGCGGGCGGAACGGCCTCGGCCGACGCACCGGAGGTGCGTGGTCCGGCGAGGCGGACCAGGAAGAGCGGCAGCCCGACCGCCGCCCGACCGCCACCGCGCGGCACTCGCCGCCCGAAGCAGGGAACGTACCCGCATCCGCGGCAGGAAGGGCGTCCGGCGGGACGGACGCCCTTCGCAGTCGCGGCCTCAACCCATGCGGGCCCTCGCGTCACCTTCGCCAGAACAGGTGGTGCCGCACGCCCCTCGGGCTGGGCACGACCTCCAAGTGGAACCGGTCGAGCAACTCGTCGGGCGACTCCCAGAGCCGGAGGCCGGACCCGAGCTTCATCGGCGAGACCGCCACATGCATGGTGTCGACGAGGTCGGCATCAAGGAACTGCCGGATGGTGGTGACCCCGCCGCCGAGCCGGACGTCCTTGCCCTGTGCCGCTTCCCGAGCCCGTGCGAGGACCGCGGCCGGGTCTCCGCCCACGAAGTGGAACGTGGTGTCGGAGAGCGTGAACGACGGACGCTTGTGGTGGGTCATGACGAACACCGGCGTACGGAACGGGGGCTCGTCCCCCCACCAGCCGCACCACTCATGGTCCTGCCAGGGCCCACGCTGAGGCCCGAACTTGTTGCGGCCCATGATCTCGGCACCGATATTGCGTGCGAAGTCGCGCGTGAAGTAGTCGTCCAGGCCCCGGCTCCCCCCGGGATCCGTGCGCCTGGGCCAGCTCGCCGTGGCTCCGGCCCAGGCGAAGAGCCTCTCGGGGTGGTCGTATCCGAACGGGCGCTCGAGACTCTGGTGCTCACCGGCACCGATTCCGTCACCCGAGACGCAGAAATTCATGACTCTCAGCAGTTGATCCACGTGTTTCCTCGTCAGGTCCTGTCGCGTCATCGTGCGGCGAGGCGCCGCACATCATGACGTCGAACGGAAGGTGGCCGGATCGACAGCGGCCCACAACTTTTCCGGGGCGCCTCAGCCGGCAGCCCCGCCGACGGTACGACGGTGACGGACGCGGACGGCATCGCGGGGGCCGCCGCGACCACTCACGTACGTCGCACCGGACGTCACGTAGGCGGAGCGCTGTCCCAGGACCGCCGCACGGCGCCCGGTTTTACCCGATCCATCCCGCCGGGTCAAGTCACGACCCCTCGGAACGTGACCGTGCGGTGTTCACGGGGCCTACTTGAAGTGCGGGCCTCACCGGAAAGGAAATCCGGACAACAAACGAGGCAACACGGCAGGACGGAAATCCTCACAGAGGGTTCCCTCTTTCACCGAAACCGCTAATTGTCCCGAACGGCTGTCCGGTAAAAGCGGTCCGCCGGTCATCGTCCGGGATTTCCGGGGCAAAAAGAAGAGCCCCCATATCGACAGGAGAGAACCCATGACCCGTATTTTTCACACCACCAGCGACGTCCGTTCCAAGCGCCGGGGCTTCCGCCTCGCGACACTCGCCGCCTCGGCCGCGGTCATCACCGGGGGCATCGCCCTTCCCGCGTCCGCCGCGACGGCCGCCCCGACGCATGCCGCGCAGGTCGTGAGCTTCGTCCACGGCGGCGGCGCCGGAGGTGACGGGGGTGCCGGAGGCGGCGGCTTCATCGGTGGTGGCGGTGGCTCCGGCGGCTCCGGCGGCGGCAGCGTCCTGGGCATCGGCGGCGACGGCGGCAAGGGCGGAAAGGGCGGCGACGGCATCCTGTCCGGCGGCGGTGGTGGCGGCGGCGGTGGCGGCGGTGACGGTGTCGTCGGCGGCAACGGAGGTATCGGCGGTGACGGCGGCACCGGCCTGTTCGGCGGCAGCGCCGGCTCCGGCGGCACCGGCGGCGACGGCATCCTCAAGGGCGGCAACGGAGGCAAGGGCGGCAACGGAGGCTTCGGTGTCTTCCAGGGCGGCAGCGGCGGCAAGGGCGGCGCGGGCGGGCTCGGCGTCCTCTTCGGCGGCCTGGGCGGCGGCGGTGGCGCCGGCGGCGGCAGCATCTTCTGACCGTCTCGCCCCGGTCGGGGACGGAGGCCCGCGCGGTCTCCGTCCCCCAGCCCCGGCCACCACGCCCGCTCCCCACCGACCAGTGTGCACAGCCGGGCGGCCGGCGCAGCACCCGCAGAACCACAACCTCGATCAAGGAAAACGGAGACCCCCCATGTCCACAACTCGCTGGCAGCGTCCGCTCATCCTGGCGGTGGCCTCGGTGGCCCTCGCCACCGGCACCGCGTGCGCCGCCCAGGCGGCGCCGGACGTCACCACAGGCACCAGCCACGCGGCCCCGGCCGACCCCGCCCACTGCGGCCGGGGCGGGGAAGGGGGGGAGGGCGGGGAAGGCGGCAAGGGCGGTGCGCCCGGCCAGCCGGGAGAGCCCGGTCAGCCCGGCCGGCTCGGCTGCTTCACGTCCGGTGACCTGCCCGACAAGCCGAAGTCGGATCTCACGGGAACGGACAAGATACGGATCATGCTGATCGTGGAATCCGGGCAGGCGAAGAAGCCCGACGTCATCAAGAAGTACAAGATCTCCGAGAAGGAGTTCGACACCTGGGACAAGCAGTTCCGCGACGGGGACTGGGCCGCACTGGCAGCACTCAATTCCCTCTTCAGCTCCTGAAGAATCCTCCCCGAAGCCCCGGCCCCGTGCGGGCCGGGGCGTTCCTGTCAAGCCCCGAATTCCCGGACCGTGACGACGAGCGCCTTGACCGGGTTTATTAGATACAGCGGAAACCGCAGTACGGGAAATAACTCTCCGGAAAGAGGGATGCCATGCGTATGAGTTCTTGGAAGGTCCGTCTCGGTCTCACGGTCTCGACCGCCCTGACCGCCGCCATCGCGGTCGGCGCGCCGGCCGCGATGGCGGCACCGGCGCCGCAGAGCCATACGGCCGTCGCGGCCGCCCGGCAGCTTCCCGCTGACAGCACCCGACCGGGCGGCGGCAGCCTGTTCGGCAGCGGCCGGTTCGGCGACGTCAAGGGGAGCAACGGCAGTGTGCGGATCGGCGACCGGGTGTGCGCGGGCAACTGCGACGCAACCGTCAACGGGAGCAACGGCAGCCAGGGCGGGATCTGCGCCGGACTGTGCAACGGCAGCGCCAACGGCGGCACCGGTACGACCGGCGCGCCGGGCCGCCAGGGCGGCGCCGGCGGCAAGGGCGGAATCTGCGCCGGGATCTGCGCCGGCAGCGCCAACGGCGGTACCGGCGGCACCGGTGGAGCCGCGACGGGCACCGGCGACGGCGGCCGCGGCGGCACAGGCGGCACCGGCGGCCGCGGCGGGATCTGCCTGGGGCTCGGCTGCGGAAGCGGTGGCACGGGCGGGACCCGCTGATGGGTCAGGCCCTGACAGACGAAGAAGGCCGCGATCGTCATCGGTCACCCACCACGACCAGTTCCCTCGTCGGTCACCCACCACGGCCAGTTCCCTCATCGGTCACCCACCACGACCGGTTCCCGCGGCCACGCCGCGCCCGCCCCACCCCTGAAGCAGAGCCGCGTACCCGTTCCCCGCCGGCAGGGACCCACCGAGCAGGCCGCCCCGACGGCGACCGACCCGGCATACCGCACGCTGAGGCTGCCCACGGCCCGGCCCCTCCCTCCTCGTCGGGGTCGGCGGGCCGGGCTCGCCGAACGGATCCGGGTTCGGACATCATCACACTGAGACCCGTGCCGTCCGACGGCTCACCGGCCGATCAGCCGCTGCGTGACGAACAGACCCGGTGGGAGCGGCAGCGGGACCGGGACGGTGGACAGCCGCCCTGGGCCCCGGGCCGGTGGTGGTCGTCACGGATCGCGCCTCCCCGTCAGCCGAGTCTGCGCCGCAGTTGCAGGATGTAGAGCAGCAGGAGCGACGGTGCGACCAGGACCGTCGCCACGCAGGAGACCACGAACAACTGCCACAAGGTGGCCGACGGGGACGCCGCCTGTTGGATGGTCAGATGCGTGCCCAGGAGGTAGGGATACTGCGCGACCCCCCAGCCCGCCACGACCGCGGCGATCGCGATGGCCGCAAGAGTACGGACGACGGGCGGGCTGCCCCTGCGCAGCAGAAGCAGCGCGGCCAGACCGCACACGGCGGAGACGACCAGCAGCGGCGCGCCGACCCTGCTCAGCTGGTGGAACAGCCGCGGAGCGTCCGCACGGAGGACGAACACGCCTGCCAGCGCCACCAGCCCCGCGACGATGCCGGCACCGAAGGCGCGGTGACGGAACGCCGTCTCCAAAGAGGACTGCGCCCGACGCCGGGCCTGTCCGGTGAGGAACACGGCGGCAAGGTAGGCGCAGGCGGTGACGGCGAGTACGCCGCCGAGAACCGACGTCGGATTGAGCCAACTCGACAGCGGATCACCGTGCCCCGCCGCGGGAACACGGCCGGAGGCGATCCCGCCGGCGACGGCGCCGAAGAAGAAAGGCGTGACCACCGACGAAGAGGCGAAGACGACACCGGCGACCGCCTCGCCCCGACCGCCCGCCAACGCGTGGCGGAAGGCAAAGCCGGCGCCCCGCAACACGATGCCCAGCGCCGCCAGGCCCAGGGGGATGTAGAGAGTGGTGGTGATGGCCGTGAAGGCCTGCGGAAATCCCGTCCAGATCATCACCAGGATGAAGACCAGCCACGTGTGATTGGCCTCCCACACGGGGCTGATGGAAACGTTGATCAACTCCCGGACGGGGCGACCGCGCCGACGCCCACCGGCTGTCAGATCCCAGAAACCGACCCCGTAGTCGGCACCTCCGAAGAGGGCGTAGGCGATCACGCCGACGAACAGGACCACGGCGGTCAGCGTGCTCATACGTCATCACCGCCGAACCCGCGCTCGCTCGTCGCCGGCACCGGCTCGGGCCCATAGGGAACCGCGACGGCCTGGGTACCCTCACGCAGCCAGCGACGATGCATCGCCCGCAGGACGAGCACCGCGCCCGCCCCGACACAGAGGTAGATGGCGAGGACCGTGGCGAACAGCGGCCACAGATTACCCACCGTGGTGACGGCGTCCCTCGTCAGCAGGAGGCCCACGACTGTCCACGGCTGCCGGCCGACCTCCGTCACCACCCAGCCGCTCCACAACGACAGGAGCGCGAGCAGTCCGCACACCGACGCACCGCGCAGGAACCAGCGGTTCACCGGGACCTCGCGACGCCGCCACCACAGCCAGCCGAACCACAGCGACATCAGCAACAGCAGCGAGGCGGTTCCGACCATGACGTCGAACGCGAGGTGCACGACGCTCACCACCCCGTCATCGGGGCGCACGGCCGGGGGAATCGCGTCGAAACCCTTGATCGTGGTGGACGGTCTGAAGCCCGCGAGGATCGAGGCCACGTCCGGAAGGGGGATGCCGTAACGGACCTTGCCGTCGACGAAGATGCCGCCGAGCGTCTCGGGGACGTGCTCACCGGTCTCCGGAACCATTTCGATGGCGGCGAACTTGGCGGGCTCCCTGTCGAAGACCTGCCGGGCGATCGTGTCCCCGACCAGGAACTGCAAGGGCATGGCGATCGCCCCGACCGTGAACGGCACGAGGAACCCGAGCTGGTGGTAGCGGTCCCGGCGGCCTTTGAGCAGGCCCCACGCGTACACCCCCGCGACCATGAACCCGGCGACGATGTACGACGCCAGGAACATGTGCACCATCTCCCACCAGAACGCGCCGTTGAAGAACACCTTGGACGGGAACACCTGCACGACCCGCCCGTGGCTGACGACGATGCCCGCCGGCTGGTTCATCCAGCTGTTCGCCGCGATGACGGAGGCCGTTCCACCGACACTCGCCAGGGTCACCACCACGCCCGTGAAAAAGTGCGGCCACGGTGGAAGCCTGTTCCAGCCGTAGATGTAAATGGCCACGAACACGGCTTCCAGGAAGAAGAAAAGCCCTTCGTAGGCGAACGGAAACCCGAACGCCGCCCCGTACCTGCCCATGAGCCCGGGCCACAGCAGCCCCAACTCGAAGGAAAGAACCGTGCCCGACACCGCCCCGACCGCGAACAGCACGGCAGCGACCTTCGACCATCGTTGCGCGAGAAGCAACGCCTCGTGATCGTCAAGGCGCAGCGCCCGGTAGTGGCAGACCAGCATCATGAAGGTGAATGCCACGCCGAACGGCACCAGAACGACATGGAATCCCAGAGTGAACGCCATCTGCTCACGTGCAGGGAGAAGCTGTGGCGGGTCGGCGGCTGCCAGCAGCGCGGACAACAGCATGAACTCTCTTTCCGGCTCGGACAGCGGCGGACGACTCGCATGTCAGTCATGTGCTCATCGCCGTGGGGAATCAGGTAGAACGGACACCGAGGAGCGTCGTCGAAGCTGGTAGCCATAGGCGGACACGCTGATCGCCCGCAGCGGCCGGAGGACTCACGCAAACATGCGGTCACCGCGGGCCGCACCGCGGCAGCCGCGCGCGATGTCCCGCAGAACTGTGGAGCCCATGTCATTCAAAACCTTCACGGCCCTTACCCCTAGGCAATCCGAACCGACAAAGCGAAATTACGCGAGGATGGATCTCGCGCATCCTAGTCAGCGTCTGGGGTCCCACTTGCCACGACGGTCGGCGGTGTCGTCGATTCCCCCGTTGGTGCCATATCCCGAGTGCCAATTAGCCGAAACGGCAAGGGCCGTCCGCGAGCCCGTCATGGAATTCACCCGCCAGGTCACACGGACACCGATCCAGGCGTCGCCGGTGCCTCGCCGCATTCCGGGCGCGGACGAGGCCGAGCCGGTCGCGATGCACCATCAGCGCTTCTCGACAGGACAGCAGGGGCTATGCCCGAGGCCGGCGTGGGGACCATCCCGGCCGCCGCGCGGCTGGATCACCGGGCCGACGACGATGACGAGTTCAGCGGCTGGTGGTCTCCCGCCTCTGCTCGGGCTTGGTCGGGTCGCCGTTCACCACAGCGCTAACCATGACGGCTGCGCCGTCTCGGCGCAGCCGTGTCCGCGTCCGCAGTGACAGCCTCCCTGGTAGCACCGCACGGTTCGTCAGCACATGCCGTGCCGGGCCACGGTCCCGGAGTCGCCGACACCAGGATCCACGGTCGCGCCGGGGCGCCGTCGACTGAATCTCCCGCGATGACCGGCCCTTCGCGACGGACTCGCCGGGCTACGCGGTGCACGGTTGAATCGAACACCAACTCGCCATTGTACCAAGGATGTTGCGATACTCTCCCGCTGACCGACACCAGTCACACACGTCCCACATGTCACGCGAGAGACCGGGATTCCCATGTCCGACCCTCATCTCAGCCGGTCCAACGCGCTCGCCTACGCAGCGGCCGGTATGGAACCCCCGCCTCCGATCCCGCTCCGGAAGAACGACCCCGTACGGGTCGGACCGTACGCACTCGTGTCGGTGCTCGGCAGTGGCGGCATGGGGCGGGTCTATCTGGGCCGGGACACCGTCGGTGGGGTCGGCCTGGCCGCCGTGAAGGTGGTCCGGCCCGAGTACGCGGAGGATCCCCAGTTCCGGAAGCGTTTCGAGCGCGAGGTCGGTGCGCTGGACCGGGTCCAGGGGGCACATGTCGTACGGCTGCTGAACAGCGGCTGCGACGAGGACCTGGTGTGGGTCGCCACCGAGTACGTCCCCGGGCCCACGCTCGCCGAGCTCGTCGAGGACCGTGGGCCGATCGGTGCGACGGACGCGTGGCGGCTCCTGGCCGACCTGGGACGTGCGGTCGAGGCCATCTGGCGCGCGGGGATCGTCCACCGTGACCTCAAGCCGTCCAATGTGATCCTGGCGGCCGACGGTGCCCGCGTCATCGACTTCGGTGTCGTCCAGGCCACCGACGGCACCTCGATCACCGCCACGGGCCAGAACGTGGGGACCCCCGCCTACATGTCCCCCGAGCAGGTCAGGGGAAAAGAGGTGACCGCCGCCTCCGACGTCTTCGCGCTGGCCTCGGCTCTCGCCTACGCCGTCACGGGACAGGCGCCGTTCGGCGAGGGCACGGGGGTCGACGTCCTGCACCGGGTGGCCTTCGAGCCGCCGCGGGAGGAGGTCCTCGACAAGGTGACGGCGGTCGATGCGGAACTGGGCGTGTTCATCCGCACCTGTCTGGACAAGGACCCCGAGGGACGTCCATCGCCGGAGACGGTGTTCCGGACCGCCATCGGGCACCAGCTGCCCGCCCCGGCCGAGCGGCCACCCCGGTCCGCGCCGAGGAGAACGAAGAGCACGCCCCTCCGTGACCAGCGGCCGGCCACCCCAGCCTCTCCGCCGCCCGCGGACCCGCCCGTCGGCTCCGTCACGTCCGGTGCTCCCCCGCAGGGGCGAAGAAAGCTGATGGTGGGCGCCGCCACCGCAGTGGGTGTCGTGGTCGCGGCGGCCGTCTCCGTGGCGCTGTTACGGCAGGGCGACGACCATGCCCCGGCGTCGGCGGGTTCCGGGCCCGAGACATCGGTGACCGTGACGTACACCCCGGCCTCGACGCCCAGCGGTTCGCACAACACGCCCGCGCCCACCGCGTCGAAGACCGACCAGGCGGTGAAGCAGGCGCCGAGTACGGGGGTCACGGAGGACTCCGACACGCAGGGCTCGGGAACACCGGATCTCCGCGCCGCCACCTGCCCCACCGAGATCGGCTCGGGGGCCGCCGGCGACTGCGTCAAGTCCCTGCAACTCCTCCTCTCCGGTCACGGCCTGTACGTGACGGCCGACGGCAGGTTCGGCAGTGGGACCCTCGCCGCGGTCAGGGCCTTCCAGACCGAAGCCGGGCTCACCGTCGACGGAAAGGCCGACGCGCAGACCAAGAAGCTTCTCTACGATCTGCCCCGTGGGCCGGTCCGGGGCGGCTCGCTCACCGTGACAGAGAGCGTCAACGCCGTCTCGGTGGCCCGATGTCTCGACACCCGCGGCGTGAACGTCCAGGTGTGGGGTTGCAAGGACACGGCCGGGCAGCAGTGGGCGCTGTATCGACTGGCCGACCAGAACGCCCGGTACCGCGTGGTCAATCAGGGCACCCATCTCTGCCTGGACGCCGACGCCGGCACGACCGGCCAGAACGGCCAGAAGGTCCAGGCGCAAAGCTGCGACGGGCTCGGCGCCCAGACATGGCGCCTCGGCGGCGGCGGAACGCTGGTCAGCGTCCCGGACGGATTCTGCCTGGACGCGGAGGCCTCCACCTCCGGGCAGGACGGTCAGGAGGTCCAGGGCTTCGGTTGTGCGGGCAGCAGCAACCAGGTGTGGAACTGGTCCTGACCTGCCGTCGGCCTCGGATCCCGAGCCGGGCCGGCAGCCGCTCTTGGTGGACCGCCGGGCCGCAGAAGAGCGGTTACGTGGACTTGGTCGAAGTCCTCGATCGTCTCGTCGGCTGCGTCGGCGGGCGGGCCAGTACACCGGCGTTGTGGCAGTAGCCCCCAAGGCGTGCACCATCGGAGCGAGGTACGCGAGTTCCTGACCAGCCGCCGTGCCAAGGTCACGCCGGTGCGGGCGGGACTGCTCGCCTGCAGCGGCAACCGGTGCGTGACGGCCTCGAACCCGGCCCGACGGCACGACGCCGACAACAAACACCGCGCACAGCGGAAGCCTTAGGTTCCGCGTCTTTACGCTCTCGAATTCCCAACGGCGGCCGGCCGCCCCAGTGGCGGGTGGGGATATCACGTGAAAAAATACCCTAGCGCGTCTGATGCGCAGCACGCCCTGCGGACGGGAGGGGCGGAGACGCACAGCAGCCGGACCTCCGCCGTTCGAAGGAGGAGAACATGGATGTGGTGTTCGATCCATCAGCCTATCCGCCCTTGGCTCTCGGATTCTTCGGTCTCGGTACCGGATACCTCGTCTACGGGCCGCACGAACTGTTCGGATATCCGCCGCAGAGCGATGCGACGGACCGGGCTCTCGGTGTCTGGGGAATATGGCTGCCGGGCATGTGTCAGTTCGTCGCGGGAAGCATTCTCTTCGTCGGGCTCAGCTGGTTCGAGGTCTTCATCAAGTCACCGCCGCTGTACATGGCCGCACTGGCCTTCTCGGCATACGGAATCCACTGGTTCGCGATGGGCTGGAACCGTTATCGCGGCAACGAGGCGCGTACCAATGCCGGTATGTGCGTCGCCTACATGGTGATCTCCGCGATGGGCTCCACGGTGTTCTTCAAGGTCGGAGACTGGCCGGTGGGACTCCTCTTCCTGGCGCTTTTCGTGATCTACTTCTGTCACTTCTTCTCCGTCATCGGCGTCAAACTGGGCGAACGCGGACTGGGGTTGTTCCATATCCTGACCGGCGGCTGGCTGATGTACCTCACCTACGCGGTCGCTGTGAATTCCTCCCTGGGCTATCACTGGCGGGTGTGAGCGGCGAAGCGGATCGGGCCGAGAGCCGAGAGTCACGTCGCACGAAGCCGTGCGGCCTCGTGGCGGGGTGCCTGCACGCTGGGCCGTCATCTCCGCCTTCGGTGAGCGGCAGCACCGCCGAGATGACGGCCACACCAGCGGCTCACCGTCCAGTCCGCCCGTTCCCGCCCAGGGCCCGTCCACCGGAGTGGACGGGCCCTGGGCGGAGGGATGAGTGCGTCACTTCACGCGGATCGTCACCGTGACGGTCTTGAGCACGGCCGGCAACTTGGTGGTGTCGACCTTCAGGATCTCGCCGTTGTCGGTCTGCCCCGTCGGCGGCAGCACCTTCTGGTGGACGGTCCACTTCCCGTCGGGGTCGACGGCGATGGTGTCGATGCCGAAGTCGTCGTCGTTGGACAGGTACAGCGTCTTGCCGGCGTCCGTGGTCGCGACGCCCTCGACCTTGTCGTGCGCGAAGAACTTCCCGCTGGGGTCGAGCTGGCTCACCAGCGTCCCGACGTTGAGGTACGGCTGCTTCTGCGCGACCTGGACGCCGGCACCGGTGAGCGCGGTGAGCGCGGCGTTGGTGCCGACCTTGCCGACGAACGCCTCGGGCGACTTGCCGCCGATCGTCAGCCCGCTGACGTCGGTCGCGCCGTTGATGTCGACTTCGTAGAGGGACTTCTGGGCGAACGGCTCGAAGTTGCCGTCCCGTTCGTCGATGACGAACTTCGTGTCGGACAGCGCCGTGATCTCGCTGTTGGCGTCCCCCGTGGTGGCCGGGTCGTCCAGCAGGTACAGGTACTGCTTGGTCTGGAACGTGCGCAGGTTGATCGTGACGATACGGGTGGGCGAGAGGTTGGACGCCTTGGTGCTGCCGAGATCCGGCTGCTGCAGCGGGGCCTGCATCACGCCCACCAGCGTAGAGCCGTCGGGCGTTACCGTCAGACCCTCCATGCCCTTGTTCTTCAGGCGGTTGGCCAGCTCGGCCGGCAGATAGCCGACGATCTTGTGGAACTGGTTGTCCGCGCTGTCCTTGTACGGGGTCAGCCGGCCCAGCTCGTAGCCGTTCGCGTCGAAGTGCGTGACGTACGGACCGTACTCGTCCGAGACCCAGAACGTGCCGTCGGGCAGCGCCACCAGGCCCTCGGAGTCGTAGCCGTAGGGGTCCCGGGCGACGGGCGCGGGAGTGCCGCCGTTGGCGTTCGTCGCGGCGACGTCGTCGATCACCTCGCTCGTGTCGTGCGGCGGACGACCGCTGTACTGCACGCCGCCAAGGCTCTTCGGCCCCTTCAGGGTGACCTTCTTGACCAGCTCGGCCTTGCCCTTGACGAGCTTGAACTCGCCGATCTGCGGCGTGAAGTCGGTGAGCATCTCGGACTTGTTGCCGTCCGGGGCGTCGGCGTTGGGGCCGCGGTCGGTGAGGCCCCAGAAGTAGCCCGGCCTGCCCGGCACCGGGGCGAGCGAGGAGCCGAAGCCCTCACCGGAGATCTGGGTGGTGGTGCCGCCCGGGCCGGCGACCGTCGCGAGCGAGGGCAGCGGGGCGCCGTTCGGCTGAGTGTCCTTGAACAGCTGCACGGCGTCGGTCGCCGTGTACGTGAAGGTGTCGGTGCCCGTGAAGCCGGAGCTCGGTGTGTACGTGAACGTGCCGTCCGCGTTAACCGTCGCCGTGCCGTGGGACGGGTCGGTGTGCCGCACGACGGCGGTCGCGCCGGAGTCGTTGCGCAGCACGTCGCCCGTCACCTTGTCGTGGCCGGAGAAGGAGTCGGCGGCCGCGTCGAAGTCGTGCGTCGGGGCGGACAGCCAGCCATGGGCCTGAGCCACGACTGTGCCGGTGCCCGCCACGGCGACGGTGACGGCGATCGCTATGCCGATCCGGGTGCGCTTGCGCAAGCGAGGTCTTGAGGTCATACCCATGAACCTGTAGGTCAGTGATGAACACTGAGTCGGTTTTCGGTGAACCATCAGTTCAAAACGGGCCTGTTTCGCTCTTGGGGCTTCAGTGCGTCAGAGCGTCGCTGTCGTCTGCTCCCCCGACGCGCTGCCCGCGAGCCACTGGTCCCATCCCAGGTTGAAGTCGGCGTAGCCGTTGTCGGCCGGGGCCTTGGCGCGGGGCGAGCCGGTGATGGTCACGGGGTCGCCCTGTTTGACCTGGCCGTAGAACCACTTGGCGTCCGACATGGACAGGTGGACGCAGCCGTGTGAGCCGCGGGCGCTGCCGCTGCCCGGGTTCGGGTCGCCGGTGGAGTAGTGCACGTACGTGCCGGACTGGGTCAGGTGGACGTCCCAGGGCAGTGTCAGGTCGTAGTAGTTGGGGCTGCCCTTGTCGCAGCTGATGCCGACGCTGCAGGAGGTCATGTGGACCTTCTCCTGCTTGTCGATGACGGCCATCGTGCCGTTCCACGTCGGATACTCGGCGCTGCCCGCGTTGATCGACAGGGTGCGTACCGTCTGGCCGTTCCGGGTCACCTTCATGGTGTGGTTGGTCACCGAGACGTCCGCGCGTACATCGTCGCCGACCTTGAAGGTGTGCGTGTAACCGTGCACGCCGTAGCGTCCGTTGCCGTTGCTGACGCCCTTCATGTCGGCGTCGATCTTCACGGTCGTACCGGAGGGCCAGTACGTCTTCGGGCGCCAGTCGGCGCGCCTGTCGCCCATCCAGTGCCAGGCGCCGGCCACCGGCTGCGAGGCGCTCACCTTCATGTGCTTCTCCACCGTGGCACGGGCCTTGGCCGCGACCGGGTTGGTGAAGATCACCGAGATCGGCATGGCCACACCGACCGTGGTTCCGGTCTGCGGGGTGATCGTGTCCAGCAGCATCGGCGGGCCGGCCGGCTTCGTCGGTGAGGGTGAGGCGCTCACGCTCGGCTTGCCCGACGCCTTCGCATCGCCCCCGCTCGCCTTGTCACTGCCGCCCCCGCCGCAGGCACTCGCACCCACCACGATCAGCCCCGTGACGAGTGCGATCCCTATGCCGCCCTTGCGCCGCCCCACGGTCTGCCCCGCTCTCTCGTTCTTCGGCCCTCACGGGCCCGACTCCGACTCACTGTTCAGACAGTGATGGCATGGCCCACGGTTGCCTGTTTCACGTAAAGCGTGTCCCAAGATTCGGTGCGCACCGCGGCAGGCGCGGGCCGACTGTGCGGGGCAGCGGCACGAAGGGCGAGTCCGCCACCTGTGCAGGCTGTACGGTCCGTTGGGCGGCCAGAGGATGGGTGGACGGCAGTACAGCCACGAAAGGCTCGCTGAGTACCGTCCTGAAGCCGAGCTCTGTCTCGTTGGCGGGGGGTTCGCGCAGTAGACCGATGTCGATGGTCTTGTCATGCAGGGCGGCGATCTGCGGAGCGGTGGTCATCTCGTGGATGTCCAGATGCACGCCAGGAAACTGGTCACGGAAGGTGTGCAGCAGGCCGGGCAGGATCGTCAGGGCGAGGGAAGCGGCGAAGCCGATCCGTAGGCAGCCGGCCCGGCCACTGCCAACAGCCGGGGCCGCGGCCAGGCCGTCCACGAGGTCGGTGAGTGCCCGTCGGGCGACGGGCAGCAGTTCGCTGCCGGCGGGCGTCAGGGTGACGCGCCCCGGGGCGCGGGTGAACAGCGCGTGGCCGACCTTCTCCTCCAGACGGCGGATCTGCTGGCTCAGCGGCGGCTGGGCGATGCCCAGGCGGGCGGCCGCGTGGCCGAAGTGGAGTTCCTCCGCGAGCACGACGAAGGCGTGCAGCTGCGGCGGTCGGACCGGAGGTCGACGCCTTGATCTCCATCTGTATCTCGAGGAGCAGCCGGTTCTCCTCGGACATCCGGGGCTTGGTCCCGTCGCCGGAAGACGCCTTCGTCTTCGCGGTCTTCTGGGTGGTGGTCCGAGAATGCTCGGTGTTCCCCGCCACGGCCTTGTGGCCGAAGGACGTCTCCGGCTTCGCGGCGCCCGTCTGCGACTGCTGGACGGCCTGAGGCTCGGCTCCGTGGCCGGACGAGGCGAGCGCCGTCGTGGCCAACACGGCGCAGAGACCCACGCCTACGACGCCGACAGCGGCAAACCCCCATATGCGGTGCTGCATAGTCGGGCCGCACGGCCGTCTCACCACCCCCACGCCACAGGCATCCGCTCAGCGCACACCCCGAGGACCTTCGTCATCGAATCGTGACGGAACACGGGTGCCCCGGCCAGTGAGCCCAGAAGGTCGTCCATCGACCCGAGCGGCCCCTCACCGGCTCATTCCGAATAACGTTATCGCGCACGATCCCAGTGGGCCTCGGCGCCTCCCCGCATGCGCCACATGCGCCAAGAGGCCTCGAACGGCGCCCTCACCCCGGACGTCGGGCGCGTACCTCCCCGGAGCCGCGGACCTTCAGGGTGACCGGGACGATCACGGACTGCACCGGGCGGGTGGGGTCGGCGATGCGGGCGCGGAGCAGTTCGACGGCTGTCCGGCCGATCTCGGAGGTCTGCTGGGCGATGACGGTGAGGGCGGGCTGCAGGAGGTCGGCGAGGGGGACTTCGTCGAAGCCGACGAGGGCCAGGCGGGAGGCGGCCTCGGGGCCGAGGTGCCGCAGGACCGCGAGTGTGGTGTCCATGTTGCCGGTGACCAGGGCGGTTGCCGGGTCCGGTCCGTGCAGTGCGGTGTCCAGGGCGGCGGCCACCCGTTCCGGGGTGATCTCGCCGGGGTGCACCAGGCCTTCGACCGCCTCGCCGTGGGCACGCAGGGCCGCGCGGAAGGCCGCGGCGCGCTCCCGGCCGGAGAAGACGCGTTCGCTGTCGCCGATGTAGGCGATGCGGCGGTGACCGTGCTGGTGGAGGTGGTGGAAGGCCATGCCGATGCCGGAGGCGTTGTCAGACATGACGCAGTCCACGGAGACCCCGCTCATCGGGCGGTCCATGGCCACCAGCGGCACGCCCGCGTCCAGTTCGGGCTGGAGGTAGGCGTGGTTCTCGCCGAACGGTTCGACGATGATGCCGTCGAGGCGTTGCCGGCACATGGAGATCAGGATGTCGCGTTCCCTGGTCTCGTCGAAGTCCGTGGAGGCGGCCAGGAGGGTCAGGCCCGCGTCCCGGGCCGTTCGTTCGATGGCGGCCAGTTCGGGGTTGACCTCGGCGATCCGCCGGACGGCGGCGCCGATCGTTCCGGTGACGCCGGTGCGCAGTTGGCGGGCACGGTCGTCCGGGCGGTAGTTCAGCGCGGCGATCGCGGCCTCGACCTTGACGACGTACTCCGCCCCCACCGTGGGGTCGCTGTTGACCACCCGGGAAACGGTGCGCAGGGCCACCCCGGCCTCGCGCGCGACGTCGACCATCGTCGGGCGCCTGGGCCGTCCCCCGCTGTCACGCCGTGCTCGCGTCATCCGGCAACTCCTCCTCGAAACATCGGACCGATATCAGACCGGCCCTTGACACATTCCCGCAACGCGCTTCTATTCTCGGGATAACGTTATCTCGAAGGGTGCGGCGGCGTCGATCCTGTCCGGTCCGCCCCATCCATCGGGCCGCATCGTCCCTTCAGGAGACTTCCATGAGGCGCAAACGTCCGACCGTTGTCTGCCTCGCCGCGGCGCTCGCCCTCACCGGATGCTCCGCCGCGTCGACCGGGGGCGGGAAGGGTGGCAGCACCCTGACCTACCTCACCTTCGAGACCCCCAGCCTGACCGCGACGTTCTGGGACACCTCGATCGCGGGCGCCGAGAAGAAGGTCCCGGGCGTCACGGTGAAGAAGATCGTCGCACCGAGCACGGACCGGGACGCGTACGCCAAGCAGTTGCAGGCCTCCGGGCAGTTCCCGGATCTGCTCCAGTCGATCACGCCGTCGACGTTCGCGACGGCCGGGCTGCTCAAGCCGTACGACCAGAAGTGGGTGAACGCCAACTTCCTGCTGCCCATGGGCAACGCCTACAAGGGCAAGGTATACATCCCGCCGACCAACTCGCAGATCATCCCCGAGGTCTTCTACAACAAGAAGCTGTTCGCCAAGGCCCACGTCACCGCGCCCCCGAAGACCTGGTCCGAGTTCATGGGCGCCTGCGCCAAGCTCAAGGCCGCCGGCGTCACCCCGGTCGAGCTGGGCGGCGGCGATCCCTTCTCGGCGTCGATGCCACTGGTCGGCATCCTCTCCGCCGACGTACTGGGCAAGAACCCGAACTGGCTGAAGGAACGCTACGCCGGCCAGGTCAAGTTCACCGACTCCAACGTCAAGGCTGCGGTGGGCAAGTACCGGACGATGGTCAAGAACGGCTACTTCGAGGACGGTGCCCTGGGCGTCAAGTACGCCGACTCCATCACGAACTTCACCTCCGGCAAAGCCGCGATGTACATGATGGGCAGCTGGTTCCTCGGTGCGGTGCCCAAGGACCACGCCGACGACTTCGGCGCCTTCCTCACCCCCACCGAGGACGGATCGCTCGTGGTGCCGTTCTCGGTGGGCGGCTCCATGGCGATCAGCGCCAAGACGCCGGACCCGGCCAAGGCGACCGCGTTCGCCGAGGCCTGGTCGCTGGACCCCGCCAACTACAAGGCCCTGATCGAGGGCGACGGCGCGTTCCCGATGCTCAAGGGCAAGACCCTGGACGACTACGGCGTCAACGTCACCAAGGTCTTCAAGGACTCGTACTCCTACGTCACCCAGCGGAACACGAAGGTCTCGGCGTTCGGCTGGGCGACCAACGACGACTCCATGCCCTCCGGTCTCAACAACGCCTTCTACGCGGCCAGTCAGGCGCTGTTCTCGTCCGACGACGTCGACGGGCAGCTGGCCAAGCTGGACACCGCCTGGGACTCGGCGACCAAGTAAGCCGCCTCACCGGCCCGGCCCCGGCCATACCGGCTCCGGCGCCGCAGATCTCCTCCGAGGGAAGAGCCATGATCACCCGAGTCCGCCCACGCCGTGGCGACCCCGCCCTGAGCGCGATCGCGCTCGTCGCGCTTGGCCTGTACGCCCTGTTCATCGTCGTTCCCGTGATCATGAGCGCCTGGAAGAGCCTCACGAACGAGAACCCGCTGCTGGCGCGCGCCGACTTCGTCGGCCTCTCCAACTACCGGGAGATGACGCACGACAGCGCCCTGGCCGGCAGCCTCGGCTTCACCCTGCTGCTGGCCGGCGCGGTGACGATCGTGGCCAACGCCGCCGGCATCGCCTTCGCGATGCTGCTCAACAGGACGTCGCTGAGCTTCCGGATGATGCGTACCGTCGCGTTTCTGCCACAGGTACTGTCCGGTGTCATCGTCGGCTACGTCTGGCGCTACATCCTGGCCAGGGACGGCATCCTCGACAACGTCCTCGTCTCGCTGGGCGTCATCGACAAGCCGATCACCTGGCTGGGCAGTCCGCATCTGGCGGTCCTGTCCGTGGGGACCGTCGCGGCCTGGGTACTGACGGGGTTCACCACCGTCGTCCACCTGGCCGCGTTGCAGTCGATCCCCGTCGAGCTGTACCAGGCCGCGATGGTCGACGGAGCCGGCCGCTGGCAGCGGTTCCGCCGGATCACGTTCCCGATGCTGGCCCCGGGCACCACCATCAGCGTCACCATCTCGCTGATCACGATGCTGAAGCTCTACGACATCATCGCGGTGCTCACCTCAGGCGGCCCGGCCAACTCCACGCAGTCCACCGCCCTTTACATCATCCAGCTCGCCTTCACGGACGACCGCTACGGCTATGCCTCGGCCGTCGCGATGCTCCTGCTCGTCGTCTCGATCGTGATCGCACTGTCCGTGACCGCCCTGCTGCGCCGCCGGGAGGTGGACCTGTGAGCACGTCGACTTCTGAGCGGCCCATGGCACGTGGGCGAACGGCACCATCTCCGGCCGTGCCCGCGCCGCACGGAAGCCGCCGTCCCTGGACCACACGCGGACACCTCGCGGCGGCCGCCCTGCTCACGCTGGCCTTCGTCAGCCCCGTCTACCTCACGATCGTCAACGCCTTCAAGACGCAGGACCAGATCGTCCGCGATCCGGCGGCTCCCCCGGCCCCGCCGACCACGCACAACCTGACGGACGCCCTCTCCCGGCCCGACCGGATCGTCCAGATCGGGCTGACCAACTCCGCGGTCACCGTGGTCGTCTCGGTGCTGCTGATCATCCCGCTGGGTGCCGCCCTGAGCTTCTGGCTGTCGCGCCGCTCGGCCCGGTTGCGCAGGATCGTCCTGGCGGGTTTCGCCGCCGGCCTCATGATCCCGCCCGCGGTGATCCTGCTGCCCACCATCCGCATCCTGACCTTCCTGCACCTCGACCACACCTATCCGGGGCTGGTGCTGGCCAACGTCGGCGGCGGCTACCTGTCGTTCGCGGTGTTCGTCTACTCCGGCTTCCTGCGGTCGATCCCCGGCGAGATCGTCGAGGCCGCGACCGTGGACGGCGCCGGGAGTCTGCGGGTCTGGTGGACGATCGTCATGCCGCTGCTGCGCCCGGCCACCGCGACCGTCACGATCTTCCTGTCGCTGTGGATCTGGAACGACTTCATGAATCCGCAGTTCATCCTCGGCCCGCTGCACGGCCAGACGATCACCACGGGGCTGTATCTGTCGGTAGGTCAGTTCTCCACCGACTACGCCCAGTTGTTCGGCGTGATGCTCCTGGCGGCGGTCGTTCCCGTCGCCGGCTACCTCGCGCTGCAGAAGCAGTTCATCGCCGGACTGACCTCGGGAGCGACCAAGTGACCACGAAGACCGACGCGCAGGCCGTGGGCATAGGCAGGACGGGCGTCCCGGACCTGGACGACGTCGCCGGACACTGGGTCGGCGTGGACGAGATCGCGCATCTGCCCTCCCTGCGCAACCAGCAGGGCCAGGTCCACGTCAACCACGACCTCACCTCCCTGTCCTGGCTGGCCGCCCCGCCCTTCACCTTCGGATACCACACCGGGGAACTGCGAGTGGACGGCCAAGTCCCGGCCGCACAGCGGTTCCTGTGGAAGCCGTGGGGCGTGCTGCGCGAACACCGCCGCCAGGACGGGCTGTTGCTGACCACCGACACCCGGATGGCGCTCGCCCGGGATCTGCTCCTGTGGCGGATCGAGGTCAGCAACGAGAGCGGTGCGGCCAGGACAGTCGAGTTGGCCCAGGACCTCTTCGCGATGGTCGCCCACTCCGAGGTCGGGTACGGCTGGCTGTACGACGGTCCGTGGAATCACGGCATGCACCACGACTTCATGGCGCTGGAGCGCATCCGGGCCACCACGGGCGGAGGCGAGCCGCACTACCTGCTCTCTCCCGCACCACGACGCCTCCGTCTCGGCAGGCCCCGCGTGCCAGGGATCCAACGCGACGAGGACCACGGCCCGATGCTCCTGGACGACGCGCTCCCGGCACACGTCAGCCACGACAAGGAGCCGGAACCCCGGGCCGGCGTGGGCGGGGCCGTGCGCTGGCTTCGGGTGGCGCGGGCCGACGGCGAGGGGATCCTGCGGGCCGCCGACGAGCCGATCGCGTTGACACCCGACGGCGAGACGGCTCTGGATCCCTTCGCCCTCTCCCCCGGCCTGACGATCGACTTCGCGCTGCGGCTCGACACGGCGGGACAGTCCGGGACGGTTCTCACGCACGGCAACCATCCCGACTCGCTCCAGATCGGTGTCGACCACGGCCGGCTGTGGCTCGGCATCACAGGGGAACGGGAGTCCACCGACGCCGAACTCCCTGTCGGGGACTGGCATCACGTCCACGTGGACGTCGAGGCCGACCAGGTCGTCCTGCGTCTCGCGGCCTCGGAGATCGTGCGTACCCGGCACTGGACCCAATCGCGCCGCTGGGTGTCCCGCATCGAGGACGGCAGGGTCGCTTTCACGGACTCCCGATCGCCGGCGCACGCCGTCTACGCCTTCGCCGGGCCGCCCGGCGAACTGCGGCCCCAGGACGCCGGCGGCCGGGCGACGTGGACGTGCCGGATCGAGCCCGGCCGGAGCGTGACCATCGGGATCGCCTGCGCGTACGGAACCGACCTCGACACCGTCTCGGCCCAGGCCCGTACCGCCGCCGAGGACTTCGAGGCGACGACGCGTGCCGGGGAGGACGGCTGGCGGCGGCTGTGGGCGAGCATGTTCACCCCGGGCAACCCCGAGTTCTCCGGGCACCTGCCGACCTTCACCACCGAGGACACCGGACTCGCGCGCACCTACTACATGGGGGCCCTGCAGGCGCTGTACATGCGCAACACCCGCATCCGGCCCGGCGAACCGGTGTTCCTCACCGGCGGCCCCCGGCTCGGGCCGACCACCACCTACTTCTGGGACCACTGCGAGTGGAGCCGCCTGTACGCCCTGCTGGAGCCGGCCGGACTGCGCTCCTGGCTGCTCCGGGTCCTGGCCGGTCCCTACCGTGACTCCTTCGGCGTCGAGAACCTCGGCGGCGGGCCCCTGGGAAATGCCTACAGCTCCACCGACTACGCGCTGTTCCGGCTCATCGAGCATTACGTCTGCGTCAGCGGTGACTTCGCCTTCCTCGACGAGACGACCGGCGGGGCGACCGGCGGGGCGACCGGCGGCACAACGGTCCTCGATCATCTGGAGCGGCTCGGCCTGGGGTGGTGCGAGCGGCGGAGCCCGGCCACCGGGGGCGTGCTCGCCGACTTCGGTGAGGATCCGTGGCAGTTGCTGGAGTGCGTGCCCACCTACACCGGTGTCGTCGCCTCCTTCAACGGCGCCTATGTCGCGTCGACGCGCTCGCTGGCCGGACTCTACCGACGGCTCGGCCGCGACGAGGACGCCGACCGTACGGACGCCGAGGCCGGTCAACTGGCCGATGCGCTCGTCGACTTGTACGCCGGATCGGGCCGCTGGCAGATACTCCGCCCGGACGGCACCGACACGATCGGGCACTGTCTGGACTTCGGTCTGGTCGCGGCGGCCCTCCACCGCGACCTTCCGTCCGGGACAAGGCAGGAGATGGCCGACTTCGTCACCGGCCGTCTGCTGGTGGGTGGTTGGATGCGGGCACTCAGTCCCGACGATCCCATCGCCGCCGCCTCCGACCGTCCCGACCACGGCGCGGCCGGCGCCTTCGCCGCCTGGCCCGGCGTCACCGCCCACGGGCTGGCCCGCCTCGGGTATCGCGACCGCGCGATCGCTCTCCTGCGCGACCTGTCGTCCGCCGCCTCGGGCGGGCTGTGGGGTCAGGCAATGGAGATCGTCTCCGGTGCGGACGGGCGGAACCGGCCCCGGGTGGCCGAGCGCGGCACCGCCACCCGTGACAACATCGCGGGCGCGGCCGGAGCGGAGGCGGTGCTCTCGGCCCTGTTCGGCATCAACCCGACGTTCGCGTCAGGCGGGAAAGCCCCAGCCCCACTGCCCGCCACCTTGTCCGTCGAGGGCGTCGGGACGCTCACGCATCTCGGCGCGGTCGCCTGAGCGACCCGAGCCTCACTCATGGTTGGACCCACAGAAAGGCCGACATCGTCATGCCGGGAGTTCGTGGCTACGAAGCCGACCCCTGCCACAGCATCACAGGAGAGGTCCACGTCGGATACCGGGACGCGGTCGCCGGGCTCGCTCCCGGGCTGATCCTCGCCGTCGACGGCCCGGTGGCCGTCGACTGGGAGACGGTCACCGGCGGCATCCGCGACGCGCTGGCAGCCCGCGACATCACGGCGAAGCAGATCGACGTGCGCGAGCACTTCGCCCCTT
Source organism: Streptomyces sp. NPDC048417 (assembly GCF_040651615.1). Taxonomy (NCBI): domain Bacteria; kingdom Bacillati; phylum Actinomycetota; class Actinomycetes; order Kitasatosporales; family Streptomycetaceae; genus Streptomyces; species Streptomyces sp. NPDC048417. Next base: position 127,565 of record NZ_JBEZKI010000015.1, on the reverse strand, counting down.
GGCAGGACATCCTCGCCCTCACCGCGTCCGCGGAGCTGACGGACGACCCGGACTTCGCCCCGTTGTCCCGGGCCGGGCTCGCCGACTTCTTCACCGGGCTGCCGCAGCCCGGGGCCCCCGCCGACACCGTCACCGTCGTCTTCGGGCCGGGGGCGGCCCTGGTGTCGTACGACAGGCTCTGGTACGCGGACCTGCCCAAGCGGTACGCCGAGGCCCGGATCACCGGCGGTGCCGGGCGCAATCTGGGTCAGCCGGCCGGCACCGGAGCGGGCACCACCCGCCGGCTGTTCTACATCGACTGGCCCGTCCTGGACCGGCACCGCGACAGCCTCGTCGGCGGCGTCGACCTGTGGCTGGACACCCAGGCCCCGCAGGCTCCGGCCTGGCTGGCGGGCCCCGCCCTGCGCGAGGCGCTCGCCGACCTGGCCGGGCGGCCCTTCCGTACCCGCCCGACCTTCAACACCACGTCCTGGGGCGGGCATTGGGCCCAGGAGCGACTCGGCTTCAACCGTGCGGCGGTCAACACCGCGCTCGGTTACGAACTCATCGCGCCGGAGAGCGGAATCCTCGTCGGCACGCCGGACGGCCCCCGGGTCGAGGTCCCCCTGCAGGCACTGGTCGCGGTGCATCCCGAGGAGCTCCTCGGAGACGGCGTGCACACGGAGTTCGGCACCTCGTTCCCGATCCGCTTCGACTATCTCGACACCGTCGGCGGCGGCAACCTGTCCGTCCACTGCCACCCGCAGTCGGACTACATGCGACGGGTCTTCGGCTGGCCGTACACCCAGCACGAGACCTACTACATGATGCTCGGCGGTCCCGACCGTCAGGTCTTCCTCGGCCTGCGCCAGGACGCCGACCTCGCCGCCTTCCGGCGCGAGGCGGACCGGGCGGTCCACGACGGCGTGCCGTTCGACATCGAACGCCACGTCCAGACCTTCCCCGCCGACCCACACCAGCTCTTCCTCATCCCGGCCGGCACCCCGCACGGCAGCGGCGAGGGCAATGTCGTACTCGAGATCAGCGCGACGCCCTACCTGTACAGCCTTCGCCTCTACGACTGGCTGCGCAAGGACGGCCAAGGGAAGCAGCGGCCGGTCCACGTGGGCCACGCCTTCGAGAACCTGGACCCCGCCCGGTCGGGGGAAGCCGTGGCGCGGGACCTGGTCCAGCAGCCACGCACCCTGCGTTCGGGCGACGGCTGGCGCGAGGACGTCATCGGCCGGCTCCCGGAGATGTTCTTCGAGGTCCGGCGCCTCGAACTGGCGGCGGACGCCGTCGCGGACGACGACACGGACCACCGCTTCCATGTCATCAACGTCGTGGAGGGCGACGGAATCCTCCTGGAGACAAGCGGCGGCCACGGCTTCGAACTCGCCTACGCCGAGACGCTGACCGTGCCCGCCTCGGTCGGCGCCTACCGCGTGCGGGCCCTCGGCGCGGGACCGGTGCGCTATGTGAAGGCGCTGGTGCGGTGAGACCCGGCGGCGGGAGCGTCGTCTCGGTGCTGGAGGTCGGTGGTACGCACGTGACCGCGGCGTGTGTGGACATCGGGACGCGGAGTCTCCGGTCGGGCCGGTCGTTCCGTGAGCCGTTGGACGGTGACGGCAGTACCGAGGACATCGTGTCCGCCCTCGTCCGCTGCGCCGCCCACCTGTCCGGCGGGAGCCCGGGCCCGTGGGCCGTGGCGCTGCCCGGTCCCTTCGACTACGAGCGCGGGATCGGACGGTACGAAGGGGTCGGCAAGTTCGACGCCCTGCGCGGGTTCGATCTCCGGGCCGCTCTGACGGCGTCGCTGCCCGGCGCCACCTCGGTCAGCTTCTGGAACGACGCGGACGCGTTCGTGCTCGGTGAGTGGTGGGCCGGAGCGGCGCACGGGCACCGGTCCGTCGCCGGGATCACCCTCGGAACCGGTGTGGGCTCCTGCTTCCTGCGTGACGGCCGCATCGTGCGACACGGGCCCGGGATCCCGCCCGAAGGCCGGGTCCACGCCCTGCGGTACGCGGACAAGCCGGTCGAGGAAACGGTGTCCAGACGTGCCCTGCGGCGAGCCTACGCACAGGCCACCGGCGCATCGCCGCCCGATGTCCGGGAGATCGCCCGACGAGCACGCGAGGGCGAAGGAGCCGCGGCCGCCGTGTTCGCCGAGGCCTTCAGTGCCCTGGGAAGGGTGCTGGGGCCGCCGCTCGCAGCCTTCCGACCGACGGTTCTCGTGGTCGGGGGCGCCATCGCGGGTGCCTGGGATCTCGTCGCCGAACCGCTGCGAGCGGGACTCGACGCGGCCGACCCGGCCCGCACCCGACACATCGTCATCACCCCGGCGCACCAACCGGATCAGGCCCCGCTGCTCGGCGCGGCCCGTCTGGCGACGGCGTGCGGTGAGTCGCGCCGCCGTACCGCGTCGCGCTGAAACGCCCGCTCGCCAAGAGCGGGACACCGGATGAGAAGAAAGGTCACACCGCAGTGGCATCCTCACGTCGCTACCGGCGACCCATCAGCACCCTGCTCGCCTCGGCTCTCATCGCCATCGGCCTGACAGCCCTTCAGGGCGGCTCGCCCGCCGCCGCACAGACCGTCCGCGATCCCACCGGGGCCCAGGCTCTGCGCACCGCGGCGAAGTTCCGGGGCGAGTGGGACTCCCCGCCCACCGTCCTGGCGAACGGCGAGACCGTCGACGCCCCGCTCATGGGCAACGGCGACGTCGGCGTCGCGGTCGGCGGCTCCATCGACGACCAGACCTTCTACCTCGGCAAGAACGACTTCTTCTCCACCGCCACCAACGGCATCGAACCACTGGGCCGGATCGTGCTGGCCGTCCCGGGACTCGCCGGCGCCGACCACCACGTCGTGCAGAACATCGCCCAGGCACAGGTCGAGGGCACGTACACGCTGGGCAACCAGACGCTGTCGTCCAGGAGTTGGGTGTCGGCCACCAAGAACCTCTTCGTCACCACCCTGCGGCTGTCCGGCTCGCGGGCGCAGGACGCGACCGTCACCGTGCAGGACGGACTCGGCAAGACCCCGTCAACGTCCAGCAGGAACGGCGTACTTGACGCCGACGTGCAAGCAGGCACCACCGACGCGCCGGGCAACCCCCATGCCCGGATCGCGACGAGCGTGCGCGGCACGGCCGCGAGACCGTCGGGCAACCGCATCAGCCTGACCCTCCGGCCCGGTGTGACCTACACCGTCGCCGCAGCGATACAGAGCAGTCATGACACGCCCCGCTACCAGTCGGTCGCCCATACGACGGCCACCTCGCTGACCGACGGCTCGCTGGCGAAGCTGTACGCGGCCCACGAGTCCTGGTGGCGCGCGTACTGGTCCCGCTCGTTCGTGCAGATCCCCGACCAGGCCGTGGAGAAGAGCTGGTACGGCTCGCTCTACCTGCTCGGCTCGGTCTCGCGTGCCGGGAAGTACGCCCCGGGCCTGTGGGGCAACTGGACCACCGGGGCCATGAACTGGTACGGCGACTATCACGCCAACTACAACTACGAGGCGGCGTTCTACCCGACCCTGTCCACCAACCACGTGGCCCAGATGGGTAATTACGACGACCCGATCCTGGACTGGATGCCGAGAGGCAAGGCGAAGGCCGCGGCGGCCGGCTACAAGGGCGTCCTCTACCCCGTGGGCATCTCACCCAACGGCACCAGCGCCGCCGACGACCTGTACAACCAGAAGTCCGACGCCGTGAACTTCGCCAGCGACATGGTCATGAAGTACGAGTACACCCGCAGCGCCACCTACGCGCGCAAGGTACTCCCCTACCTCCAGCAGGTCGGACTGTTCTGGCAGGACTACCTGACCTGGGACGCGGCCACGGGCACGTACAGCATCGAGAACGACGCACCGCAGGAAGGCGGCGTCTACCCGCAGACCAACAGCATCCTCTCTCTCGGACTGGTGCACCTGCTGTTCCAGGGGCTGATCGACATGAGCAGGGACCTCAACATCAACGACTCGGCCGTCCCCACCTGGCAGCACATCGACAGCCACCTCGCGCCGCTGCCCACGATGACGCGGAACGGCCAGACCGTCTTCCGGCAGACCTCCGAAGGATCCGGCTGGGTCAGCGACGGCAACGACGTCGCCGTCCAGGCCGTCTACCCCGGCCTGCAGGTCGGGCTGAACGATTCCGCCGACCTCCTCCACACCGCGCGCAACACCGTCGCGCAGCTGAACAACTGGCACAGCGACAACTCCCCGGCCACCCTGTACGCGGCCGCGGCGATGGTCGGCTACAACCCCAGCACCCTGATGGAGGAGTTGCACGCCGAGGCCACCGCCTACTCGTACCCGAACATGGCGGTGCACCACTACGGCGGCGGCATCGAGAATCTCAACGTCACCACCTCGGGGCTCGACGAGATGCTCCTGCAGTCCTTCCAGCACGACATCAAGGTCTTCCCGAACTGGCCCGCCGGCTCGAACGCCAAGTTCGGCGGCCTGCTCGCCTACGGCAACTTCCTGGTCTCCAGCAGCATCCGCGACAACGCCGTCGAATACGTCCGGATAACCAGCCAGTCCGGCGGCAACCTCACCTTCACCAATCCCTGGCCCGGCAAGCCCATGGAGTACTACGCGGACGGCGTCCACCAGGGCACCCTCTCCGGCTCCACGATCAAGCTGCACACCAAGGTCGGCGAGACCATCGACCTCGCCCCGGCCGGCACCAGCGAGGCCACCGTCCAGCACGAGCTGTCCCAGCCGGCCAAGGCCGCGACGACAGGTTCGCTCAGCACGGGCTTCGAGACCGGACAGCCCCAGCCGACCTGGACCGACACCGTCGACACCGTTGACGCCAAGGGCGGCGGCAACTACGGGATCACCGGCCTGTGCTGCGGTCTCACCGATCCCCAGGCTGCCGTGCGCTCGGGCGAACAGGCCCACACGGGCGACGCTTCGCTGATGTACTCGGGCTACGCCAACGGCGGGCCGTACGACCACGCGTACCTGCAGGTCTACGGCTTCAACGGCGCGCCGCTCACCGTCCACGGCGACACGACCCTCAGTTACTGGATCTTCCCGCAGTCCGACGCCACCACTCCGTGGGTGCCCGCCGGATCCGACAACAGCAGCGCCTGCGTCGCCGTCGATCTGATCTTCACTGACGGCAGCGATCTACGGGACTCGGGCGCCACCGACCAGTCCGGCACCGGCGTCCATCCGGTCGACCAGTGCCACCGCCTCGCGCTCGACACGTGGAACCACGTCACCGTGAACGTCGGCGCGGTCAAGGCAGGGCAGGCGATCAGCAAGATCCTCGTCGGCTACGACCGGCCGGGCGCGACGGGTGGCTACCGCGGCTACATCGACGACCTGAGTATCGGCTGACGCCGGGAATCCGGTCGGTCGGCAGCCTCGGGGAGGGCCACGGTGCCCGCCGGCCCTCCCCCGGCCCGTCGCAGCGGAGCTGGCCGAGGAGGCGCCCTTCGCCTCCTCGGCCAGCAGTGGTTTGAGTTGTCCGGATTCCGGGGGCCGTTGGTCTGATCAGCGGTCGATGGCGGCTTCCCCGCGGAACGCCCCGGCCACCACGGGGACCAGCTGCCGCTCGATCTGCTCGGCGGGCAGGGCGGCCAGCTCGGCGCCGATGGGGGCCAGCGCGAGCCAGTTCAGCAGGCCGGCCGCGCAGCGCGTACGGAAGTTCAGTTCCTGCTCGTCCACTCCGGGAAGGTTCGCCGTCAGCACCCGGAGGGCCTCCCGGCGGCTCTGGTCGAACTTGCCGTTCAGCCGCTCCCAGGCCTGGGGCGGATCGATGCCGACCCGCGCCACGGTCCGCATCACGGCCAGGTCCTGTCCGCCGGCCGCCAGCGCGCGCATCATCGGCCGGGCGAACGCCGCCGCGACCTCGTGGAGTGTCGAAGTGGAGCCGAGCGAACCGAGTTCCAGGAGCTGCGCGTCCAGATACCGCTCCAGCGCGTGCTCTATCGTGGCCTCACACAGCGCCTTCAACGACCCGTAGTGGTAGCTCACCGCGGCGACGTTGGTTCCGGCGCGCTCTGTGATCTCGCGGAGTGTCACGCCCTCCTGGCCTCGTTGCGCGAGCAACTCCAGGGCGGCCGTCTGTAGGCCGTCCCGCGTGCGCTGCCCGGCCTCCCGGCGCAGATCCGCCTTTTCCACCCTCGTCATGACATGTACTCAAGCAGATGTTTGAGTACATTGTCAACAGTCACCGCGCAGGTCGAGGCGGACGTCGAGCAAATCCGATCCCACCCCGAGCGCAGCGCCGGGCGCGGCACCGACCCTTCGACTCCACGGCTGCGCGACCTCGGAATTCAAACAGTGGCTTGACAGCTCGCACCGCCACCCATAAAGTCAAGCGAGCGTTTGAATTACTAACGACGCGACAGAGACCGTTGCGACGGATCACGGATCCTGGGAACCGACCTGGAGGAACACGGCATGAAGCTGCTCAGCCGGAAGTCGATCACCGCCGCGACCGCGGTAGCTGTCCTGGGTGGTCTTTCCATCGCCGCCGCGCCGACGCAGGCCGCCGGTCCTGCCCACAGCAGTGCGGCGGTCCACAGCGGTACGGCGGTCCCGGAGCTGACTCCTCGCCAGCTGGCGAAGCTGCCGCTCGCGGACCGGCACCTGACGAAGCACGAGAGGCACAATCTCGCAGTCGTCCTGCGCGACTACCAGGTAGCGGAGGGCAAGAGCATCGACGTCAAGGCGTTCGTCGACAGCTTCACCAAGGACGGCGTCTTCAACGACATGGTCCCCGGCGTGGCCTATCGGGGTAAGGCGCTCGGTGACGTGCTGCCCTACATGGCGAACCTCTTCCCCGACGTTCACCGTGACCTCAAGCGCATCACCGTGAACGGCGACGTGATCAGCATCGAGCTGTCGATCCAGGGCACGTTCGAAGGGCCCCTGCAGTCACCGGCGGGCACCGTCAAGCCGAACGGCGCGAAGGTCGACGCGCCGACCGCCGACTTCTGGTACCTGCACAACGGCAAGGTCGAGAAGTTCAACTGCTTCGTCGGGTACTCGACCATGTACCAGCAGATGGGCGTCAACTGGGACTGGGCCTCGGCGGTCGACAAGCACTGAACCGCTCCCCGGCGGGTGATGCCCGGCACCACCAGCCACACATCACTCGCCGGTTTCTGCCCCGCCGGCCGCTGCGGGGCCGGGGAGCAGTAGCGCGGACGCCTTCGGCTGCGTCGTCCAGGCGGAGCGGGACTCGCCGTTCCATCAGCACCGCTCGACCAATCAACAACACGCAGAAATCGGCAGGGAGATTACGGTGACCAATACGCAGGATCGTGAGTTGACCACTGGGGTGGAGATTCCCCTTGTCGGTTTCGGGACTTATCTCATTCCGAACGAAGAGGCCCCGTCCGCCGTCGAGAACTCCCTGGCCGCAGGGTACCGACACGTCGACACGGCCGAGGTGTACGAGAACGAACGCGGCGTCGGCGAAGGGCTGCGTCGCGGTATGCAGCGAGCAGGTCTCGAACGCGGCGACGTGTTCGTAACGACCAAGCTGTGGCCGCTGATCCAGGAGCGCGCCAAGACGAGCGAAGAGACCCTGCGGTCCCTCGACGAGAGTCTTGACCGGCTCGGTCTGGAGCGGGTCGACCTGTACCTCATCCACGCCACGTTCGGGCGTGAGCAGCGCCTGGAACAGTGGCAGGCACTGGTTGAGGCCTACAAGAGCGGCAAGGCGCGTGCGATCGGCGTCTCGAACTTCAATGCCGCTCACATCGACGAGCTGGTCGAGGCGGGACTTCCCCTTCCGCACGCCAACCAGATCGAGCTGCACCCCTGGTCACAGAAGCCCCAGCTGACCTCCTACCTGAACCAGAAGGGCATCACGCCCATCGCCTACAGCAGCCTGGTTCCGCTGTCGACCTGGCGCACCGCGCCCGGCCACATGAGCGGAAAGACGCGGGAGATGCGCGCCGAAGGAGAGCGCTCCGACTCTCCCTTCAAGAAGCTGGCGGAAAAGTACGGTGTGACCGAAGCGCAGTTCCTGCTGGGCTGGGGCGTGCAGAACGGCTATCCGGTGCTCCCCAAGAGCACCAACCCAATCCGCATGCGTGAGAACCTGGACGTTTTCTCGTTCCGCATCGACGACGCCGACAAGGACCACATCCGCGGTATGGACCGCGGCGCAGGGCTCGCCTGGGGCGAAGTAGATCCCACCACGCACGGCTGACCAGCCCCGGACCAGCGCGTTCCCCGGCCCCGCCCGGACCTGCCGCCGGTCGGAGTCATGGGAACCGCCGGCGGCAGGTCCGGGCCGGGCACGCACGCCTTCTGTGGGGCGGCCCGGATACTGCCGCCCTCGCTCCCCGACCGGGGGGGATCCGTTCAGACCAACCTCGGCCGCGTCTCGCCCCAACCTCACTGAGACAACGTTAATTTGATTGCGCAACCAACTACAGAGGAGCGCACCGGCATGACCACCCGGCTCGGAATCGGTCTTCCGCAGAATCGCCAGTACAACCTCGGCAAGGACGTGCCCGACGTGGCACGCGCCGCCGAGGACATCGGATACGACAGCCTCTGGGTGTACGAACGGGCCCTGTTCCCGGAACCCCAGACCCAGCCCCTGTACGGCGTCCAGGGCCTGCCCTGGCCCGATGCCTACCGGGGCGTGGCGGAGCCGCTGGTCACGCTGACGCTCGCGGCGGCGGCCACCGAGCGGGCCGAGTTGGGCACCGCCGTGCTGGTCGCCCCGCTGCACATCCCCTTCCAACTGGCCAAGTCGCTGGCCACGTTGGACGCGGCGAGCGGCGGCCGGGTCGTCGCGGGCCTCGGCAGCGGCTGGTCCCTCGACGAGTACGCGGCCGCCGGGGTACGCCCGTTCGAGGAGCGCGGCAAGGTCATGGACGAGATGTTCGAGGTGTGCCGGGCGGTGTGGGGCCCGGACCCGGTGGTCTACGAGGACGGCCGGATCACGAGGATCGCCTCGGCCGTGGTCGGGCCGAAGCCGGCCCGGCCGATTCCGATCCTGGTGCCGGCCAACACCCCGCGGGCGATGCGCCGGCTCGTCGACCACGCCGACGGCTGGCTGCCGTACGCCGACGGTCCCGATCAAGTGGCCGAGAGCTGGCGCCGGTTGCAGGACCTCGCCGCCGAGCGGGGCCGCACCCGGCCGCTGCGGACGGTGGTGCGCGTGAACCCGGACTACACCGCCAAGCGGTACGAGGGTCCGGACCGCCGGCCCTTCCAGGGGGACGTCGAGCAGATCGTCAGCGATCTGATGGCGTACGCCGAGATCGGTCTCGACGAGTTCCTGGTCGACGTCTCGTGGGCCGCGCGGGACGCGCAGGAACTGAAGGACGTGGCCGCCGAGGTGTACTCGGCGGCCCGAGCGGCCGGGTTCTGTGCGGGCGCACGGCCCTCGGGGAGTTCGACCGGCGCGATCTCGTCGTAGGCGCCTCCGGGGCCCGGGGTGGTCCGGTCGGTCGTGCCTCCGAAGCGGTGCATCACGGCCGCCGCGCGGGCGACCTGGTCAGACGCCCAGACCGCGTTCTGCTCGGTCTGGGCGGCCTCGGCCCGGCCCGCCGTCCAGGAGCTGTCGTCGCCGACGAGGAGGACGCCGTCCTTGTTCGCGGGCAGCCGGTCCTCCACGGAGCGTTCTTTACCGCGATTGACCAGGTCGCTCGCGCGGCGGCCGTGTCTGCCGGGCAGGGTGCCGCGGGCCTTGCGGCCCCGTACCGCTCCGGCCGGCCCCTCGGCCCGCATCAGGCCCGGTGGATCCGCCGGATCTCACCGGCCGGCAGCACCCAAAGGAAGATCAACAACTACGACGCGTGGCCGACCGGCAGACCTTGTGCCGGCCCCGACTCCAACCGTTGAAGCCACAGCGTGGTGGCCAATGCCCAGCGAGTGGTCACGGCTCCAGCTGTGACCGGATCGGTCCGTGTCCGGACCCGATGAGGCCTGTCGCCGCTCCAGCCCCGCCGGTCAGGCTTGGGAGCATGACCCGAGCACTGATCGTCATCGACGTCCAGGAATCCTTCCGCGCCCGCCCGCTGTGGGAGACCATCTCCAACCCGAAGATCGCCGACCAGGTGGACCGGCTGGTCCGGCTCGCCCGCCAGGCCGGGGACCTGGTGGTGTGGGTGCTGCACTCCGAGCCCGGCAGCGGCGATGTCTTCGACCCCGCCCTCGGACATGTCCGGCTGATGGCGGAGTTGCAGCGCCGGGACACGGAACCTCTGATCCACAAGACCTCGCACAACGCCTTCACCACCACGAATCTGCAGCAGATCCTCACAGAGCGCGGCATCCACGAGCTCACTGTCTGCGGCATCCGAACCGAGCAGTGCGTGGAGACCACCACCCGCGTCGCCAGCGACTTCGGCTACCTGGTCACCTTCGTCGTCGACGCCACCGCGACCAACCCCATCCCGCACCGTGACGCTCCCGCCGACCAGAGCGTCGCCGAAATGCTGTCGGACCCCCGTACCCTGAGCGCCGAGGAGATCATCAGGCGCACGGAGTACGCCCTCGCCGGACGCTTTGCCACCATCGCCACTGTCGAGCAGCTGGAGGCTGCGGCCGTGCCTCGGGCATGATGACCGGATCGTGAATCACATCGTCTTTCTCCTGGTGCCCGGACTCCACCTGCTGGACCTGGCCGGCCCCGCGCAGGTCTTTTCCACGGCCTCCGACTTCGGGCACCCCTACACACTCAGCTACATCGCCGAGCAGCCGCTGGTCCCCACCGCTCAGGGCCTGCCCTTGGCGGCCCGGCTCGACTGGCCCGAACTCGGCCCCGAGGACCTGATCGTGGTGCCCGGCTGGCGGGCGCCCGCCCTGGCCGGCGGTCCTGCCATCGGCGCGGCCTTCCTGCAGTCCCTCCGGGACCACCACGCCAGGGGCGGGACCGTTGCCAGCGTCTGCGCGGGAGCCGAGGCGCTCGGCCGAGCCGGCCTGCTCGACGGTCGCCGCTGCACCACCCACCACGACGTGCAGGACGAACTCGCACGCCGCTACCCCAGGGCGACGGTCGTTCGCGATGTTCTGTACACCGCCGACGACCGGGTGGTCACCTCGGCCGGCATCGCCAGCGGCATCGACCTGGCCCTGCACCTGATCGCCGCCCGGCACGGCCCCGCCGTCGCCGCACAGGTGGCCCGGGACATGGTCGTGTACGCGCGGCGCAACGGCCATGAACCGCAGACCAGCGCAATGCTCAGGTACCGATCCCACCTCGACGACACCGTGCACCACGCCCAGGACCTGCTCGACACCCGCTTCGACCAACCGTTGCCCCTGGCCGCCCTGGCCGCGACCGTGGGCGTGAGCGAACGTACCCTCACCCGCCTCTTCACCCGCGCCACCGGCGGCCTCACCCCACTGCGCTATCAGCAGACCCTCCGTCTCGAACGCGCCGAGCACCTCATCAGCCACGGCGCCACGGTCGATGCCGCCGCCCGCGCGGTCGGTTTCGAGGACCCCCGCATGCTGCGCCGCCTGCGCGCTCGCGAGCACTGACCAGCATCAGCGCACGCCAAAGCGCCCTACGAACCAGCCCTGGCGACGGGGCCTGCGCCTCGATCGGGGACGGGGTCGGGTGCCTTCACCGAGACGAGGAGCAGGCCGGACACCAGACAGGTGTGGGCATCTACCAGCACGGCGAGCGGCGCTCCCATGACTTTGATCAGGACCCCGGCTACCAGAGGGCCGGTTGAGCCGGCCACCGCGCCGGCCTGTTCCACCCGGGCGTACCCCGGGTTGAGGAGTTCGTTCGGTACCAGCTGTGGCACGTAGGACTGGTTCGCTGCCTCGAAAAGCAACGACAGCGCCCCGAACGCGAAGACGAACAAGCACAACGCAGTGATGGTGAGCTGATCCAGCACGTACAGCACGGGTATCGGACCGAGCAGGACTGCCCTTGGCATGGGCATGTACAGCCGGCGTCCGCGGCCTGTTCCACCAGACGACTCGCGTGCACGATGCGCCGCCGAGAAGGCACGGCGCGCATGGGACCACGGACAGAACCGGATTCAGATATCGCCATCACTCTTGAGCGACCGGCTGTCCGTGGGGAGCCGCCAACAGCATGGCGAAGGGCGGCTACCCCGGCCGGTTCACAGGTCACGCGGCCGTACGTGCACGTGGCCGGCCAGGGGGTACGCGGGCGGTGCCGCGGGCAGGCACGTGGTCAGTTCGTACCAGCTCTTCTCGGCCACCCGGCAGGATGCCGTGTTGTCCACTTGGTGCAGGAGTTCAAGGCGGGTCAGCCTGTCCCGGGAGAAGACGGTGAAGGCCCAGTCCGTCAGCGCCTCCAGTGACCGGGGCGCCACTCCCCGGCCGCGTGCATGCGCCGCGGTCCAGTAGCCGACCTCGGCGGACGACGCGCGCGGTGAGACGTTCTTGAGGACCACGTGCCCTGCCAACTGTTCCTCAGCACCTCCAGGTTGGGATTCCACGATGGCGAATCCGAAGCGGTGGCCCGTCTCCCATCCCTGTTGCTGGTCCTGAATCCACTGCACCGCGCCCGCCTCGTCGTTCACGGCTGAGCTTGTCCACCGGCGCATGGCCTCGTCGCGATACAGCTCGACCAGCTCCGCAGCGTCTGCCGGGCTCCAGGGGCGCAGTACGAGAGCGGGGGCTGTCGGTGTGGCGTCTGCCCTCAGCCGTATGGCGGTCTTGTCCCTCGGCTGAGGGTACGAGCCCACAATGGTTTCCAGCGCTGCGTCTGGCTGTGCGGCGGGGCTGTGGGGCCGTGGCGTCATCGGGCTGTCCGTACCCGCAAAGCCGTGACGGACCAGGCGACCAGCGGGGCCAGGCGTTCCGGTGCCGGCCAGTCGTTGATCAGCGCGAGCAGCCGGCAGTACTCGTCCCTGCGGGGATCGCTCGCGGCTTCCAGGCGGTGCAGCAGCCACGTGTGCAACTCGGCGTCGTCGGGGCGGCCGTGGGCGAGCGCGCAGCGAGCGGTGAGCGCCGCGACGACCGGATCGGCCTGGGCCGAATCCGCCCTGATGCCGCACGCCACGGCCGGTGCGACGACATCACGGGCGACGGCGACCGTGTCCGGGCGCGGGCGCCTGGGGACACCCTCGGGCAGGCTGCCCGCATGGTCCTCGGCCAGGCGCCGCACACTGGCGCGGAAGTCCGGGTCCAGGGACAGTTCGGCCAGCTCCACCCACGCCCTGACCTGCTCATCTGTGGGGTTGTCGGGGAGTTCGGGTGTCATGGAGCGCCGAGCTGCGGCGTGGGAGCCGCTGTGGAGGCCTTCGAAGACGGCATCAAGGAAGTCGTCGGTCATGCGTCGGCGCTCGGCTGCGGACAGTGTGGCCAGCTGGTGCATGAGTTCCATCTCCTTGGGGGTGGGCTCGCGATCGGCGGCGGACCTCAGCACCGCACGCCGCAGACGCAGGACGCTGATCTCCACGTCCAGTGCAGCGGCGTGCTCCGCGGCGACTTCGCCGAGGGTGAGTTCCTGATCCACGACCCGCCGAATCACGTCCAGGCCGAAACCCAGTTCCCGCAGCGTCCGCACGAGGGCAAGGCGAGCGACCGCATCCGGGGCGTAACGCCGGTAGCCGGCGGGAGTGCGGCCGGCAGGCGCCACGATGCCGCGATCGGAATAGAACCGGATCGTCTTGACCGACAGCCCGGTGTGCCGGGCCAGTTCACCGATCGAACAGAGAGTGCCGCCGTCCATGAGCCCACCTTCCCGTCTCCCCCTGCAGGAGACTCAAGTCTGCGCCCCACCTCCGCACGCTCTGCTGCCGGCTCTCGGCTTGCCGAACGTGAGAACGCCTCCGTTCCGACGGGCCGGCCCTGCCCTTGGGGGCGCCACGGCCCGGCTGCCCGGCGCTCGGCAACATGTTCCTGCCACGGGCGTGGGGACACGGTTACGCCGCCGAGGCAGGCGCCGCGGCACTCGGCTGGTTCACCGACGCGCTCCCGGGTGAGCCGGTGGTGCTCTGCACGCAGACCGCCAACGACCGCTCCATGCGCCTCGCGGCGAAACTGGGGTTCGCCGAGGAGGAGCAGTTCGAGGAGTTCGGCGCCGAGCAGTGGCTCGGCGTGTGGCCCTCGCCCGTGCCGTCCGGCTGAGCCCGGGCCCGCAGCGCGGGCCCAGGGGGCCGGCGGCCGGCCGCCGGGCCGGGCACGCCGCTCGACCTCGCGGAGCAACCTCGGAGACTCGGAGAGGGGGAGCGTACGTCAGGGGAACGGTGTCGGGTGGGTGGTGCGGTACCTGGCTCACCCCACCGCCCGTACCGGCTGCCCTTCGCAAGTAGCCCCCGGGCACGCCGCGCCACCCGCAGCCGCCGACTCCCCCGGCCACGGCTCCTGTCCTCACCACCAGCCGGACTCGCCGTACTTCGAGACCGGATCTCGTCGGAGACCAGGCGGTCCAGCACGGCGGCGGACGACCTCGCACAACCCCTCAGCCCGCTGACGGGTCCCGTACTCGGCGGCAGGCAGCGGGTCTGCGCGGCCCGGCTCCGTCCGTGTCCGGCCTCGCAAAGATTCCGGGAGCCTCACCGTGCGCCACATCAGACCCTCCAGCACAAGCCGGCTGCGCCACGCCACCGGCGCCGCTGCCGCGACACTGCTGCTGACGATCGGCGCCACCATCATCGCGACGTCCGCGTGCTGAGCCAGAGCCCACGGGCCGTCCCCAGCGTCCCGGAGAGCGGTGACCAGTTCGGCGGCGCGGTACGGCTCATCGACGCCGACCGCGACAACAGGGCCAGCCTGATCGCCGGTGCTCCGGGCGAGGACGGCGGCAACGGCGGGGTCTGGGTCTTCCCCGCCACCGGCAACGGCCCCTCCCCCAACCGCTCGTGGTCCTTCAACGGCAGCACACTGCACGCTCCCCACCCCGACGCCCGCTTCGGCCAGACCCTGGCCCCGCACGGCCGCTGACAGCAGGCCCACCGGCCACCGAACGCCGACAACCCGCCGCGCAACACAAGTTCGCGCGGCTTCCGCGCAAGCACCAGAAGCCGTGCCGAACCCTCGGCAGTACGCCTCCTCCTGACCCACCCTCGCCGGACGCTGGAGGTCCGCGCAGGCGGACGCCCGGCCGCGGGACGGGTGGGGGCGGCAGTCCGGCTCAACAGGAGTCCGGGCCCACCCGCTACGGGGGAAAGCGGTGGACCCGGACTGGGCCAGGCTCCCACACCCCCACCCTCGGCGCACGGCATTCACCTCCTTCGGCTCCGCCGGCGTGCCGGCTGTCTGATCGGGTGCACCTGGCTGAGGCGCGTCGACAGTGAGCGCAGGCCGATGACCCGGGCCAGCCAGTCGGGGCCGGTGATCCGCGGCGGGAGGGCACCGACCGCGGGTATCTTCGGCAGCCTGGACAACGCCCTTGTCCGGACCGCGGCGGACCTCACCTATCTCGGCTGGGGCATCTCGGTCGTCATCCTCACCATGGTTGGTCTCGCGCCCCTCAGCTACCCGCTGGTCGGCGCCGCGATCGAAGCCTGGGGCGCCGCCCCGGTGTTCGTCGGCTGCGGCTGCTTCGCCAGTCCGGTGTGATCATCGCCCTGGCCTCCGACGCGGTGCGGGGTGCCGAACCGCCCCGGCAGCGGACAGCCCGCCTAGGCATCCGTGGCGCGTGCGCCACCTTCGACCTTGTCGATTGTCGATGCAGTGGCAGTAGTCGACTCACCCGGGTCCCGGCCTCAGAAGGGGCTCGGTGGGCGCCCGCGGGTGTCTGCCTCAGGACTGGTTGCGAAGGATGCCGGTGACCGCGCGGGTGAACTCCGCCGGCTGCTCGACGTGGCCGAAATGGCCGCTGTGTTCGAGCACGGTCAGCCGTGCTCCGGGGATGCCGTCCCGCAGCATCACAGCCCGGCGCGGGCCACAGATGAAGTCGCGTCGCCCTGCGATCACCACGGTCGGCACGGTGATCTCGGCCAGCCGGTCCCGGACGTCGAAGGGCTCCCCGCCGGGTGCGGTGGCCGGCTCGGCGGAAAGGTCTACACGGGCCAGGAAGTCGGCGAACTCGGCCTCGCGGGCCCAGAAGTCGGCGAAGTAGACCGGCAGCGCCTCCCGCAGCAGTGCGCTGACCTGCTCGTCGTCGCCTGCGGCCAGTGCGCTCTGGAACGCCGCCGGGACGTTGGCCGCCTCCGGGACGTCCGGGTAGATGTCCGGGTAGGCGGCCAGTCCGGCCATCGCGGCCTCCCACCGGTCCGGGCCGCCTACCAGTGAGGTGTGGTGGAGAACCAGGCCGGCCAGCCGGTCCGGATGGTCGAGGGCCTATGTACGGCGTCGGCGAGTGTGGATGCCGGCGCGGCCAGGGCCCCAACGGCCTCGCGGACGTAGTGGTACACAGTGGCTCATGCCGACCCCGAACCCCGCGGCTACCTGACGTAGGTGTCCCCGCAGCGTAGGGGCGCGAGGGCAAGCAGGGCTTGGTGTCCGGGCGTTGCAGCACGCCGTGCACCGCGGCACGCGTCGTCGGATACCGCCTTCCCAGTGACGGGGCATCGCTGACCTGGGACCTAACCGCGCGGACGATGGCGGAGCGCACGTCGTCCGTGACGAAAACGTCCGCTGCCCTCAGCTCGTGTGCTGGGCAGGGCGCACACCAGGATGTGCGTCGCTGGCGATGGCGATGAAGCGTTCGAGTTCGCCGGGGATGTCGGGGCCGGTGGGCTGGTAGACGATCTCGGTGATGCCGTCCCGGGCGTAGGTGCTGAGCTGGTCGCGGATGCGATCGGGGGTTCCGGTGACGGTGGTGGAGGTGACTGCCTGCCAGCTTCCGGCGTTCCAGGCGGCGTTGTCGGCCGCGTTGAGGTCGGTGAGGTGCTGATCGTGTACGGCGAGGTGGCGTTCGCGGTGCGGGTGCGCGGTGACGGCGTCGAGCCAGGCCTGGCCGCCGGGCAGGGAGGCCGGGTCGCCGCCGAATTCGTAGGCAGCGTGGTAGGCCAGAGCGTTGCCGGGGCCGGCGGCGGCACGGACGCGGGGGGAGTCGAGTGGTTCGTCCTCGCTCAGGACGGTGCCGTGGATGCCCAGGGCTGACCAGGTGAATTCGTGGGCGTGGGCGGTTTCACCGTTGACGGTGAAGAGGCCGTCAGCGATCTCGTGGGTGACAGCGAGACCTTTGGGACCGAGAGCGGACACCAGGCCGCTCGCTACCAGTCGTCGGGTGCTCGTTCAGGCAGCTTTGTGGCAGGTGCGGCGTGGTGCAGTCGATGGGCCGTGTCGGCTCCGCCCTGGACAACGCCGCCGCGGAGTCGTTCCACTCGGTCCTCAAGGTCGAATACGTCCACCGACACCCGTTTCGCCACCCGCGCCGAGGCGCGACTGAAGACCGCCACCTGGATCGCGGACTTCTACCACACCAAACAACGCCACAGCGCGGCCAGCGGGCAACAACCCGTCGAGTTCGAACGGATCACCAACAAGCGCGAGCTCGGCCCGATCAACAAGACCGGGCCGCATAACCAACGTCTCTACGATATCTGGGGATCGACATACCCAGAGACCAGCGCAACTGCGTGTGGCTGACATTCACCCACCCAACTTGGCGGGAGAGCATCGTCAACTGGGAAGCCACCGCCGCGCGCATGGTCGCCAACCTACGAGTCGCCATGGCCGACCACGTCGGCGACCCACTGTGGCGGAACCTCGTGTCCCGGCTTCGGGCAGTGTCCCCGGAGTTCACCGAACTGTGGGACCGTCACACGGTTGCGCAGGTCGAGGACTCCGGAGTTCGGACGATTCGCAACGCCATCGTCGGTGAGCTCCGCTTCGAGGTGTCCAACATCTGGCTGGCACCACGGTCGGGCCACCGCCTACAGGTCTTTGCCCCGGCCGATTCCGAGACCGAACGACGCCTTGCCGACTTGGTCGGCCGGGCCCCCACTCGCGGCCCGCGCCGTAAAAGCCTTGGAGATCGTCTCAACTAGCCTGATCGCCGGGCCGGCGGTCGTGACGGCGATGGGGCGTCCGGTTCCGGATGGGCTGTGGGAGTTGTTCCAGCAGGTGGTCCCGGCCGCTACGGGACGGCCCCAAGGCGGTGGTCGACGCCGGCATGGGGACCGGGAGGTGCTGGCTCAACTCATCCGGCACCAGCCGCTGAGCGTTCCCCACGTCGGCGGGCGACCGACCTGAAGGGCCCGCAGTCAGTGGCCTCTTCGGCGCTGCGCGTCGAACCGATACAGCACCCGTACCAGGCGCCACACTCCTGCCGCCGCTCCGAGCAGCGCACCCCCCACCAACACATCCTTCTCCGCTGAACCAGAGATGCCAAAGACCAGTGCGAGAGCCAGAGCGACGGCGAAGACCGCCGCAGCCAACGCGACGGCGGTCACCAGGGCGAAAACGATCTCTACCGTCATTGCGTCCTTTTCCCACCGCGACTCACGCCCCATGTCCATGCTGCAAGTCTCACATCGCGGTCAAGCCCCGGCTCCTGGACCGAACAGCACCCGACTCTCACCTGCTGAGGCCCGGTTACCCATCGAGATGACTTCTGAACAGGTGTCTTTCGTGGGCCGTACGACCGGCCGCGGCCGGTGCGAGCAGGCCGCGCGGCCCCGGCCGTCCCAGGATCCGAAGCCGCCGACGCTTCGTTTGACAAGCTGCCTGGGTGCCGGCTGACACGATCGTTGGGGCTTGGATGGCTGCGCGTGCCGCACTGCAGTTGCTGAAGCGTCAGGCCGAAGGCGGACAGTCGCTTGAGAGCCTGTCCCGGTCGACGCTCGGCGTCGGGACATTGCCGGAGCCACAACTGAACCGCGGCGACTGTGACGGTGCCGTGAGTGGCCTCGGTATCCCGTGGTTGAAGCCCTTGTGGCGCGGTCATGACGCGAGGAAACAAGGGGCCGCCCAGCACGCCCCGCCTGCGCAGGCAGGCTGGGTTGGTGCCGAACGGCTGGGCCCCCTTTCCCCACTCACCCGGGGCAGGCGAATGCGAGGACGACCGGCGCCGCGACGGCGACCGGCGCCGCGACTCGGAACCCGTTGTCAGGCGAGGTGCCGGGAGAAGAATCTCAGTGTGCTGTCCTGTTCGAATGCCGGCAGGTCTCCGTGTCCGCCGGGGTTGGCGTGCAGTGTCTTCTCGGTCGAGGCGAAGGCGTCGAACAGCGCCAGGCACTGGTCACGCGGCACACGCTCGTCGTCCCACTGCACCAGAAACTCCACCGGAACGGTGATCCGTGCGGCGTCCTGGCTCGAGGCCAAGGCTCCGCCCAGGCCCAACACAGCGGCGCGGACACGGGGTTCGGCGGCAACGAAGGGAACGCCGAGCCCGCATCCAAGTGAGACTCCCCAGTAGCCCACCGGGCCGTCGCCCACGTGACCGAGTTGTTGGACCGCTTCCAGAACCGTCTGCCATTCCGGGACGGTCTGGCGGGCCACGAGCGCCTGGAATCCGGCGACCAGCGGCGCGAGTTCTTCCCCGGCCGCCACACGTGCCTGGTTCTCGGTCGCGATCCGGTCGTACTTCTCGTCCAGCGGCCGATCGCCATGGCCCGGTACGTCGACCGCCATCACCGCGAACCCGCACTCGGTCACAGAGCGGCGCGCACGGTCCATGATGTCGGGAGCCTTCTTGTGCTGACCGCCGCCGTGTCCCATCACGATGAGGGGACGCGTACCGGCAGCGCCTTCCGGCGTCCACAGAACGCCGGGAATGTCGTCGAGGACAAAAAGCTGTTCGCGGACGCCGTCGCAGGACGTCTCAGAGATGAAGCGCATAGCGTTTCAAGCCCTTCGGGATGCCTTCTGCGGGCACTCCTCAGGCCATGCGAGGGAGGGAGGCCCGACCTGTCACAGTGTTGATCGGTCTCACCTCCTCAGTTCGCGGCAGACGCACGGCGGCGTTGAAAGTATCACAAGGGTCCCCGGGTCCCCGCGCTCTCGGGCGGAGTTCGCAGGTCCAGGACGAGGCGGTGGATGTCGCGCGCGAGACGCAGGGGTACATGCGGCCCGTAGCGCCCCGCTGTCGTCGCGGTGTTCGGGGTCGCCCGGTCGGGATGCGGTTGTCGGGGTCGGGCCCGCATCTCCGGGTGTGGTCGCCCATCGGTGGCCTCTCCTGTTCTGTCAGGGGCGGTCCACGCGGAAGTGGTAGCAGCCGTATTCGACGGCGCGGACGTGTACCTGGGCGGTCTCGGGGTCGGCGAACGCTTCGGCCAGTGCGTGTTCGAAAGCCGCGCGGGAATCGTCGGGAAGCTCCAGCATGCGGCCGCCTGTGATGTGGCCTCGGCCGTCGTAGCGGCGCAGGACGCGCAGGGCGCCGGAACGTGCCCAGGGGTAGCCGAGGTTCTCGCCGGACGGGCCGCCGCAGTCCTCGGCGTGGATGAAGACCGGCCCCTGTTCGTCGTACGCCCCGGGGTCGGCGTCCGTCCGTGCCGCCCACCGGCGCAGCGGGGCGTAGGAGACCAGGGCGATCCGCTCCCCCCGGGTACTGGACCGAAGGCAGCAGCGCAGCGGCGCGTCGCCCTCGTCGTCCGGGTACGGGCGTGGCGGATTTCCGGCGTCGTCCTGGACGCGGAGTTCCTTGAGAGCCGTGGCGGAGATGGGGAGGGGAGGAAAGGTGGGAGTCATGAGTTCAGCGTGACGCGGGCCGGCCCGGGACGCTGGCGGGATCCGGACGCCGTCATCCGCACCGGAGAGGCGCCCGCCGGAGGAGCCCGGGTATCCCGTGTGCCGTAAGCGTGGCGGCCGCCTCTCCCGGGCACGTGCAGGCGTGGGTCGGATGCAGAGCGAACCGGTGGGTGCCCTGGGGCTCGTGAGGTGTGCGACGGCGCACTCTTCGAGGCAATCGCGCCACCTCGCGCTCCGTTAGTGCTTCAGCACTCCTGGGCAGAGATCCCACGGTCAGCTCCGCACACCGCGGACCGCTCCCGCCGACCCCGGCCGCACCTCTGGCGGACCACGCCCACGCCGGAGACCATGGCGCCCTGCGCTCACACGATCGCGACGTACAAGACGTCGACCCGGACGACCGGCGCCAACCGCTTCGCACGATCTTCGGTCCGCACGGCGTGCGGTCACCCGAACCGCTCTCCCCGCACACGGTCCACCACACGCGGGGCCGGGTCCCCTTCGAGGAGTTGTCGAAATGTCCCCTGATTCCCCCGAGTTACCCTCGGACCGGTCCCCGAACGACCACTCCCCGTACGACCGACCCTCGTACGACCCATCCCTGTGCGACCGACCCTCGTACGACCCGTCCCCGTACGACCCGTCCCTGCACGACCGGCCCTCGTACGACCGATCCCTGTACGACCGCCCTTCCCCTGCCTGGTCGACCGGCCAGGACGAGGCCTCCGGTGTCCGTCCGCCGAACGCTCACTCCGGTGCCCACCGCACCCTGCGTCTGCTGCGGCGGGCGTACCGCTGGCAACGGCGCGTGGCGACCTTCACCGCGCTCGGCTACTTCGCCGCCTTCCTCACCCTGACCGTCAAGGCGCCCTCCCTGATGGCCCACCCCGGCCCCGGCGGACTGCCCACCGGGCTGGTCCTCGGCCTCGTCCAGATCCCCGTCACCTGGCTCGCGGTCCTCCTCTACGAGGCCACCGCGCACCGCTTCGTGGATCCCCTGGCGCGCCACGCCCGCCGCCAGACGCGCGTGGCCGCCGCGGACCGGGAGCAGGCGCCATGACCGAGTTCAGCGGCTCCGCCCAGTCCTGGTCGCTCGTCGCGTTCTGCTCGGTCGTCGCCCTCACCCTGCTGCTGTGCGTGCTCACCGGACCGGAGGCGGACGACCTCGCCGAGTTCTACACCGGTTACCGGTCCCTCTCGCCCATACGCAACGGGCTCGCCGTCGCCGGTGACTACATCTCCGCTGCCACCGTCCTCACCATCGGGGGGATCATCGCCCTGTGCGGCTACGACGGCATCGTCCTGGCCCTGAGCGCCTTGCTGTCCCTGCTGTTGCTGATGTTCCTGCTGGCCGAACCGCTTCACAACACCGGCCGCTACACCATGGGCGACGCGCTGGCCCGCCGCCATCCGGCACGGTCGGTGCGCGTCACAGCCTGTCTGGTCACCCTCGCCGCGCTCGTCCCGATGATGGTCGTACAGCTGGCCGGGGTCGGCGAACTCCTGGCGTACGTCCTCGGGTTCGACGATCCCGGCATGAAGAACGGCTGCGTGGCCGGAGCCGGTGTCCTCATGATCACTTATGCGGCGCTGGGCGGGATGCCCGGCACCGCGCTCGTCCAGATCATCAAGACCGTGGTGCTGCTCGGCTCCGGGCTGGTCGTGAGCGTCCTGATCCTGCGCATGTTCGGCTGGCAGCCCCAAGCCCTGTTCCACGCGGCGGCCGCGCAGAGCGGGGCGGGGCCCGCCTATCTGAGGTGGGGTCTGCAGTACTCCAGCAGCCCGCATCCCGCCCTGGACATGGCCAGCACCCAGTGTGCGATCGTGCTCGGCGGTGCCAGCCTGCCGCACGTCACCATGCGGATGTACACCGCCGGCACCCCGCGTCAGGTCCGTCGTGCGATGTCCTGGGCGGTGTCCTCGGTGACCCTGTTCATCCTGATGCTCACGCTGATCTGCACGGGCGCGGCCGCGCTCGTCGGTCATGACCGCATCGCCGCCGCCGACGCGCACGGCACGACCGCCTATCTCCTTGGCGCCCGCGCCGCGTTCGGAACCAGTCTGTCCCGGCCGGAGAGCCTGCTCTTCGCCACCGTCACCACCGCCGTCTTCCTCACCCTCCTCGCCTCCGTCGCCAGCATGACGCTCGCCTGCGCCAACACCCTCGCCCACGACCTGACCGCGTCCCGCGCCACTCCCCCGGCCCCGGCCCGGGAACTCGCCCTGGCCCGGTTCAGCGCCCTGGCCGTGGGCGTCCCCACCATCCTTCTGGCCGTCCTCGCCCAGCACCGCAGCCTTCAGCCGCTGGCGACCGTCTCCTTCACCCTGGGCGCCTCGGCCATCGCCCCCGCGCTGCTCTACACCCTCTTCTGGCGCCGCTACACGCGCACCGCACTCCTGGCCACGCTTATCGTGGGTACCCTGAGCGTCCTGGCCCTGGCCCCCGGCACCACGCTGGTCTCCGGGACGCCGCTGTCCGCCTTCCCGGACGCCGACTTCGCCTGGTTCCCCTACAACACGACCGCCCTGGTCTCCGTACCCGCGGGCTTCCTGGCCGGCTGGCTCACCACCGTCCTGGCCGGGCGACGGGCCACCGCCCGTGAACGCAGCCGTTACGAATCCCACGAGCACCACCTGCTCACCGGCCCGCCGCCACGCCACTCGCCCCAGTAGCACCGGACACGGCGGGAAGGGGCGCCCCGTCAGGGACGCCCCTTCCGTTCACCGCCCTTCGGAACCTACTCGATGTTGATCTTGAATGTGCTGGTCGTGTTCTTGATGTCCTGAGCGTTGCCGCTCATCCGCAGGTTGCGGAAAGTGGCCTCGCCGACGGCCGGGCCCTGGCCGGGCTCGGGCAGTTCGTTGGCCCAGATACCGAAGCCGGACTTGGCGTCGAAGGCGTCTCCGCTCTTCTTGGAGTTGGTGATGGAGATGTCGGTGAAGATGGTGTCCTTCACCGGGAACTGCGCCTGGCCGCCGACGTAGTTGGTCTGGAACATCACGCCTCCGTAGGTGGAGTCGTCGATGTCGACGTCGTTGACCCTGATGCCCTGGAAGACCTTCGAGGCGGAGAACGCCCAGATGGCGGGGAAGACCTGGGAGCCCCAGAAGTGGCCGCCGGTTCTGTCCAGGGAGACGTTCTCGATGGTCGTCGGATCGGTCCCGAAGCCGTTCATCGGGTAGCCGAAGTCCAGCGAGGAGATCGTGATGCCGGAGTAGACGAGGGTGTCGGCGACGCGGATGTTACGGAAGGTGTTGTTGTAGCCGCCGTAGACGGCGATGCCGGCCGCGCGCCAGGTGAGTGTGGACGTCAGGTTCTCATAGAGGTTGTTCTTCTCGTCGGCGCCGCCGGCGTCGATCGCCGAGAAGAGCGCGAAGCTGTCGTCGCCCGTGGCACGGGCGTCGTTGTTGACCACGTGGTTGTCCGTGGAGCCGTTCGTCATGTTGATGCCGTCGGCGAACGTGTCACGGATGCGGGAGTTCTCGATGGTCATGTTGTCGGTGTTGGCGCCCCAGTAGAGGCACACCATGTGCTCGGCCCAGATGTTGTCGATGGTGATGTTCGAGACGTTGGAGAAGTCGAACACCTTGCCCGGGCCGTCGATGCGGGACGTGTAGTTGCCGAAGTAGGCGAAGCCGGCGAACGTCGAACCGTTGGCGGTGGCTTCGGCCCGGAAGCCCACGTCGGTGTTCTCCTGCGAGGAGGGGGCGTGGAAGCGGGTGAACCACGGCCCGGCTCCGACGACCTTGACGGCCTTGCCGTAGACCTGGAACTTGCTGGAGGTCTCGTAGTCACCGGCGGGCAGGTAGACGCCGACGAGCTTGCCCGTGGTGTCCATGCGGACCTTGTCGAGGGCGTTCTGGACGTCCTGGTGCGTGAAGCCGGCCGGGACCGTGTAGGCGGCCGGGTCCGGGTTCGGGATCTCCGTCGCCTGTTCGAGGTTGATGAAGTCGATGGCGTAGGTGGAGGTGTTGGCCGCGTCCTTCTGGAGGCGGATCTTGGAGCCGGCCGGCACGGTCTTGCCGAGCAGCAGGTTGGCCTCGTCGTAGATGTGGCGCTGGGCACCGGAGCCGGGCGAGTTGCCGGGCGAGGTCTCGTTGCCGTAGAGCCAGGCGTACTTCGAGGTGAGGTCGATCGCCTTGAGGAACTGGCCGTCAACGTAGACGTTCAGGGTGGTGTTGGTGCCGTCCGGGATGGAGAAGCGGGTGACCAGGGTGTTGGTCGCCGCGCGGGTGGTCCACTCGACGTACTGGCCGGTCCCGTTCAGCGTCACCGCCTTGCGGCCGCTCGCCTCGCCGGCGATGTCGCCGATGGTCCGGTTCGGGCCGACGACCGTGGCGCCGCCGCCGACCGTGCCGTCCTCGGCCTCGTACATGTCGTAGGGCATGTCCGCGCCGCGGCCGACGAACAGGGGCTGCGTGGTGGTGTTGTTGGTGCGCTTGACCGGCAGTTCGTTGGTGTCGTCGGCGATGACCGTCTTGACGGTGAACTTCCCGTTGACGGCCGTCCACGAGCCGAGGGCGATCGGTGCGGTCGTCTGGCCGGACGCGATCGTCCCGGTGTAGGAGCCGCTGAGCGTCTTGACCGTGGCGCCGTTGGCGTCCTGGACCGTCAGCGTGACACCGTGCGCGCCGGAGGCCGAGGCCACCGTGCCCTGGTTCTTGATCGCGACGGTGAAGACGACCGCGTCGCCCGCCGAGGCGCTGGACGGGGTCCAGGCGACCGGCGCGGCGACCAGGTCGGAGCTGGAGACCGGCTTGACGACCAGGGCGTCGGAGCGGGTGAAGACGTTGTTCGCCTCGTTCTGCTCGATGACCTTGTTCGACGGGTCCACCTCGGCGCCGACCGGGTAACTGCCCGCGTCCCGGCTGCCGATGCTCGCGGTGACCGTCTTCGTCTCGCCGGCGGCCAGGGCCGGGACATCGGCCGTGGCGGCCTTGGTGCCGCCGAGGGTGAAGTTCAGGTCGGTGGCCTTGGACGCCTTGCTGCCGCTGTTGGTGACGGTCGCCGTCAGGCTGATGGCGTCCGACTCGACCGGGGCGGCCGGCGAGTTGGTGATCCCGGTGACCTTGAGGTCCGGGTTGGCGGCCGGGGTGCCGATCACCTGCACCTCGGCGACCTGCGCGCCCGGGGCACCGGTGTTGGACGCGAACTTGAGCTGGATGTCGGCGGCCGCGCCGGAGACCGGGATGGTCACCGTGTTGCCGATCGCCGGGTTGAACGTGTAGTCCTTCGCCGCGGCGAGGCTGGTGAAGGCCGTGGCGTCCTGGTCACGGCCGAGCACCTGGATGTTCTGGGTGCGGGTGGACCAGGCGGCGTCCGGGTTGAGCTTGACGACGACCTGGCCGAGGTCGGCGTTGGCACCCAGCTTGGTGGTCAGGGTGGCCGGGTAGGCACCGCCCGCGCTCTCCCAGTACGTGCCGAGCTGACCGTCGTTGGCGTTCGTGGCGACGTAGGTGAAGGTGTACGAGGAGGCCTCGATGGGCTTGCCCTGGGCGAGGTCGGAACCGGTGCCTGAACCGGTCCGGGTGACACTGTTGCTCGCCACCGACACGTTCCCGGCGGCGTCCTTCGCCTTCACGTAGTAGGTGACCGTGGCCGTCGCCGACGGGGTGTCGGTGTACGTGGTGACGTCGCCCGCCACGGACTTGACGAGCTGGTCGTTGGCGTAGACGTCGTAGCCGGTGACCTGGACGTTGTCGCTCGACGCCTGCCAGGTGAGCTTCACGTCGCTGCCGGACTGGGTGTAGGCGAGGTTTCCGGGCGCCGTGGGGGCCTGGGTGTCGCCGCTCGCTCCCTTGCGGGTGACGCTGTTGCTGTTGGCGGAGACGTTGCCCGCCGCGTCCTTGGCCCGCACGAAGTAGGTGATGTCGCTGCCGGCCGGCTGGGTGTCCGTGTAGGTCAGGACGTTCCCGGCGACGCTCGACCGCAACTGTCCGTTGGCGTAGACGTCGTAGCCGGTGACGCCCGTGTCGTCGGTGGCCGCGCTCCAGGTCAGCTTGATCTGGCCGGTGGCGGGCTCGGTGTAGCTCAGGTTGGACGGCGCGGTGGGCGCCTGGGTGTCGCCGGTGGCCGGTCCGTACACCTCCAGTTCGGACGCCTGCCCGGCCGGCCATCCGCTGTTGGCGGTGAACAGCACGCGCACGTATCGCGTGGTGGTCGTGTCGAAGGTGATGGTCGCCGACTGGTCGTCGGAGCTGTCGAAGGTGTACGCCTTCGAGGCCGTCAGGTCGGTGAAGTTCTGGTTGTCGGTCGAGCCCTGGACCTTGAAGGTCTGGCTGCGGCTGGGCCAGCCACTGGGCAGCCGGAGCGTCACCTGGTTGACCTTGACCGACGAGCCGAGGTCGACCTGGAGCCACTGCGGGAAGGCGTTGTTCGTGCTCTCCCAGTAGGTGTCGCGGTTGCCGTCACCGGCGTTCGCCGCGCCGTAGACGTCGGCGTGCCCGCTCTCGCTGAAGGGCTTGCCCTGGGCGAGGTTGGGCGTCGAGGCGGCGGCCGTGAGGACCTGCATCTCGGCGAGCTGCGCGGTGGCGGCGACCGAGTTGGCGGTGAAGTCGGCCCGGACGTACCGGGCGAGGGTCGCCGGGAAGGAGACCTTGACCGTGTTGCCGTTGCCGGGGCTGAAGACGTACTGCGCCGATGACTTGAGCGTGGCGAAGCTCTTGCCGTCGGCGCTGCCCTGAAGGGCCAGCGTCTGCTTGCGGGTCTGCCACTGCTCGGGCAGCCGCAGCACGACCTGCCGGACGCGCTCGGTCCGTCCGAGGTCGGTCTGGACCCACTGGGCGGACTTCTTCCCGGCCTGCCAGTAGGTGTCGGTGTCGCCGTCGGTGACATTGGCGGCCGCGTGGGCGGCGCGGGCGCTGCCCGCCTTGGTCCTGGCGTCCGCGGCGGCGTTGGGCCCGCCGGCCGCGTGCGCGCCGACGGCGGGCAGGCCCAGAGCCATGACGGCGGAGGCGAGCACAGCGGTCGCTGCGCGCCGTCTCCAGGATCTCGGCTTGTGTCGAGTCATGCGGGGTCGCTTTCTGCGGAGGCTCGCACACCGAAGGGGCGGCGAGGGCGGCTCGTTCCTGACGGAGTGGTGCAGAAAGGTGCGGGAGGAGCGGTTCTCCGCGGTTTCTGTGCGGAGCGGTGACGCGGTGGCTCGATGGAGTGGTGCGCAGGATATTGCGTTGTTTCATCGAAATATTGCAGAGACCCGTGAGTCGGTCCACAGGCAGGACGTCACAAATTTCACCAGAAGAGCTCACGCCTCGGCAGGGAAAGCGGTACACGCAGCCTTTCCTGACCGCCGACGCGGTCAACGAGCAGGCGCACCGGCGCACTTCACTCGACCGGACGCCTCGGTCCGCAACTCGGATGCGAGTGCGGCGCTTGCGTCACCGTCCCGCAAGCGAACGCAAGATGCGCAAGAATTTGCGTCAACCTGCGTCGTGGGCCTGCAACGCAGGTCCGGCTTCGGCGCGCGTATAGCGGGCGGCGAGCACGTCCGGGTTCTTGGTGCGGACGTCGATCTTCCGCACCGGGCCGTCCTCGACCTCGTGGATCTCGACCAGGTCAGCCCGTACTCCTTACTGGTCGTGTGCGCGGTCTGCTCGACGAGCCCGACGACGGCCCGGGCGGCCGCCTCGAGGGGCGGCGCGGCGAGCTGCGCCGGGGAAGGGGATTCAGGCCCACCGGGAGAGCGGCGGGACCCCGCCGCTACGTGGCACTCGGCCCCACCCTGCGGACGGGCAGGGTGGGACCGAGTGCCAGGGGTGACATGCAGACCGCATGAGCCACTCGCCGGGTCCGCCGGGGCAGCGGCGAAGCGGTCGGGCCGGGCCGTGTCCCCGAGTGGCGGCTCCGGGCCGGTGGGACCAGGCTGGATGCCGGAGAGCCCGGCCAGGACGCGCCGGCCCGAGTCCTCGGGCACCGGGCTCACGGTGTTTGCCTCGCACATGCAGGGTCACCCGCTCAGTCGGAGCCCGAAGACTTCGGAAACCAAGGACGCGAGTACATCCGTACGGCACCGTCCCGGGGCGCTCACGGGTGCACCGGCCGGTCCGGGACACCGCGAGGACCGGCACCTCACTGCTCCGTGCGGAGAAAGGCGAGAGCCATGACGCAGAAACCACCCCTCACCACCACCGACTCCGGTGCCCCCGTCGAGAGTGACGAGCACTCGCTGACCGTGGGGCCCGGGGGGCCGGTCCTGCTACAGGACGCCTACCTGATCGAACAGATGGCACAGTTCAACCGGGAGCGCATTCCCGAGCGCCAGCCGCATGCCAAGGGGAGCGGCGCGTTCGGTCACTTCGAGGTGACCGAGGACGTCAGCGCCTACACCATGGCCGGCCTCTTCCAGCCCGGCACCCGCACCGACCTGGTCATCCGCTTCTCGACGGTCGCCGGTGAGCGGGGCAGCCCGGACACCTGGCGCGACCCTCGCGGCTTCGCGGTGAAGTTCTACACCAGCGAGGGCAACTACGACATGGTCGGCAACAACACGCCGGTGTTCTTCGTGAAGGACCCGATGAAGTTCCAGCACTTCATCCGGTCCCAGAAGCGCCGCGCGGACAACAACCTGCGCGACCACGACATGCAGTGGGACTTCTGGACGCTCTCCCCGGAGTCCGCCCACCAGGTCACCTGGCTGATGGGCGACCGCGGCATCCCGCGGACCTGGCGCCACATGAACGGCTACACCTCCCACACGTACATGTGGATCAACGCCAAGGGTGAGCGGTTCTGGGTGAAGTACCACTTCAAGACCGACCAGGGGATCGAGTTCTTCACCCAGCACGAGGCCGACCAGATGGCAGCCGTCGACACGGACTACCACATGCGCGACCTCTTCGAGCACATCCGTGACGGCCAGTTCCCCAGCTGGACGCTGTACGTGCAGCTCATGCCGTACGCGGAGGCCGCGGGCTACCGCTTCAACCCGTTCGACCTCACCAAGGTGTGGCCGCACGGTGACTATCCGCTCGTCCCGGTCGGCCGCATGACCCTGGACCGCAATCCGACCGACAACCACGCCGAGATCGAGCAGGCGGCGTTCCAGCCCAACAACTTCGTCCCCGGCATCGGGCCCAGCCCGGACCGCATGCTGCTGGCCCGGCTGTTCTCCTACGCGGACGCCCACCGGCACCGGATCGGCGCCAACTACCAGCAGCTCCCCGTGAACGCGCCCGTCGTCGACGTCCACACGTACTCCAAGGACGGGGCGATGGCCTACCGGAAGACGTCTGATCCGGTGTACGCCCCGAACTCCAAGGGCGGCCCGGCGGCGGATCCGGCCCGGTTCGGCCCGCCGCCCACCTGGGCGGCCGACGGCGAGATCACCCGCGCCGCCTACGTGTCCCACCCCGAGGACGACGACTGGGGTCAGCCCGGCACGATGGTGCGCGAGGTACTGGACGACGCCGCTCGCGACCGTCTGGTCGACAACGTCGTCGGGCATCTCCTCAACGGCGTCACCGACCCGGTCCTGCAGCGCGCCTTCACTTACTGGTCGAACATCGACGAGACGATCGGCAAGCGCATCGCCGACGGCGTACGGGCCAAGGGCGACGAGAAGGACCCCAAGGCCGCCGAACAGGGCAACCCCGCACGCAGCTCCATGCAGGACAAAGCCTGACCGGAGCCACACGGGAGCACGCGCCTTGGGCTGAGCGAGTCGCTCAGCCCAAGGCGCGTGTCGTGTGCGGCCAGGCGAGGGCAGGCGGTCGGCTCGACGCCGTCAGCGCGGGTGCGAACGCGTCGAGGGCACCGGGTGCGGCTCACCGCGCGAGTCCCGCAGGCAGGCGCCGTACAGTTCCCGCGACGTGGTGATCAGCTCCCGCCGCTCCGCGCGCGAACCGACCATTGGGCGGGATCCGTTGAGCGGGACCTGCGCGCTCTCCGGCAGGAACCGTACGGTCAGCAGGCCGATCGCACCGGCCGGCATCAGGTAGTAGGCGGGCATCAGTTCGTCGCCGGTGACGTTGACGAGCGCCTCGGTCACCAGAGGGGTGGTGCCGCCGAACGCGGCGACCGCGATGGTGAAGCCGATACCCATCGCGGCGTACCGGACGGCCGTCGGGAAGAGCGCCGGCAGGGTGGCGGCGCTCGGCGCGGCGAAGCAGGCCAGCAGGGTGGCGAGGATCAGCACGCCGAGGACGGGCGGCCAGCTGCCGTGCATCTTGATCAGCTGGAAGGACGGCACAGCGAGCAGGATCATGGCGGCCGCGCAGACCCCGTAGACGGGCCGTCGTCCGATCCGGTCGCTGAGCCGGCCGATGAAGGTGATCAGCACGACGATCCAGACCATGCCGATCAGCACCAGCATGTCGGCGGAGCCGCTGGACCGGTGCAGTGTCTCCGTCTGGTAGGTCGGGGGGAACCCGGTGACCATGTAGTTGGTGACGTTGTACAGCAGCACCAGGCCCATGCAGATGAGCAGCGGACGCCGGTACCGGGTGACGACGGTCCTGAGCTCACTGCCCGCCGAGGCATGCGCGAGGTTCTTCTCGTGTTCGTCCAGTTGCTGCTGGAAGCCGGCGACTCCTCCAGCCTGAGCCGCATGTAGAGGCCGATCACGCCCAGCGGGCCGGCGATCAGGAACGGCAGGCGCCAGCCCCAGGTGAGCATCTGGGCGTCGGTGAGCAGCAGGTTCAGCACGGTGACCAGGGCGGAGCCCAGGGCGTAGCCGCGAACGTGCCGAAGTCGAGCCAGCTGGAGAGGAAGCCGCGGCGCCGGTCGGGTGAGTACTCGGCGACGAACGTGGTCGCGCCGCTGTACTCGCCGCCGGTGGAGAAGCCCTGCACCATCCGGGCGAGGAGGAGCAGGATCGGCGCGGCGATGCCGATCGTGGCGTAGCTGGGGATGAGGCCGATGGCGAAGGTGCCGAGCGCCATCATGATCATGGTGGTGGCGAGCACCTTCTGGCGGCCGACCCGGTCGCCGAGCGGGCCGAAGAAGAGCCCGCCGAGGGGCCGTACGACGAACGCGGCCGCGAAGGAGGCGAACGACGAGATCACCTGGACCCCGGGAGAGGCGCCGGGGAAGAAGACCTTGCCGATGGTGGCCGCCAGGTAGCTGTAGACGCCGAAGTCGAACCACTCCATGCAGTTGCCGAGCGCCGACGCGCCGACCGCGCGCCGCAGCAGCGGGGGCTCGACGACCTGGACGTCACCGCTGCGGAAGGCTCCCCTGTTGAAAGCGAATTCTGTGACAGGTGTGAACATCCCGCACGAGAACCGGCTGCCCCGGAACGGCGACCTCACACTCGCGACCTGTGCGCCTGCAACGGCTCCGGTTACGTGCCGACAGCAACACGCCGTCCCGGACTTGGTCTGAACCAAAAAGGAAACGAATATTGACGCGGTCGAACAGGATGCGTAGGTTCCGGGCCGAGCCGATCGAAGAGCTGTGTCACCGTGCCCTTGGTACGGCCCTCCCCCACCCCGGCTTCGAAGGGACTTGCCATGCGCGGCGCCCCACCCGCCCCGAATGTCATGGCCGCGCCAATGTTATGGACCAGGTCACGGACGTGGCGGGCGCGGTTCGTCGCCGTACTGGCCTCCCTCGGCCTCGCTCTCGGGCTGCTGCTCGGGCTTCCGGCCGTCTCCCAGGCCGCCGGCTCGCTGCCGTGTGACCTCTACGCCGCGGCCGGCACCCCATGCGTGGCCGCGCACAGCGTCACCCGCGCCCTGCTCTCCGCCTACGACGGCCCGCTCTATCAGGTGACCCGTGTCTCGGACGGGGCCACCGCCGACATCGGGCCGCTGGCGTCGGGCGGGTATGCCGACGCGGCGGCCCAGGACGCCTTCTGCGCGAACAGCGGGGGCTGCCGGATCACGAAGATCTACGACCAGAGCGGCCGGCACAACGACCTGACGCCGGGGCCCGCCGGCACCGCCGGCACGGGCGACGACCGGGGCGCCGACGCCTCGGAGATCGCCGTCACCGCGGGCGGCCACAAGGTGTACGGGGTGTGGATCTCGCCGGGTGTGGGCTACCGCTACACCGGCGTCGCCTCCGGTGTCGCCGTGGGCGGTCAGCCCGAGGGCGCCTACATGGTGGCCAGCGGTACCCATGTCGGATCCGCCTGCTGCTTCGACTACGGCAACGCGGAGCGCACCCCGGCCGACACCGGCAACGGGCACATGGACGCCGTGTCGATCGCCACCACCTGCTACTTCGCGCCGTGCACCGGGAACGGGCCCTGGGTGGAGGCCGACCTGGAGAACGGCATGTTCCAGGGCGACAACGGCTCCAACACGGCGAACCTGGGCAACGGCAGCACCTTCGTGACCGCCGTGCTGAAGAACAACGGGCAGACCCGGTACGCGCTCAAGGGCGGTGACTCCCGGTCCGGCGGGCTCACCACGTGGTGGGACGGGGCGCTGCCCACCCGGGGCGGCTATCAGCCCATGCACCAGGAAGGCGGGATCATCCTGGGTATCGGGGGCGACAACAGCAACTGGAACCGGGGCACCTTCTTCGAGGGCGTCATGGTCTCCGGCTATCCCACCGACGCCGCCGAGAACGCCGTCCAGGCGAACATCGCCTCCGTCGGCTACAGCGGGGAGACGGACGTGCCCAACGGTCCGCAGGGCACGATCACCGGCCCCGGCGGCAAGTGCGTGGACGTCGCGGCCGACGACACCGGTGGCAACGGCGCCGCCGTACAGCTGTGGGACTGCCAGACGTATGCCGAGGACCAGCACTGGACGCACAACCCGGACGGTTCACTGTCCACGCTCGGGCGGTGCCTCGACATCGAGAACAACGGCACGACCGGCGGGGCCAAGCTGGAGCTGTGGGACTGCAACGGGGTCGGCGGACAGAAATGGGTCCAGCAAGCCGACGGCTCCCTCCTCAACCCCCAGTCCGGACGCTGCCTCGACTCCCCCAGCGGCGCCACCGCCAACGGCACCCGCCTCCAGATCTGGGACTGCAACGGCGCCACCGCACAGAAGTTCTCGGTGAACGGCGGAGGGCCGGTCAAGGGCCCGGGCGGCACGTGCGTGGACGTCGCCGCCGACGACACCGGCGCCGACGGGGCCGCCGTACAGCTGTGGGGCTGCCAGTCGTACGCGGTCGACCAGCACTGGTATCACGGGTCCGACAACTCGCTTGCCACGCTCGGACGTTGCCTGGACGTCGTGGGCAACGGCACGGCGAACGGCGCCAAGGTGGAGCTGTGGGACTGCAACGGGGTCGGCGGACAGAAATGGGTCCAGCAAGCCGACGGCTCCCTCCTCAACCCCCAGTCCGGACGCTGCCTCGACTCCCCCAGCGGCGCCACCGCCAACGGCACCCGCCTGCAGATCTGGGACTGCAACGGCGCCACCGCACAGAAGTTCAGTCTGAGCTGAAAGCGGCGCAGGTCAGGGGCCTCTTCCCGGCCGTGGCATTTTTCCGTCGAAGGGTGTCGCCCATGCCACTGGGAGGGGAGGGGGCCGCTGGTTACGTTCGGTGTGTGCCCGGCAGTAGCCGGGTCCTCCGCACTCCGAAGGGCCCTTCATGCACGCCCAGATCGTCCTGTTCGACGGCTTCGATCCGCTCGATGTCATCGCCCCCTACGAAGTGCTGTCCGCCGGGGGCACCGCCACGCAGGGTGCGGTGACCGTGGAACTCGTCTCGGCGGAAGGGCCGCGCGAGGTGGCCGGCGGTGTCGCCGGGATCGCGCTGCGCGCCACCGCCACACTCGACCCGGACCGCGCCGGACTGGTGCTGGTCCCGGGTGCGGCGGGCCGGATCGGGGATCCCGGTGACGTCCCCGACCACGCGGCCGGGGCCGCTGAGGTGTGGGAGGACGCGACCGTTCCCGAGCTGCTGGGCCGCACGTTGAGCACCGAGCTGCCCACCCTGCTGAAGGCCGCGGCGGAGAATCCCGACGTGACCCTCACGGCCGTCTGCGGCGGCTCGGTCGTCCTGGCGATGGCCGGTCTGCTGGAGGGACGCCATGCCACCACGCACCACATGGGCCTCGACCTGCTGGATGCCACCGGTGCGCACGCCGTGCAAGCACGTGTCGTCGACGACGGCGATCTCGTCACCGGCGCCGGTGTCACCTCCGGGCTCGATCTGGGCCTGTATCTGCTGGAGCGCGAGGTCGGCCCACGGGTCGCGCAGGCCGTCGAAGAGCTGTTCGCCCATGAGCGCCGCGGCACCGTCTGGCGGAACACCGGACCGCAGCCCGCCCGGTTCTGAGCCGTCACCCCGATCTCCCCCAGCACCGCACCACACCGTGAGGAAGAACAACACCATGTCCGCCGAAGGCACTTGGGACCTGTCCATCTCCACCCCCATCGGCACCGTCGAGGCCGTGGCCGAGTTCCGGTACGAGGACGGCGTTCTCGTCGGGACCGCGCGCGGGACGGGAGAGGAGGTGACGCTCAGCGATGTACTCCTCGAAAACGGCCGCCTCACCTGGAAGCAGGCCGTCACCAGGCCCATGCGGCTGAACCTGGCCTTCGCCCTGACCCTCGACGGCGACACGCTGACGGGAACCTCCAAGGCCGGCCGCCTCCCCTCGTCCAAGGTCACCGGCCGACGCCGCACCCTCCCGGCGAACACGGCACCCTGACCATGACGCATCAGCGCGGTTCACGGCACTGCGATGCGCCTGGCGGTGCCTTTCCGGCGGGCCCGGTGCCTTTCCCTCAGCGTGGAAGGGCGCGGCTCGGGTCCGTCGGCCGCCACGTGTCCCAGCACGCCTCCCGCCCCGTCGTCATCCCTCGCTCCCCGTAGGTCTGACCGGACGGGCCGCTACGGGCCTACTGGTTGCTGAACGCAGCGTCGAAGGACGCCTTCGGCGCCGGCCACAGCAGCGAGCGTACGAAGGTCACCGCCTCCGCGGCGCCGTGCAGGCGGTCCATGCCGGCGTCCTCCCATTCGATGGAGATGGGGCCGTCGTAGCCGATGGACTCCAGGGCGCGGAAGGCGTCCTCCCAGGGGACGTCGCCGTGACCGGTGGAGACGAAGTCCCAGCCCCGGCGCGGATCGCCCCACGGCTGGTGCGAGCCGAGGACGCCGGCCCGGCCGTTGCGCGGGCGCAGCCGGGTGTCCTTGCAGTCGACGTGGTAGATACGGTCCTTGAAGTCGGTGATGAACCCGACCGGGTCGATGTTCTGCCACATCATGTGGCTGGGGTCCCAGTTGAAGCCGAAGGCCTCGCGGTGGCCGATCGCCTCCAGGGTGCGGACGCTGGTCCAGTAGTCGTACGCGATCTCGCCGGGGTGCACTTCGTGGGCGAAGCGCACCCCCTCCGCGTCGAACACGTCGAGGATCGGGTTCCAGCGGGTGGCGAAGTCCTCGTAGCCGGCGTCGATGACGGCGGCCGGTACCGGCGGGAACATGGCGACGTAGGGCCAGATGGCCGAGCCGGTGAAGCCGACGACGGTGTTCACGCCCAGTTTGCGGGCCACCCGCGCGGCCCGCTTCATGTCCTCGGCGGCGCGCTGCCGTACTCCTTCCGCGTCGCCGTCGCCCCAGACATACGGGCGCAGGATCGCCTGGTGGCGGAAGTCGATGGGCGCGTCGCAGACGGCCTGGCCCGCGAGGTGGTTGGAGATGGCGTAGGCCTTGAGGCCGTGCCGGTCCAGGACCTCCAGGCGTGAT
Organism: Streptomyces sp. NPDC048417; assembly: GCF_040651615.1. Classification (NCBI taxonomy): domain Bacteria; kingdom Bacillati; phylum Actinomycetota; class Actinomycetes; order Kitasatosporales; family Streptomycetaceae; genus Streptomyces; species Streptomyces sp. NPDC048417. Next base: position 91,486 of record NZ_JBEZKI010000015.1, on the reverse strand, counting down.
GCCGCGTAGGCGTCGTCCTCGTCGGCGCGCTTCAGGTCGAGGTGGTCTCCCGAGGCGGCGATCTCCAGGCCGTCGTAGCCCCACTGCGCGGCGAGGCGGGCGACCTCCTCGAAGGGGAGGTCGGCCCACTGTCCGGTGAACAGGGTGACGGGGTGGGTGGCTGTGGTCATGTGCGGTCCTCCGTCGCGGGTACGGTCCCGATCGTCTCGGGTGCGGTCCCGATCGTCTCGTGTGCGGTCCCGATCGTCTCGTGTGCGGTCCCGATCGTCTCGGGAGCGGTCCCGATCGTCTCGGGAGCGGTCCCGATCGTCTCGGGAGCGGTCCCGATCGTCTCGGGAGCGGTCTCGATCCAGGTGCCGCGTCCGGCGGCGGAGGCCAGGACGGCCTCGGTGAGCCGTGCGGCGCGCAGTCCGTCGTCGAACGTGGGCATCCCCTCGGGGTACCTTCCCTGTACGGCGCTGTAGACGTCGGTGACGAACGCCGTGAAGGCGTCCTGGTACCCGAGGGCGTGACCGGGAGGCAGCACCGACAGGCGGGCCGAGTCGGGCGCGGCGGTGCCGGGGTCGCGCAGGAGCAGCTGCGATCCCTCGCGCCTGCCGATCCACAGTTCCTCGGGGCGTTCCTGTGCGAAGCGCACGCTCTGCCGGGTGCCGTGGAGTTCCAGGGTGAGACTGTTCTTGCGGCCTGGGGCGAGCTGGCTGACGAGCAGGGTGCCCAGCGCCCCGTTGCCGAGTTCGACGAGGAGGGCGGCCGTGTCCTCGTTGGTGACGTGGGTGCCGCCGCGCTCGGCGAAGACCGTCCGGGTGCGGGCGGCAAGGCGGTGGATGCGCTGTCCGGAGACGAACTCGACGAGGTCGCACAGGTGGGAGCCGATGTCGGCGAAGGCGCGGGAGGCGCCGCCCGCTTCCGGGTCGGCGCGCCAGTTGGTGTCGCCGGGGTCGAGGAGCCAGTCCTGGAGGTAGGTGGCGTCCAGGGTGAGGACGGTGCCGAGCTGTCCGTCCGCCACCAGGGCGCGGGCCTGCCGGGCCATCGGGTGGTAGCGGTAGACGAAGGGGACCGCTGCCACCCGGCCGGCCTCCCGCGCGGCCCGGACCAGTCGTTCGGCGTCCGCCGCCGTGGTGGCCAGGGGCTTCTCGCAGATGACGTGCGCGTCCGCGGCCAGCGCCATCAGGGTGTGTTCGGTGTGCAGACGGTTGGGGCTGCACACGTGAATGACGTCGAGGTCGCCGGCCGCGACGAGGCGGTGGGCGTCCGGTTCGGAGCGTTCGACGCCGAGGGCCTCGGCGGCCCGCTCGCCGCGTTCGGGGGTCGAGCTCGCGAGGGCGGCCGGGTGGCCGCGGGCGGCCCGGCTCGCCCGGGTGTGCACGGCCGCCATGAAGCCGCCGCCGATGAATCCGGCGCGCAGGGGGCGGTTCACAGGGTGGCTCCGTAGGGGTCCCGGTCCTCGGGGACCAGCGGTATCTCACCGGCGGCGCTCGCGACGTGGATCGTCTCGCCGGAGGTGACGGACTCGTCGATGGAGATCATGGCGTCCAGGACGTGGTAGCCGAGGGCGCCGGAGGCGGTGTGGGGCCGTCCGCCGCGGATGGCCCGGGCCATGTCCAGGACACCCAGTCCGCGTCCGGCCTCGATGCCGACCGGCGTGACCGTCTCCCATACGGGATCCTCGCCGCGTTGCTGGACCCGGGTGATCCGCACCTCTCCCGCGAAGGTGTTGGGGTCGGGCAGCACCAGCGTGCCCTCGGTGCCGGTGATCTCGACGAACCCGGTGCGGGTGAGCGGGGAGTCGAAGCTGAACACGCTCTGGCCGACCCCGCCGTTCTCGAACTGGGTGAGCGCGGAGACATGGGTGGGTACGGCGACGGCGAACTCGGTGCCCGCCCGCCGGCCGCTCCTGACCGTGCGCACCGTCCGGGCGGTGGAGCCGACCGCGGCGACCCGGCTGACCGAGCCGAACAGGCAGACCAGGGCGGTGAGGTAGTACGGCCCCATGTCGAAGAGGGGCCCGGCGCCCTCGGCGAACAGGAACTCGGGGTCGGGGTGCCACAGGTCGGGTCCCGCGTACTGCATGACGGTCTGCGCGGACAGCGGGGTGCCGATGTCCCCGCGGGCGATGGCGCGGAGGGCCGTCTGCAGGCCGGGGCCGAGCACGGTGTCGGGGGCTACTCCGACCCGCAGGCCGGCCGCGGCCGCCCGGTCGAGCAGGGCGCGTGCGTCGGCCCGGTCGACGGCGATGGGCTTCTCGGACCAGACGTGCTTGCCCGCGGCGACGATCGCCGAGCTGACCTCGGCGTGGACGGCGGGCACGGTCAGGTTGACGACGATGTCGACGTCCGGGTGGGCGAGGACGTCGGCGGCGGTGCCCCACTCCTCGACGCCGTACTTGCGGGCCTGGGTCTCGGCGCGCACGGTGTCGAGGTCGCCCACGACGGCCACGTGCAGGTCGGGGAAGCGGGTGAGGTTGGTCAGGAACTGGTCGCTGATGTTGCCGGCGCCGACGAGTCCGACGCCGACCGGGTTGTGTGCCGCCATCAGGCGATGCCCTTCCCGTTGAGGTAGGCGACGCCGGCCGCGATGCCCTCGAAGATGTCACCGTCGCAGTGGTCGAACTCGATGACGGCGTACTCGGCGTCCGGGGCCGCGGCCAGCGAGGCGTCGAGCGGAATCTCTCCCCGGCCCGCCGGAACCTGGCGGGTGTCGGCGGGGTCGAAGGGGGCACCGGAGGTGAACGGGTCGTCGATGACGGGGCCGTCCTTCACATGCAGGGCGCGCACCCGGGAGCCCAGGCGGTTCAGCAGCGACACGACGTCGTAGCCGCCGGCCGAGGCCCAGAACAGGTCGATTTCCAGGGCGACTTCCGGGGCCAGCAGGTCGGCGAAGCGGTCGAAGGCGTTGACGTCGGCGACGGTGTGGACGAACTCCTGCGAGTGGTTGTGGTACCCGACGCGCAGCCCGTGGTCGGCGGCCCGTTTCGCGGCCTCGTTCAGGAGTCCGGCGGTACGGGCGATCTCCGTCTCGTCGGCCCAGCGGGCGGCGGGGACGAACGGGTCGAAGAGGATCTCCACGCCCAGTCGACGGGCGGCCCGGAAGGTCTCGTCGAGGGTGGGTGCGGGTGCCCCCTCGGCCGTGGCGCGTTCCGGGGAGAGGAAACCGGCGTGTCCGGTCGCCGCGGACAGGCCGTGCCGGGCGAGCGCGTCGGCGAGTTCGCCGGCGCGGTGCACGAAGCCGAAGGCCTCGACGTTGCTCAGTCCCAGGGCGGCGAGGCGGCCCAGGGCCGCGTCCTCGTCGGCTTCCAGAGCGTGGCGGACGGAGTAGAGCTGCACCGACATCTGTGGCGTCGACATGTTGGGCTCCTCTCGAGGCGGACGACCGCACAACAGAATACCGACAGGGGTGCTGGTTTCTAGAGGGCGATTAGCATCTCCGTATGGCAAAGGCGACCGCGCGGCAGGGGACGGCCCCACGGAACTACCCCAAGGGGGAGCGCCGGCGCGCCCAGATCATCGAGGCCGCGTTCACCGCGTTCGGGCAGGTCGGCTACCGCAACGCGAGCATGGTCCAGCTCGCCGCGGCCTGCGATGTCTCCCGCGCGGGGCTGCTGCATCACTTCCCGACGAAGGAGTCGCTACTCGAAGCGGTTCTGGAGGAACGAGAGCACCAGGACGACGCGCACTTCTTCGATTCGGGCGCGGTGAACCACGACGGCCTCGAGTACTTCGCCAGCATGATCCGGCTCGTCGCGCACAACCAGGCCAACCCGCTGATCGTGAGCCTGTTCGCCGTGCTGTCGAGCGAGGCGACCGCGGCGGACCACCCCGCGCGCCCGTACTTCGTCGCCCGCTACGAACGCACCCGCCGGCAGATGCAGTTGGCCGTCGACGACCTGGTACGACGTGATCTGCTGCGCCCCCACGTGGACGCGTCGGGGCTGGCGGCGGACCTGATCGCGTTCATCGACGGCCTGCAGATCCAGTGGCTGCTCAGCCCGCACGACATCGACATGCCGGACCACCTGCGCAAGCTGCTGCGCGGCCTCATCAGCGTCGAACTGCCTTAGACCTGCTGGCGAAACGAGATGAAGGACGCCCTCAGGCCTGACCGGTATCCCGGTCGGCGGGACGCCCTGGAGGTCCCCGCGCGGTACGAGGTTGCGGGAGACGTCGATCCGGCCCGCACGCTGGACCGCGGCGGACGCGTGTCGCTGTCTCACTTGGTGTGGTCCGACCCCGCCGTGGCGAACTGACCGGTCTCGGTAGGATCTCCCGATCATGGACGTGGTCGCGGGAAACCAGATGGTCGCTATCCCATCAGGGCGGGTAACGCTGTCGGACCGGCGGACTCAGCGCAGTTGGTCGGTCGAACTCGCGCCGTACTCGCTCGGGGCGTTCCCGGTCACCCAGGCGTTGTATGCCCAGATCACCGGCCGGCGGCCGAGTACTGCCCATGGGGACCAGTTGCCCGTCGAGTGCGTCTCCTGGTGGGACGCGGCGCGGTTCTGCAATGCCTTGTCCCTGCGCGACGGATTCACATCCGCCTACCACTTCCGTGCCGACGGCGAAGGCATCGAGTGGGACGCGTCCGCCGACGGGTACCGGCTGCCGACCGAAGCCGAGTGGGAGCACGGCTGCCGCGCCGGTACGGCCGGGCCGCGGTACGCGCCGCTCGACGAGATCGCCTGGTACCGCGGCAACTCGCACGAGCGCGTCCACGCCGTGGGCGGCAAACACCCCAACCGGTGGGGTCTTTACGACATGCTCGGCAACGTCTGGGACTGGTGCTGGGACGTGTATGACGCCGAGGTCTACGGCACCTACCGGGTGCTCCGTGGCGGTGGCTGGTTCGATGAGCACTGGAGTTGCCGGGCCTCTGCACGGCGCCGCAGCCACCCGACGTTCCAGGTCGACGACGTAGGATTCCGCGTCGCCCGCTCCATCGTGTGACGAACGGTTCCCGCGCGTCGTCGAACCGGCCCGGGCAGCTTCGAGCGGTCAAGTGGGCGACGGAGACAGCGTCGTGGCGATGGACCGCTCGCGAAGTCCTTCCGCCAGATGCGCCATTTCCACGGACGTGCCGACCAGGCCGCCTTCGCTCAGGGCGGCGGCCGTCAGCCGGGCTTCGCCCAGTGGCAGGTGCCGCACCTCGCGCAGGGCTCGCAACACGGGGAGGAGACTGGTCTCCGTGGTCGCCAGGCGAAGCCGAGCGGCCCCGTGCTCGGCAAGCAGTGCCTGTCTGATCTCTCGGGGAGCGGGGCCGGCGCCCGTCTCGCACCACGCGTCGGGGCACGCCAGGCATCGCCCTTCGATGCCCCAGCGCAGCTGTCCCCGGTCGATGAACTGACCAAGGTCGCGGACCAGCACGCCGCCACAGGCCACGCATGTCGAGGTGACCTTCACTCCCTGAGTGGTGATGATCATTCTGTTCTCCCTCCCCCACGATCTCGATCTACCTGATCCTGCCCGAGGCAATGAAGCCTGACGTGACGCGACGCCGTGCGAGGGCGAGCACGGTTTGGGTGTGGCGCCTGCCCTCGGCTCGTTTGCGATCGTAGAGCCGGCCGGATTCCCCAGACCTTCGGCTACTGAACAACGGAGGTGTGGAACAGCCGTTTGAGACGACGGTTATATCGCTGGGCGCTGTCAGTGACTCCAGTAGTCGCGGCGAGGCAGTTCGACCCATACATCGGGAGGTCCGACCACGGCACGCCTGTCGGCCGGACGCAGTCCTGCAAAGGCGCAGCGCAGGAATAGGCCACGGCGTTGTGCTGGTAGAGGTACGAAGCCAACACTTCTTCGGAGGTGTCGTTCTCATCCGGTCCCCCGCCCGGGTGCAGGTCCCAGCCCTCGACTCTTCCATGACGGGCGATACTGCCTTGGTTGCCGCTCTTGGGATTGGCGTACAGGCCGTAGCAGACCGTGTCGGCAGACAACCGGGCCAGCACACCCGGCATTTGCGGCGCGTATCCCCAGGGCTGGGTTATGACACAGCCACCCGGCACGGCCGTCACACCGATGATCTGCGAGATCTCGTCCATGTCGTACCCGTACGGATCTGCCAGCAGCTCGTCGATGACTTCGTACTCCACCGGCGCCGCCTCCAGACGGCGCACCGCCTCGGCCGCGTCGATGCCGGCCACGCAGGCCAGCCCCGTACCTTCGTAGTGGAATGTGCCCAGTGCCGTGGTGAGCCGCTTGGCCTCGTCCGCTGCCGCACTCTCTGTTTCGGTCAGGCGTACCCATTCCGGTACCGGGAACAGGCTCGGCGTCGGTCCGGCCAGGCTCAGCCGCCCAGGTGACCAGCCGCCGATCGACAGGCGCCAAGGATCAGCCCCGGCAGCGGCGAGGGCTCGTGCGTTTTCCGGCTTCCTGGACACGACGGCCACCCAAAGCGCCGTCACGCCGTTCTCAACCGCGTCCACATCCGCAACTCGCCCAGCCAGCTCGGCGACGGCCCCCGAGGACCCGAACACCGCTGCGCGATGCAGCGGTCGGCCCCCGGTCCATCTCTCTGGATCGGCGCCCTCGTCGAGACGCCGGCGAATGTCGTCGGCATCCGTCCAGTCCCAGCCCATCCCAGCCCAGCCGTCCCTCACTGCTGCCACCGGTTCCCCTTCGACATGTCACATGCTTTCGCGCTACACGCTCGCACACGGGTCCGACACCGGGGACCTGTCCGTTCTCATCGCGGCTCGCCGGCCAGAGGTCTGTGAGCCGGGAGCTGTCGTCTTGGAGTGACACGGCTCCGTCCGCCGGAGAGTCACGTGGTGTGTGGGACGGCCGGCAGGGCGCGGGTGTGTCACCGAGCCTGGTGAGGGTCGGGGTGCCGAGCTGCCGGTTGTCGGTCTCGCTGATACTGGCCTCGCGTGCTTCTCGCCGGACTCGGCAGGATCAGGAAGAGGGCGAGGTGAACGGGGAGAGGCAGCTGAGAAGCTGTCCTGATGATGGACAAGGCCGGTGGGATTCAAGGTCAGTCGGTTTGCCCGGGAAAGTATGCACGCGTTGAGCGAGAGAGACGGTTCCTGCTCGCCGAACCGCCGACGCCGTCAACAGTGACGGCCACCCGTGTGATCACCGACCGGTATCTGGTGGGAACACGACTACGGCTGCGACGTGCCGATTTCCCGGACGGCGGCTGCGAACGCAAGCTCACACAGAAAGTGCCGATCCCTCGTCCGGGCGGTGTTCAGGGCCTGATCACCAACACCTACTTGTCGCGGAACGAGTACGACCTGATCGCCTCGCTGCCGGCCGCTGTGCTGTCCAAGACGCGTTTCAGCGTGCCTCCCTTGGGCGTCGATGTCTTCGAGGGTCCCCTACTGGGTCTGGTCCTTGCTGAGGCCGAGTTCACCACTGATGAGGAGGCGCAGTCCTTCGTTCCCCCGCAGGAGTGCGTGGCCGAGGTGACCAACGACGTCCGCTTCACCGGAGGACGGCTCGTCCAGGCCTCTCGCCAAGATGTGCTCGGGTGGCTGGCAGAGTACGGGGTCCGCTAGGCCATGTCTCTTGGAGCGGCCTGACTCGGCGATGCCGTTGGGTCCGCGTGAGCGGATCGATGGTCTGCATGACGCGGACTAGGCTCGGTCCATGACACAGCCGCCCCTCACTGAAGTCGAGACTGTCGAGGCAGAACGTGAACTCGGTGTGTCCTTTCCTGAGGGATACCGGGCGTATCTGCGCGAAGTGAGCGCGGGCGGAGCGCTCTTCCGGCTTGAGCGGACCGGGCGTGGTTGGTGGTGGGCCGGCAATGATGAGTGGCGGCGCGAGCTGCTGGCCATTCCCTTTCCGCATCCCGACTCCTATGCCGAGAGCGACGACGACCTGATGGCACGTGAGCCACAGGCTGAGGCCTTTGAGGACGACGCCGCGTATCGGACAGCTTGGCGTGCCTGGGCCGACGAGGCCGACACGTTCGAGGACCTGAAGACGGCCGGTGCGGTCGTCATCCAGGAGCACGGCTGCGGCTTCTCCACCCTGTTGGCGCTGACCGGCTCGCTGGCCGGCACGGTGTGGTGGGACGGACGGGCAACTTGTGGTCGGATCGTCCCGCTCTCTTTGGACCACGTCACTGGCGCCCGGCCCGTCCAATTCCGGGAGTGGTTGGACCATGGTTCGTGGGCCTTGTTGCCGCCGGACTGGGGGCCGCGCCTTGCGCCCAACCCTGTTGCTCGCCGCTAGGCTCTGTCCTTTTGGTCAGCGTCGGGTCCATCAGGATGCCCGCCAGGTGATGTGCCGCCTGGTAGGCGATCGCGAGCTCGTCGGTTCGTGTGGCCAGGCCGCGCCACTGCTTGGGACGATTGATGCACCGCTCGACGGTGTTCCGCTGCTTGTATGCCTCGCTGTCGAAGCCGGGCGGACGGCCGCCGAGTCGCCCTCGCCGCAAGCGGTGGCCGACTTGGTCGGACGGCAGGGTGCGGCGGTTGTCGGCCCACCGCCGCCCGCGGACCGGATCCGCTGGCATCAACGGCCGGATCCGGTCCCACATCGCATCGGTGATCACTAATCGGACGGACATATCCGATCAACTGACCAACCCATCAAAGAGACACGCGCTGGCAGGACGGCCACCAGCAGCCCGTCGCTCTGACCGACCCCGTCGGCGGCCCGGTCGCCCTGGCGGAGGTGATCGGGCTGTTCGAGAGGCGGGAAGCGGGCGTCGCCGTCGTCGCCGCGCCCGTACCTCCGCCGGCCTGACCGGGCGCGGTCAGTGCGGACCGGTCACAGCCGGAACAACCGGGCCGCGTTGCCGTGGCACACCGCCCGCAGCCACTCGTGCCCGAGGTCCAGACGCTCCAGAGCGTGGAGCTGGTGCACATACGGATAAGGGATGTTGGGGAAGTCGGATCCGAGCAGGATGCGGTCGCCCAGGGCGGCGACGCGGGGCAGGGCGCCACGGGGGAACGGCATGAACTCCTCGGTGAAGTCGGTGAATGCCATCGTCGTGTCCAGCCGCACTTCCTCGAACCGCTCGGCAAGGCCGAGGAAGTCCTCGTACTCGGGCATCCCCATGTGCGCGACGATCAGCCGCAGCCTCGGATGCCGTGCCAGCACCCGCGCGATCGGCTCGGGGCCGGTGTGCTTGCCGGGCGCGGGACCGGAACCGCAGTGGATCACCACGGGTATCCCGGCTTCGGCCAGCACTCCCCACGCCTGCTGGAGGAGTTCGTCGGCCGGGTCGTACGCCCCCACCTGGACATGCGCCTTGAAGACCCGGGCGCCCGCTTCGACGGCCTCGCGGACGTACGTCTCCACGCCCGGTTCGGGGTACAGGGTGGCGGTGTGCAGGCAGTCGGGGGTGCGCTGGGCGAAGTCGGCGGCCCACGCGTTCAGCCACGTCGCCATGCCGGGCTTGTGCGGGTAGAGCATCGCGGTGAAGGCCCGGACGCCGAACTCCCGGAGCAGGGCGGTACGTTCCGCCTCCTCCTTCCGATAGGTGATCGGCCATTCCAGTCCGCCGATCAGCGGCCCGGTCGTGTCGAAGTAGTTCCAGACCTTGTGCAGAACACGCTCTGGCATGAAGTGCGTGTGGACGTCGACCAGTCCGGGCAGCCCGAACCGCTCCCGGAACCGGCGAACCTCGGCCGCCTCCGCACGCGCAGCCGCCTCGCTCAGGCCCCACGCCGCGCCTGTGGCATCGCCCGGCACCGGTGCTTCCGGGCGGGCGGAAGGGACGTGACCGGGGGTGCCGGCGGAGGCGGTGCGGTGATCGTTCATACCGCCACGATCGGTGCTCGTGAACGGTGAGTCCAGTCCCTCTGCGCCGACGGTCGTGCCCGGCGTGGGCCGGGGGGACGGCACCCCGCGGTGCGGATCCGTCCACCCGGCCCATCAGGCCGTCGCGCCTGCGGTCCTGTCCTCCGCGGCCGTGACCTGTCCGGTCCTCAGGACAGGTAGCCCTCCACCTCGGACGCCGAGCGGACATTCGCCCCGGTGGGGTCCTGGCCCGCCGCGATCCTGGCCCGGCGCTGCCGCAGCAGGTCCCAGCACTGGTCCAGCTCGGTCTCCAGGTGTGCCAGGAGCGCGTGCTCGGTCGTCCCGTCGATCTCCTCCTGCGCCAGGCGCTCACGCAGGTCCTTCTCCTGGCTGATCATTTCCGTGATGCGGCCGAGTATCCGCTTCTCGGCCTCGGCCTCTGGTCCTGTCATGGCTGCCTCTTTCCGGACGACGGAGTGGATCACAACTACGACGGGGCGCTCGCCGTTCCGTCCGCCCCTCTCCCCCACCCTCTCCCACTCGGCCCCCAGCCGCATCGGTCGGTCGACCGCACCTCTGTGGTCGTCGGGCGCCGGGTGTACGGTGACCGACGGAAAGCGGTTGCTGAAAGCCGGGCGCGCAGGGAGGATCACCACCGATGGCGTCGACGTCGGAACGACCGCTCGACCACCGCTACCAGGGCGAACATCCCGTCCGCACCCTCCTGTACCTGCTGCGCGCCGACCGCCGCAGCCTGGCGGCGGCGGTCCTCGTCTTCACCGTCAAGCACAGCCCCGTCTGGCTCCTGCCGCTGATCACCGCCTCGGTCGTGGACACGGTCGTGCAGCACCGGGAGATATCCCGGCTCTGGACGGCTGTGGGGATCATCATGGCGATCCTGCTGGTCAACTACCCGCTGCATGTGCTGTATGTACGGCTGCTCTACGGCAGTGTGCGCCGGATGGGCACCACGCTGCGCTCGGCGCTGTGCACCCGTATGCAACAACTGTCCATCGGCTACCACTCCCGGGTCAGCGCCGGCGTCCTCCAGGCCAAGGTCGTACGGGACGTCGAGACCGTCGAGCAGATGGTCCAGCAGACCGCCGACCAGGGCCTGGGCGCACTGACCGTGCTGACCGGCGGGCTGGTGATCATCGCCGTCCGCACACCGGAGTTCCTGCCTGTCTTCCTGGTCGTGGTGCCGGGCGCGACCCTGATCGTGGCCCGGCTGCGGTCGCGGCTGCGGACCCACAACGAGCACTTCCGGCACGAGGTGGAGACCCTGTCCTCCCGCGTGACCGAGATGACGCGGCTCATCCCGGTCACCCGCGCCCACGGTCTGGAGGGCAAGGCGCTGCGCCGGATGGACGGCACCCTGAGCCGGCTGCTCACCTCCGGGATACGCCTGGACCTGGTCAACGGCCGCTTCGGCTCGCTGGCCTGGGTTGTCCTCAACGTGATCGGCGTCGCCGTGCTCGCCGCCGCCGCCATGGTGTCGTACTACGGCATGTGGGGCGTCTCCGCCGGTGACGTCGTCATGCTCAGCGCCTTCCTGACCACCCTCACCAACTCCACGACGACGCTGACGAGTCTGGCCCCGGTCGTCACCAAGGGGCTGGAGTCGGTGCGTTCGGTCGGTGAGGTGCTGCAGGCGCCCGAACTGGAGGACAACGAGGGAAGGGCGGAGGTCACCGCCGTCCGCGGTGCCGTCGTGTTCGACCGGGTCGGCTTCGCCTACGACGACACCGGCCGCGCGGCGGTGGCGGACTTCACCCTCGATGTGGTGCCGGGCGAGACCGTCGCGCTGGTGGGCGCCTCGGGTGCCGGCAAGTCCACCGTGCTCAACCTCGTCATCGGGTTCATCCGGCCCACCGCCGGCCGGCTGCTCCTGGACGGCACCGACATGAGCGGCCTCGATCTGCGCACCTACCGGCGGTTCGTCTCGGTCGTCCCGCAGGAGTCGATCCTCTTCGACGGCACGATCCGGGAGAACGTCGCCTACGGCATGGAGGACGAGGCCGACGACGGGGCGGTCCGCGCGGCGCTGCGGGACGCCAACGCCCTGGAGTTCGTGGACCAGCTGCCCCAGGGCCTGGACACCGTGGTCGGCGAGCGCGGTGCCCGGCTCTCCGGCGGTCAGCGCCAACGCCTCGCCATCGCACGGGCGTTGATCCGTGATCCGCGGGTCCTGGTGCTGGACGAGGCCACCTCGGCGCTGGACACCCGCTCCGAGGCGCTGGTGCAGCAGGCGCTGGCCCGTCTGCTGCGCGGCCGCACCACCTTCGTGGTGGCCCACCGGCTGTCCACCGTGCGCGGCGCCGACCGCATCGTCGTGATGGACGACGGCCGCATCCGCGAGGTGGGCACCCACGAGGAACTGCTGCACCGAGGCGGTGCCTACACCGCGCTGCACGGTGGGCAGGTGGCCTGACCCGCGGGACTCCCCCGGACGTGCGGCGACCAGGCATCCTGGTCCTCGGAATGCGCCGTCCTCGGAATGCGCCTACCGGGATGCGAGAGAACGAAGCGGCCCGGGACGGCCCTCACCACGCCTTCGGAGAGAGCGCGCGGCCCGCTCACGGCATGCTGGAAGCATGATGGTGCTCGCCGTGCTCTTCGCCGTCCTGGGTGCCGTCAGCAATGCGACGGGCACGGCCTTCCAGCGGAAGGCCGCTTCCACCCTGCCCGGCGGAGGCGGGGTGCGCCTGCTGCTCGCCCTGGCACGGCGGCCCGCCTGGGCCATCGGGATCACCGGTGTCGTGGGGGCCGCGGTGTTCCAGGCGCTGGCCCTGGTGAACGGCCCGATGGCACTGGTCCAGCCGCTGTTCATGCTGGAGCTGCCGTTCGCCCTGCTCATCGCCATGCCGCTGATGCACCGGCGGCCGAACCCGCAGGGCTGGTGGGCGATCGCGGTGGTGGTGTCCGGCCTGGCCCTCCTGCTCGGTTCGGCGGCTCCGTCGGGCGGCCGGGAGCAGGCGTCCATGCAGCGCTGGATCCCGGCCCTGGCCCTCACCGTGGGGGCCATCGCCGGCACTGTGCTGCTCGAGCGGTCCTCGTCGTCACCACTGTTCCGCGCGGCGGCCCTGGCGTCGGGTGCCGCGATCGGCAACGCGCTGACCGCCGCGCTGATGAAGTCGGCCACCGGCCGGCTCGCCCACTCGGGCCTGCCCGCCTTCCTCACTACCTGGCAGACCTACGGCTTCGCACTCGCCGGGATCTCGGCGCTGATGCTCCTGGAGAACTCGTTGCAGGCCGGTCCGCTCGTGGCGTCCCAGCCGGCGCTGACGATCGGCGACGCGGCGGTGAGCCTGCTGCTGGGCGTCGCCCTGTTCGGCGAGTCGGTGCGCACCGGCTGGTGGCTGCTGCCCGAGGTGCTCGGTGCCGGACTGATCGCGTGGGGCGTGGTCCGGCTGACGCGCGTCGTACCGCACCTCGCGGACGTCGTGCACTGAGGCGTCGTGCGGTGGTGGGGGCCGGCTCAGGGGCCGTCGGTGGTGAGTTTCGGGGCGGCGGTGACGATCGCGTGCACGGTCTCGGTGACGAGGCGCCGGTCCAGGGGGGCCTCGTCGAAGGCGCGGTGCATCGGCCAGCCCTCGATCAGCGCGTCGAGCGCGCGGGACACCCCGGGGGTGAAGTGCAGGGCGAGGCTGTCCCTGCTGCGTTCGAGCCAGGTGCGGGTGGTCGCGGACACCGCCTCGTTGTGGTTGGCGTAGGCGTACATCTCGAAGATGAGCGTCATGTCGCGTTCCGTGGCGTACGCCGGTCCGCAGATCAGCTCCACCACGGCCGCCTCGGCCTCGGCCGTGGACGCGGCGGACTGCAGAGTCCGCCGGTAGAGCTGGGACATGGTGTCCGACAGGCGGGCGAAGGCCTGGGCGAGCAGGTCCGCCATGCCGTCGAAGTAGTACGTCAGCGAGCCGAGCGGGACCTGCGCCCGCGCCGCGATCCTCCGATGGGTGGTCGTGTGCACACCACCCTCGGCGATCACGTCGAGGGCCGCATCCAGAATGCGCTCCTTGCGTCCGGGGTCGTTCGGGATCTCGCGTCGTGTGCCGGTCACGCCCTCAATCTGCCATGGGTTGACCGACGCAGAGTGTGTACGGATGTACAGCACAGTGTGTACATTCGTACAGACTCACGCACGGACCCATCGGGCACATCTGGAGCCACCAGCCATGACCGCCGAACTCGCCCGGCGTCGTACCGCCGTCTTCGTCCTGTTCTTCGTGCCCGGCCTGACCATCTCCTCCTGGGTCACCCGCACCCCGGACGTGCGGGACATGCTCGGCGCCTCCACCGCGCAGATGGGTCTGATCCTGTTCGGGCTCTCGGTGGGCTCGATGGCCGGGATCCTGTGCTCGGGCGCGCTGGTGGCCCGCTGGGGCGCCCGGCTCGTCGTCCTCGCCGGAACGTCGGTGATCGCCGCCGGTGCCGCGCTGATCGGCATCGGGGCCGCCGTCGGCGCGGACCTCTGCGTGGCCCTGGGCCTCGGGCTGTTCGGTCTCGGCATGGGCGGCGGTGAGGTGGCCCTCAACGTCGAGGGCGCGGAGGTGGAGCGGCTGCTCGGCCGCTCCACGATGCCCGCCATGCACGGCTTCTTCAGTCTCGGCACCGTGGTCGGCGCGGTCGCCGGTATGTGCCTGACGGCGATCGGCTTCCCCGTGCTCGTCCATCTCGTCACGGTCGCCGGCGTGGCCCTGGCCGCACTCGCCCTGGTGATCCGGAGCGTCCCCCCGGAGGTGGGCCGGCGGACCGCCGCCGGGCGCCCCGAGCCGGGCGCGGCACGGGCCGCGGTGTGGAAGGACCCCACGCTGCTGCTCATCGGCTGTGTCATCCTCGCCCTCGCCATGGCCGAGGGCACCGCGAACGACTGGCTGCCGCTGGTCATGGTGGACGGTCACGGGTTCGACGCGGCGCTGGGCTCGGCCGTGTACGCCGTGTTCGCCGCCGCGATGACCGTCGGACGCTTCGTCGGCGGGCGGTTCGTCGACCGGTTCGGGCGGGCGGCCGCGCTGTGCGGGAGCGCGCTCGTCGGGGCCGCGGGACTGGCCCTGGTGATCTTCGTCGACAATCAGGCCGTAGCGGCGGCCGCCGCCGTCCTCTGGGGCCTCGGGGCGTCGCTCGGGTTCCCTGTCGCGCTCTCCGCGGCGGGCGATTCCGGCGCCGACTCCGCCGCCCGGGTCGCCCTGGCCGCGACCGTCGGCTATGTCGCCTTCCTGGTGGGACCGCCCTCCCTCGGTTACCTCGGTGAGCACTTCGGCCTGCGAAACGCCCTGATCCTGGTGCTCGCCCTGGTGGTGGCCGCCGTCTTCGCCACTCCGGCCGCCCGTTCACCGCAGGAGGTACGGGACGCGGAGCCGGCGCGCGGGTGAGGGTTGATACCGGCGAGAGCCGCCGATGCGCGGTCGGTCCGCCGTCATTCGGTCGGCCTCTATGTGCCCTTCTCGCTCCAGGTGACGCTCGGGCAGGACTGTCCGCCCTCACGGATCGGCACGGCAAGCGGGGCCACCCTCGGCCTGACCGTGCGCATCGGCGGCCTGGCCGGATCCGCCCTCAGCAGCCTCACCGACGCCGCCTCCTTGCAGACCGCGCTGGCGCCGCTGCTCCTGATGCCGGTGCTGAGCCGACTGCTGTTCGGCACCCTCCACGAGCCCGACGGTCCTCGGCGGCGCGACACGACGCCGACCGATACCGATACCGATACCGGGGACGGCGCCTCCGCCGCTCCGACCACACCGGGACACCATTCATTCGGCTGACCCGTCAGCCCGCGTCAGATCCGAGGCGGTGCGCGAGATCGATCAGATCGGCCAGACGCAGCACCTGTCCACCGAACCCTGGGAGGGGGACATGCAAGGGCTCAGTCCAGCGGACAGGGATCGCGTCCAATCCGTGATACGCACCCGCGAGGCCTCCGGTGACCGCGGCGACAGTGTCTGTGTCACCGCCCACGTCGATCGCCGCGCGAATGGCGTCCTCGAAGCTGGACGTACTACGCAGAGGGGAGATCTTCGGCCCGGTCGTCGCCGTCATCCCCTACGAGGACGAAGCCGACGCCATCCGGATCGCCAACGACTCGCCCTACGGACTGAACGGCGCGGTCTTCACCGCTGACCACGCGCACGGCGTGCAGGTCGCTCGGGCCGTGCGTACCGGTGTGTACTCGGTCAACGGCGCCCCGCGCCACTGGGACGCGCCCTTCGGCGGCTACAAGAGCAGCGGCTTCGGGCGGGAGTTCGGGCTGCACGGGCTCGACGCGTACGTCGAGTTGAAGGCGATCGCCACCGGACTGACCGTCTGAGTCCGCCCGCCGCCCCCACCCCGGACCCGGTCGGCCGTTTCAGAGGTGCTCCCCCTGTGGACCACGAGCCAGGTCCTGCGTTTGCCACTGGCCTTCTGGACCGGGACTGGCGTCCAGGGCCCACCTCGGAGGGACCCTCGCGCCACGCAGCCCCGCAGCGGGCGCTCGCGCTAGCCGACGGCGCCCTGCGTACCGATCACGCCGGGACTCGGTCACCGCGCCGACAGTGAGTGCGGGAACAAGACTGGCGGACCGGCGACTCCCAGCCCGGACGGCACCGCCCACGAGTGATCCGTGGCACGGGCCGGTGACTCAGGTGGCGGGGCGGTGGTCCTCCACAGCGTGGTCGGGGCCGACCTCACCCGTGACCGTGGCGGCGTCCGCGACCACGAAGGCGTGGTCGGCCTCGCCGCCGCCCTGGGAGGTGATCACCTTCGAGGGGCGGTTGCCACGGTCCAGGACGCCGCCGGTGACGGCCAGCGCCAGGCCGGCCATCGCGAGGGCCGCGCCGACCAGGTTGGGGGCGGCCCAGCCCCAGCCCGCCGAGATGACCAGGCCGCCGAGCCAGGCGCCGGCCGCGTTGGCCAGGTTGAAGGCGGAGTGGTTGGAAGCGGCCGCCATCGTCGGGGCGTCCTTCGCGTTCATCATCAGCAGCATCTGGACGGGCGTGGTGATGAGCGCGCCCATCGCGCCGATGAAGGTGACCGTCACCAGCGCCGGCACCGTGCTGTGGACGGTGAAGTAGAACGTCACCAGTGCGGCCGCCAGCAGGATGATCCCGGCGTACAGCGTCGGGCGCAGGGCCCGGTCGGTGAGGGGGCCCGCGGCCAGGGTGCCGAGGGTCATGCCGACGCCGTACAGGGCGAGGACCGCGGTGGTCGAGGAGTCGGAGATGCCGGTCAGGTGCGTCAGCATGGGGACGAGGTAGCTGTAGACGGCGAAGAAGCCGCCGAACCCGACGACGGCGGTGCCCAGGCCGATGAAGACCTGCCGGTTGCCCATCGCCCGCAGTTCCCGCCGGATGCCCGCCTGTGGGCCGCGCGGCTGGTGGGGCACGAGAAGTGCGAGCGCGGCGAGCGCGACGAGGCCGATGACGGCGACCGCGCAGTAGGCGTACCGCCAGCCCAGATGCTGGCCAAGGGCGGTACCGGCGGGCACGCCGACGATGTTCGCGACGGTGAGGCCGAGGAACACGCTGGAGACGGCACGCGCGGCGCGCTCCGGAGCCACCAGCCGGGAGGCGACGACCGCGCCCACGCCGAACAGCGCGCCGTGCGGCAGTCCGGCCAGGAAGCGGGCGGCGAAGAGCAGGCCGAAGTTCGGGGCGAGCGCGGACGCCGTGTTGCCCACCACGAACAGCCCGGTCAGCAGGAGCAGCAGCCGCTTGTGGGACACCCGCGCGCCGATGCCCGTCAGCACGGGGGCGCCGACGACCACGCCGAGGGCGTAGGCCGATACGAGGTTGCCGGCGTGCGGCACCGACACACCGAGCCCGTCCGCGATCTGGGGCAGCAGCCCCATGGTGGCGAACTCGGTGGTGCCGATTCCGAACGTGACGACGGCAAGGGCCAGGAGAGCCAGAGGCATGGTGGGTGAGCGAACCTTTCGGGGACGGTGGTCCGGGGACGGGGAGCGGGACGGGACCGGGAGGTGTCTTCGGCCTCCGGGGTCCGTCGCACCGAGCGCCCTTGCCCAGCACACCCCAAGAACGTTGCAGCGAGATGGACCGGGTGTGCATTCCGCGATCGGCTCGAACAGCAGGGTGACCTGCGTCACCACGGTGACGGCCGGGGCCCTTGGCGCGCTCCTCCCGGGGAGGGCGCGACCGTGCCCGGTCGCGGCGGGGAACCCGGCG
Organism: Streptomyces sp. NPDC048417; assembly: GCF_040651615.1. Taxonomy (NCBI): domain Bacteria; kingdom Bacillati; phylum Actinomycetota; class Actinomycetes; order Kitasatosporales; family Streptomycetaceae; genus Streptomyces; species Streptomyces sp. NPDC048417. The sequence continues at coordinate 73,644 of NZ_JBEZKI010000015.1, read as the reverse complement.
CGGTACGGGCCAGGATCCGGCGGCGCCACAACACGGTCCAGGCGACGAGGGGCGCGAGCACGACGTACTCCGGCGGCGGCGTGACCGCGGCGGCCGTGGCCGCGAGCAGCACGAACACCAGCAGGACGCGCGCCAGCGTGCTCTCCGCCGCGGCCCGCGAGATGGCGCACCGCGTGGAGGCACGGGTGCCGGCTCGGCTGGAGGAGCAGAGCCACGGCGGGGATCCCCGCCGTTTCGTGGAGCGATCGCGAGCGAGTTCCTGCCGCTCGACCCGGCGCGCGCCGACGAGACGGCGGTCTGGCTGGAGTTCTCGGTGGCCGCGCGTACGCACCCCACCCTGGCCGCGATCGCCGCCGAACTCCACGTCGGGCTGCGGGACATCAGCGGCCGACTGCTGCGCCGCCTGGATGTGGACGACCCGGTGGCGACGGAACACCTCGCCGCCGTCCTCGACGGCCTCGCCCTCAACGCGGCGCTCCACCCCGACCGTCTGGACCCGGACACGGTCCGCGCGGTCCTGCGGCACCATGTGGCACAGCTGCCCGGCACCCGGCGGGACGGAGGCGCGGACGCGCCCCGAACCGGGGGCCGCACGTAAGCACGTAAGCCGGGGCCGCCCATAAGCCCGTCGATGTCAGTCGCGGTCCACGCGGACGGCGCCTCCGGCCACCGCCGGCCGGTTCAGGCGCCGACGGCTTTCTGGCACTGCGCGCACAGTCCCCACCAGGTGATCTCGGCCTCGTCGACGGCGAATCCCAGGTCCTTCTCGGGCGTGAGACAGGGCGCGGCGCCCACACTGCAGTCGACGTCCTCGATCCGACCGCAGCGGCGGCAGACGAGGTGATGGTGATTGTCGCCGACCCGCAGCTCGTACCGGGCAGGTGAGCCGGCGGGCTCGATACAGCGGACGAGCTCCGCCTTCGTCAGGTCTTCCAGCACGTTGTACAGGCCCTGCCGGGAGAGTCCGCCGACCGCGGCCGGGTCCGTGCCGATGCGCGTCTCGAGGTCCGCCGCGGTGGAGTGCGGATGACCCTGCAGCGCGGTCAGCACCGCCCGGCGCTGGGCCGTGCTGCGCAGCCCCTTGCGCTTGAGCAGGTCGCCCACCAGTTGCTCCATGGTCACTCCCCTACGCAGATCCGGGCAGCGCTTGCGCGCGGCCGGGGTGCCGGCGCGGCCCACGATACAACCCAGAGTTGACTCGGTCAGATCTGGGCAGACAGGCTCTAGGAGGCTTCCGCCGTGCGGCAGGAGCCGCAGACGAGGCGCCGGGCGGGGCGGACGCTCGTCATGGGGATCACGCCGATCGGCCGCTGGACGGTCGTCCGCAGGATCCGCGAGTGCTCGGCGCAGGTGAAGAGTCCGCAGCGGGTACAGGCGCCGATCCCGGTGGTCTCGTTACGCCCGTCCTGGGCGCAGTCGTAACAGTGCATGGTGCTTCCCGAAGAGGCTTGGCCCACTCGCCTTGCGAAGTGGGGGGCGCGGTTTCCGCATCCCGCCGACGCCGCGCTGCGCACCCTCGGGCAGACAGAAGGCGTTTCCGGCAGGGATGGCCATGTGCCACGACGAGCGTTCGCTCCCTGGGCACACATCGAACATAGCCCGCCAGTTTTGACAGAGTCAAGTCTAGGGACGGGAGAGAAATCGCCAGAGGGCTCTGGACCGCCGACACTTGTTCACCTACTGTCTAGACATGCCTGGACAGGTTCACAAGCACCATCGCATCGCCCGCGTCCTCGCCGACGAGATCCGGGCCGGGGTCCATGCCGACGGCAGCCGGCTCCCCGGGGAGCACGCGCTCACCGAGCGGTTCGGCGTCAGCCGGACCACCCTTCGGCAGGCTCTTCAGGTTCTCGGTGAGGAGGGCCTCATCGCCACCCACGCGGGGATCGGCTCGTTCGTCACCTTCGACGGGACGCCGATCGACAACCGCCTCGGCTGGACCCGGTCCCTGGCCGAGCAGGGCACGGAACTCACCACCGAGATCCTCCGCTTCGAGGAGGTGACCGATCCGGAGCTGGCCGCCCGGCTGGGGCTCACGTCGCACGCGTTCATCGCCCTGGACCGGGTCAGACGGCTGCCCGACGGGCCGGGCGTGTCGCTGGAGCGCAGCCGGGTGCCGGCCACCGGGAGCCTGGCCGGGCTGCCCGAGCGCGGGCTCGACGGCGGTTCGCTCAGCCGGGCGCTGATCTCGGCGGGCCGGGTCACCCACTCCGGTGAGGGAGTCGTCTCGGTGCGCGGACTGGCGGCGGACGAGGCGGCCGTACTGCACCGCACCCCCGGCGAATCGTTCCTCCGTCTGGACCAGGTGTACCGGGCCGCCGACGGCTCGGTGGTCGAGCAGGTCGGCAGTCTGCTCGATCCCGCCCACTTCGAACTGCACGTCCGCTCGGGCCATGGAGGCCGCTCGTGACCGACCGACTCGACCGCGCCCTGGGCGCCTTCTACGGACTCGCCCTCGGTGACGCCCTCGGCATGCCCACCCAGGTGATGTCCCGGGAGGACGTCGTCCGGGTCTACGGCGCCATCAGTGGCTTCGAGGCCGCCCGGCCCGACAATCCGGTGAGCGCGGGCATGCCCGCCGGGTCCGTCACCGACGACACCGAGCAGGCCGTCATCGTCGCCCGGCTCATCGACGAGGGCCACGGGCGGATCGATCCGCTGCGCCTGGCCCATGAACTGCTCGACTGGGAGAAGGAGATGAAGGCCAAGGGGTCCTTCGATCTCCTCGGCCCGTCCACCAAGGCCGCGCTGGACGCGGTGGCCCGTGGGGTCTCCCCCCAGGAGGCTGGCCGCAACGGCACGACGAACGGCGCCGCGATGCGCGTCACCCCGGTGGGGATCGCCTTCGCCGCCGACCCGCTCGACCCGTTCGTCGACCGGGTCGTGGAGTCCTGCCAGGTCACCCATGACACGACGATCGGTATCGCGGGCGCGGCCGCGGTGGCCGCCGCGGTCAGCACCGGAGTGGGCGGCGGCTCGCTCGGCGAGGCCGTCACCGCCGCCGTGACCGCCGCCCGCGCCGGTGCGCGGCGCGGGCACTGGATCGCCGGGGCGGACATCGCCGCCCGGATCGAGTGGGCGTGGGAGCTGGTGCGGGACCTCCCGGAGGCCGAGGCCCTGGACCGGGTGGTCACGCTCGTCGGCACCAGCGTGGCGAGCCAGGAGTCGGTGCCCGCCGCCTTCGCGGTCCTCGCCCTGGCCGACGGCGATCCCTGGCGGACCGCGCTGCTCGCCGCCAACCTCGGCGGCGACAGCGACACCATCGGCGCGATCGCCGGGGCGGTGGCCGGTTCGGTCGCCGGGCTCTCCGCGCTGCCCGCCGAGGCCGTACGGACCCTTCGAACCGTCAACTCCCTCGAACTGGAGCCTCTGACGGCCCGTCTGCTCACCTACCGCTGATTCATCCGCCCTCACCAGGGGGGCGCGTCACGTACACCGCCCTGGATCACGACACCGCCCGCCCTTCCGCACCGCACCCTGCAAGGAGGTTCCGTCATGGCCGTTTCGAAGACGAACGATCGCGTCGGTACCATCGAGACCCGCGGGATCGAACCGGTCCCCGACAGCGAACGGCACGGCCACGCCGGCCAGATGTTCTGGACCTGGTTCGCCGCCAACATCAGCATCCTCGGACTGCCGCTCGGTGCCACGCTGGTGGCGTTCCGCGGCCTGGACATCTGGCAGTCGGTGCTCGTCGCCGTCCTCGGCTCCTTCGGCTCCTTCGCCCTGGTGGGCGCCCTGAGCCTGGCCGGCAAGAAGGGCGGCGCCCCGGCTCTCACCCTGTCCCGCGCGGTCTTCGGGCAGCGCGGCAACGCGGGTCCGACCCTGATCACCTGGCTGAGCCGGGTCGGCTGGGAGACCATCTCCACGACCACCGCGGCCTACGCCCTGCTGGCCCTGCTCGACACGGCGTTCGGTATCCGGCGGAACACCGTGCTCACCCTTGTCTGCCTGCTGGTCTTCATCGCCTGCACGCTGCTGATCAGCGGCCTCGGCCATGCCACCATCATGTGGATCAACAAGTGGGCCACGGTCGTCTTCGGCGTCCTCAACCTCGTCGTGATGGGCTTCCTGATCTCGAGCGTCGACTGGAGCAAGGTCCTCGACGCCCCGGCGGGGCCGGCCAGCGCGGTGGTCGCCGGTGTCGGGTTCATCGCCTCCGGCACGGGCATCGGCTGGGCCAACGCCGGTGCGGACTACGCCCGTTACCTGCCCCGCGCGATCCCGGGCCGGCGGCTCGTGGTGGCCTCGGCCTTCGGCGCGGGCATCCCGCTGGTGCTGCTGATCTCGCTTGGCTCCCTGCTCTCCGCGGGCGACCCGACGCTGGCCACCGCCTCCGACCCGGTCGCGGCGATCAACGCGATGCTGCCGTCCTGGATGGCGATCCCCTACCTCGTCGCGGCCTTCGGCGGACTGCTGATGTCGAACCACCTCTCCACGTACTCCGCGGGGCTCACGATGATCACCCTCGGCCTGCGGGTGCCGCGCGCGTACGCCGTCGCCGTCGACGTCGTGGTCATGTTCGCCGGCGGTATCTACTTCATGCTGATCGCCGACGACTTCTACGGCCCGTTCTCGACCTTCCTGACGCTGCTGGCCGTGCCCATCTCGGCCTGGATCGGGGTGGTCGCGGTGGACTCGCTGCGCGGCCGTACCTACGACCCGCAGGCCCTGATGGACACCACCCGCTCCAGTGCGTACTGGTACACCGGCGGCCTGCGACTGCCCGCCGTGCTCGGCTGGGCCCTCGCCATCGTGGCCGGGCTGCTGTTCACCAAGGCGTCCACCAGTGCGGCCGACGTCTGGTTCGCCGGCCCGCTCTCCGACACCTGGTTCGGCGTCAACGGCCTCGGCTGGGCCGTCTCGATGGCCGTCGCCGCCGGGGTGTACGGGCTCTTCGGCCGGCGGGACACCCCGGTCCCGGACGGCGGCGGCGAACCCGCCTCCGCGCGCCTCCAGGGAGCCGGACGATGACCGGCCGGGTGGTCCTCGCCGGGAACGTGATGGCCGATCTGGTGATCGAGGTGCCCGCGCTGCCGGAACGCGGCGGCGACGTCATCGGCACCCGGACCGAGACGACCGCCGGTGGCGGCTTCAACATGCTGGTGGCGGCCCGCCGCCTGGGCACGGAGGCCGTCTACGCCGGTCTGCACGGCACCGGACCGCACGGCGACCTCGTCCGCGCGGCGCTGGCCGCCGAGGGCATCGGGACGCTGCTGCCCGCCCGCACGGACCGTGACACCGGCTTCACGGTGGCCCTGGTCGACTCCGGCGGCGAGCGCACCTTCGTGACCAGCTTCGGGGCCGAAGCGACCCTGGCCCCGGCCGACGCGGCCGCCGTCGCGGCGCACCTGCGCCCCGGTGACCTTCTCCAGCTCTCCGGTTACGGGCTGGCCCTGCCGGGCAACGGCCCGCTGCTGTCCGGCCTCGCCGCCGCGCTGCCCGCCGGGATCACCCTCTGTCTCGACCCGGGACCTCTGGTCGCCGACATCCCCGCGAGCGTCCTCGCCCCTGTCCTCGCACGGACCGACTGGCTCAGCGCCAACGCCCGCGAGGCACGCCTCATGACCGGGCACGAGGACCCCCGCTCCGCGGCGGCGGCTCTCCGGCAACGGCTGGCGCCCGGAGCCGGTGTGCTCGTACGGGCCGACAAGGACGGCTGCTGGCTGGCCGCCCCCGGTCAACCACCCGCGCACGTACCGGGGTTCCCGGTCACGGCGGTCGACAGCAACGGCGCGGGCGACGCCCACGTCGGTGCGTTCCTCGCCCTGCTCGGCCAGGGGCTCGACCCTCTGACAGCGGCGCGCGGCGCCAACGCGGCGGCGGCCTACGCGGTGACCCGGCGCGGCCCGGCCACGGCGCCCGGCCGGGCGGAGCTGGCCGCGTTCCTGGCGGACGACCCCCTCGCCGAGCGGATCACCGGCTCCGCACACGGCTGAGCCGCGCCGGTTCCGGACTCACGACCGCTCGACACCCTGTTTCCGAAGCCGTCGGCAGAGATCCTCAGGAGAACTGGTCGAACAGCTCCTGAGGGTGTGCGGTGGCCCAGGACTCCGGATGGACGGGCGCTCGGCCGAGCAGGTCCTGGGCCGTGCTGGTGGTGACCGCGGAGTTGTCGAAGCGGCCCCCGTAGGTCTGTCGTTCCCAGACCAGCGTGCTCGGCCGCGTATGCGGCGTCCATGTCGGCGGGCACGGTGTTCAGCCCAGACCGATTCCTCTCGGAGCTGACCCGAGTCTTCCTGTGCGAGGGCCGGAACGTCCGGCCCCGAGGACGGAGAACACCATGCGCAAGCTCATCGCGGGGGCATTCGTCACGCTTGACGGCGTGGTCCAGGATCCGGGCGGATTCAGCGAGATCGGACGTGGCGGCTGGGCACTGGACTATTTCGACGACACCTCTCGCCGGCGGGCCACCGACGCTCTCCTGGCGAGCGACACCTTCCTGCTGGGGCGGGCGACCTTCGAGATCATCGAGAAGGCCTGGTCGCGCAACACCGGACCGTACGCCGAGGCGATGAACAGCATTCCCAAGCTCGTGGTGACGAGGACGCCGCGCGGCCCGTTGCCCTGGAACGCCACCGCTCTCACCGGCGAAGCGGCGCAGACGGTCGCCAAGCTCAAGCAGGAGCCCGGCGGCAATATCGTCATGTACGGCAGTTCCACGTTGATGCGAACCCTGCTCCAGCACAACCTTGTCGACGAGCTGAACCTCGGTGTGCACCCCCTTGTCGTCGGCGAGGGGAAGCGGCTGTTCGAGAGTGCGCTGCCGGGCTCGCTGCGGTTCGTGGCCGCAACGCCGAGTGCGACCGGGGTCGTCACGCTCACCTACGCCCCGTAGGGTCGATCGCGATGGGAGATTTCGCGACGGACACGGAACCCTACCGGCGTGAGCTGCTGGCGCACTGCTATCGCATGCTGGGGTCGGTGGACGACGCCGAGGACGTGGTCCAGGAGACCTACCTGCGTGCGTGGCGTTCGTACGAGGCGTTCCAGGGCAGGTCGTCGGTGCGCACCTGGCTCCACCGGATCGCCACCAACACATGCCTCTCCGCGTTGTCGCACCGTAGTAGGCGTTTTCTGCCGTCGGGACTCGGCGGACCCGCCGACGATCCCATGACTCCGCCGATGGCCGCGGACTCCCAGTGGGTTCAGCCCGTTCCCGACTCGATGCTCGACCCGGCAGCGATCGTCACGGCGCGCGACAGCCTGCGGATCGCGCTGATCGCCACGCTCCAGGAGTTGCCGGGCCGCCAGCGGGCGGTGTTCATCCTGCGCGACGTCCTGGCGTGGCCGGCGTCGGACGTCGCGCAGGTGATGGGCAGCAGCACGGCAGCGGTCAAGAGCACGCTGCAGCGCGCGCGTGCGCGGCTGGCGCAGGTGCCTCCTGACGTCGAGCAAACGGTCGAGCCCGGCGAGCTGAGCGCCGTGCTGGCCCACTACATCGCGGCAGTCGAGGAGGCCGACGGCGCGGCGCTCGAACAGTTGCTGCGTGTCGATGCCAGGGTCGAGGCGACGCCTTGGCGCACGTGGTTCTCCGGCCGTGCCACCTGTGTGCCCTATCTCGTGCGGCAGGTCCTGGGCTCGCCGGGCACCTGGCGGTTGCTGCCGACCAGCGCGAACGGTCAGCCGGCGGCGGTCGCCTACCACCGTGGTCAGGCCTACGGCATCCTCGTGCTCACCGTGAGCTCGGCGGGCATCACGAGAATCAACGCGTTCGGGGATCCGGCGCTTGTCAAGCGGTTCGGCTTTCCCACGTCCGTGTGAGCGCGGAGATCCGCAGGTCTCTCCGGGTGGACCATCACGCTCGTCCCTCCCGGGAGCTGCGGGGCCGCGGCGGACATCCGGGAGGGAGGCGTTCGCCGGCCATCCGGCCGGGCGGTGCGACACGGGGGGAGAGCCCTCGGGCTTCGACGCTGCTGCGAGTGGCTGACGTATCGTCATATCTGCTTGCAGGAAAAGGAATTCAATCAGGACCACTGGCGCAGCACACGTCCCACCAGATATCCCATGCCTCTGACAGCGTTGGTATCTCGTGTCAGAGTGAAGGGAAATCCCGTGCGACTGCGCCCCCTGCGCGTCCTGTGCTGTTCCGCCGTCCTCGCCCTGTCGGCGCCCGCCCTGCTGCCGGGCACCGCCTCGGCGGCCGTCCCCGCCGCCTCGGTCTACCTGCAGAACTTCGTCACCGGCCGCAACGCGGCAGACAGCGGTGGCACCGTGGCGGCCCACGACCCCAAGGGCAACGAAGACCACCAGCAGTGGACGGCCGTCGCGGTCGGCGGCGGCTACCAGCTCCAGAACGCCGACGAGTCCGGCACCTGCCTCGGACGCAGCGGCACCGCCGCGGTGACCGCCGCCTGCGGCGCGGACGGCACCACCTGGAGCATCACGGCCGGCGCCGACAGCACCTACACCGTCACCGCCCCCGGCACCTCGCAGTACCTCACCGGCTCCGCCTCGGACTCCGGCGCCGTACAGCTCGGCTCCGCGGGCGACCTCGCCCGCTGGTACCTCACCCCGGTCTCCTACGTCACCACGGCGATGCCCTCCGCCGACACCCGCACCCTGGACCAGGTCACCTTCCTGACCGCGCACAACGCCTTCGCCAACGGCTCCGACGGCAACTTCGCCTCGTTCCCCGTCAACCTGTTCCCCAACCAGAACTACGGCATCAGCCGGCAGCTGTCCGACGGCGTCCGCGGCTTCATGCTCGACGACTACACGGTCTCCGGCCAGGCCGTGCTCTGCCACAACAGCTGCGACGGCGTGAGCAGCCCCGTCCCGCTCGCCACCGACCTCCAGCGCATGGTCGACTTCCTCAAGGCCAACCCCGGCCAGTTCGCCACGGTCTTCCTGGAGGACTACGCCTCCTCCGACGTGCTGAAGTCGTCGCTGGCCTCGGTCAACGGCCTCTCCGACGTGCTGTACCGGCCGGACCAGGAGGGTGTGGCCGTCAAGGGCTGGCCCACGATGGCCGATCTCGCCGCCCGCGGCAAGCAGCTGCTGATCTTCAGCGACCGGACCCGGGCGAGCGACACCGCAGGCGGCTGGGCCGCCCGTGACACCTTCGGCGTGATGTACCAGCGCGAATGGACCGTGGAGAACTACTGGTCCATGGGCGGCGGCATAGGCGACTCCGACTGGTCCTGTTACAGCCGCTGGGGCACCGACAGACCCCTCACCACCGACTCGTCGGCGTTCCACCCGCTCTTCGTCATGAACCACTTCCGGGACTACCCGATCAGCTCCACCGTCGCCACCGACAACGGCAAACTCCTCAACCGCGCCCAGAGCTTCTGCACCCCCGCCGCCCGCAAGAAGCCCAACTATCTCGCCGTGGACCGTTACGACACCGGTTCACCGACCCCGATCACGACCGTGGGCTCCCTCAACACCTACATCCTCGCGCCGGGCCAGTGACCCCGCCCAGGTAGCAGCCGACGTTCTTCAACACCCGGCAACACCCGCGCGACGAGGAGGTGTTGCGGGAAAACGCCTGACCAACTCCTTCCGTGCGTTGGCCCGGAGTTCATCAGCCGCCCCTGATGCACCCCACCTCCCGGGGCCCACAGTGAACGGCGGCCCGTCCTCACGGCCGGGTCTGCCGTCACTCCCGCAAAAGTTCTCGCCCCCCGAGAACTTGAGAAAGGAGCATCCATGGCCGAGTTGACCCGTCGCAGACTCCTGGGCTCCGCCGTCGGCGCGCTCGGCGGCGCCGCCGCCCTCTCCCTGCTGCCGCCCAGCGTCCAGCAGGCCGTCGCCGCCGGACCGCCGAAGAACAGTTCCTTGCACGACATCGAACACGTCGTCATGCTGATGCAGGAGAACCGCTCCTTCGACCACTACTTCGGCACTCTCTCCGGTGTCCGCGGCTTCGCCGACCCGCACGCGCTGAAACTGGCCAGCGGGCGGTCCGTCTTCTACCAGCCCGACGCCGTCAACCCCAAGGGCTACCTGCTGCCCTTCCACCTCGACACGCACACGTCGAGCGCCCAGGCCATCCCGTCCACCAGCCACGCCTGGTCCGTGCAGCACCAGGCCTGGAACAACGGCAGGATGGACCAGTGGCTGCCCGCCCACCGCAAGGCGGACGGCGTCAACGGCCCGTATGTGATGGGGTACTACAACCGCAAGGACATCCCCTTCCAGTTCGCCCTCGCGGAGACCTTCACCGTCTGCGACAACTACTTCTGCTCCGTCTTCGGCCCGACCTGGCCGAACCGGCTGATGTGGATGACCGGGAGCATCGACCCGGGCGGCACCCAGGGCGGCCCGATCATCAGCAACGTCGCGCCCACTCCGTACCGCTGGACCACCTACGCCGAGCGCCTCCAGGCGGCCGGCGTCAGCTGGAAGGTGTACCAGGAGGAGGACGACTACGGCACGAACATGCTGGAGCAGTTCGCGTCGTTCAAGAACGCGCAGCCCGGCTCCGACCTGTACGAGCGGGGCGTACGCCCGCAGCCGCACGGCACCTTCGAGGACGACGCCCGCAACGACCGCCTTCCGACGGTGTCGTGGATCTGCCCCACCAGCTACCAGTCGGAGCACCCGAACTACCTCCCGGCGGCGGGCGCCGACTACGTGGCCTCCAAGATCGAGGCGATCGCCTCGAACCCCAAGGTGTGGCGCAAGACCGCGTTCATCCTCAACTACGACGAGAACGACGGCCTGTTCGACCACGTGGCACCGCCGACACCGCCCACGGGCACCAAGGACGAGTTCATCCAGGGTCTGCCGATCGGCGGCGGCTTCCGGGTCCCCGCCATCATCGTCTCGCCCTGGACGGTGGGCGGCTGGGTCGCCACCGAGGCCTTCGACCACACCTCCGCCCTGCAGTTCCTCGAACGCTTCACCGGCGTCGAGGAGCCGAACGTCAGCGACTGGCGCCGTGAGACCTTCGGCGACCTCACCACCGCCTTCCGGTTCCGCGAGGCCCGGCCGCGCCCGCCCCGCCTCCCCCACGACACGGCCGAGCAGTTGGAGAAGGCGAAGGAGGAGGTCGCCACCCTCCCCAAGCCCACGCTCCCGCAGGCCGACCAGACCTACCCCCACCAGGAGAAGGGCCACCGCCCCCATACCTGACAGCCGCCGCACCTGACAGCCGCCGCACCCCGCCCCGCGGTCAGCGGCGGCGGGGTGTCGGGCGAACGGGCCGTCCGTTCGGCGGCGCGTGCCGAAACGGATTCCGTCCTACGGCTTGGCCGTCGGCTCCAGTGCGACCACCGCCGCGGCGGCCGCGGACGAGTCCTCGCCGTAGAAGATGTCGATGTCGACCTCCTCGCCGCCCATCGTCAGCGTGTCCCAGGCTCCGCTGAGGACGAGCATGCGCAACGTGGCGGGCTGCAGTGTGCGCAGACGCTCCAGGATCGCCTCGTCGTCCGGCATGCCCTCCAGCCGGAGGGCCAGACGCGCACGGATGGCCTGCATACGCTCCAGCAGCGTCTTGGTGTCCGCCTCACGGTCGGGCTCGTCGGGGATCCCGTCGATGCCGTGGCCGATGATGTCCTTGATGGCCCAGGTGACACCCTGGTCGTCGGTGGTCACCATCGCCTTCCAGGCCCGGCTCTTGTGCCGGTACTGGAGCATCGACATGGCCGCCTCGTGCCGCAGGAAGTCCGCGTCCCGGAACGGCCGCCCGTGCCACGCCCCGTTGAGGGACCGGGCCAGCGAGATCGCCGAAGCCAGACCGCTGTTCAGCCCACGGCCCGGCCAGAAGTGGATGGAGTTGGCGGCGTCGCCGAGGAGGAAGCCGTAGGTGCCCGGGGAGTTGGCGGTGGGCGGCAGCAACTCGGCCGAGAAACGCGGGCGTTGCACCATGTCGAGGCGGAAGCTGGTGACCGCCGACAGGTCGTCGGACTCGACCCCGAACAGCAGCAGCCCCTCGCGCACCCGGCGCCACAGCGGGGAGCCCTTGACCAGGGCGGGCAGGAACAGCGTGCCGTGGGTCGCGCACTGGAAGTCGCCGTACTCGTCGCGGTCCATCAGGCACGGCCGGGAGGCGATGCACTCCTCGAAGACGCGGCGGACCGGATCGAGTCCGATGACCTCCGCGGCCTCGGCGTCGGTCAGCCGCATGTTGAGGAAGCCCTCGCCGCGCAGCGAGTTGAGCAGGAAGCGGTTCTGGGCGACGGTCAGCAGCACCGCCATGGGGTCGGTCAGGCCGGACTTCACCCGCAGGCCGAGGACGACGTCCTGCAGGTGGCGCCCGTCGAGGGAGTAGATCGACTCGTCGGCCTTGCCGAAGCGGGCGGCGAAGCGGTCCCGGGTGCGCGAGCGGCCGCCGTCGCAGATCGCGAGCACATGCTGGGTGGCGAGCGCCTCCTGCTGTTCCTCCGCGTCGAACCGGGCGGGTATGAGCCGGATCCGGTCCCGCTTCTCGTTCGCCAGCTCCAGCAGCCGGTCCTCGATATAGGCGATGCGCATGTTGCGAGGGTGGTTGTCGCCGACCGAGTCCGGACCGGAGGGCCACATCTCGGTGAAGTGCTCCGGGTCGAAGAGGCGCTCCCGGACCTCCTCCGGCCAGGCGAGGTACTGGCGGCTCTGTACGGTCACCACCTGCAGACGCCGTATGTTGCCCTCGTCCGGGCCCTTCCAGACGATGGTACGGCCCTGCTTGCGCCACCTGCCGTCGTAGACGGTGATCTGCACCTGGGGTCCGAGGAAGTGCTCGAGGAGCAGGGCGAAGGACAGGCCGACCGGGCCGCCGCCGGCCACGGTGACCCGCAGGACGGGCCCGCGTTCGCTCTCCTGCGCGCCGTGCGTCACGGATCGCGGAAGGGAGAGCGCCATCAGCGTCTCCATGGCGTCCGCGACCTCGAAGCGGAACTCCTGGTCGCCCAGGGAGATCTCGTCACCGGGCTGCAGCAGCCGGGACTCCACTTCCTCCCCGTTGACCAGAGTGCCGTTGCTGCTCTCCAGGTCACGCAGTACGTAACCCTTGTCCTCGTCGAAGACGATCTCCGCATGGAAGCGGGAGACGCTGAGGCTGGAGATGACGACGGTGTTCTCCGCGTTGCGTCCAAAGGTGACGCGGGTGTCCAGGACCGGGATGCGCTCCCCCGCCAGCAGACCTTCGAGTCCGACCAGCACCGGTGCCACGGCACTTCCTTCCACAAGCTGTCATGTTGTTGAACCGCGACACCGATCATGCGCTACAGCGCGGCAGTTCCCAAAGCGGCGTGCGGCTCAGTCCCCCGACCGCCCGCCGGGCGAGCATATAGTTGCTTAGCCAAGTATTTCCAGTGCGCGCTTCGGTACAATCCCTGCCGATCTGATGGGAGTTCGTCGGTTTTCGGCCAGAGTGGAAGCCGCCGCGGGGATGCGGTGAGCGGGCCGGGCGGATGCCGCCCGGCCCGCGTTTCGCTGCCGGCCCGCCAGGCTCAGGATCAGTGTCCGTGGCCGTCGGAGCGCTTGCGGTGCAGGGTGAAGTTCTCGAAGACGGTCAGTTCACCGTGCGGCTTGTTCACGTTGTAGTACGTGACGTGCATCCGGGTGGTGTCACCCGGGTGCCGGCCGGGGTCGACGGTGAACGCGGCGAAGCCATAGGGGTGTTCGATGTCCCGGACGCCGGTCCACACCGCCTGCTCCTTCACATAGGTGGAGGTGCGCTTGCCGTTGGAGCCGGGCGTCGCCGACACGGCGGTGATCACCTTGGCCGTGCCGTCCTTGAAGAAGCTCTGGTTGGTGGTGCCCGAGACGCCTCCGCCGCCGAGGATCATGTGCACGGTGCCGAGGCCGGCGTCGATGTCGTCGGTGGCCTGGGAGGCCGGGTTGGGGGTGAGGGTCTCACTGCCGGTCACGACACCGCGCACGGCCAGCGAACGCTCGTAGTTGTGCTCGTGGCCGCAGAGCACCAGGTCGACGCCGTACCGGTCGAACAGCGGGCCGTACTTCTCGCGCAGGCCCAGGTCCGCTCCGTTCGCGTCCGAGGAGCTGATCATGACCTGGTGCATGGCCACGACCACCCAGTCGATGTCCCGCGAGGACCGCGCCGCCTTCAGTTCCTTCTCCAGGAAGGCGAGCTGGCGGCCGCCGGAGTAGCCGCTGATGTAGACGTCACCGCCGTCCTGCAGGCAGTTGTCGTCGTTCTGCAGCACGATCACCCGCACCGAGCCGGCCGTGAACGCGTACCACAGGCCCGCGAGTTCGGCGTCCGTCTCGGTGGAGGGGAGGGAGAAGTAGGTCTGGTAGGCGCCGAGGCCGAGCGGGCCGTTGGCCTTCTCGATCTCGTGGTTGCCGGCCGCCGGCATCCAGGGGCGGAAGCGCGCCGAACGGGTGTTGTTGGTGAAGAAGTTGTTCCACGTCCGTACCCGGTCGACGTCCAGGTTGGCGTAGCAGAGGTCGCCGTTGAGGAGGTGGAAGAGCGGGGCGACCTGCTCGATACCGGTGACGATGTCCTTCGTCGCGGGTGTGGAGTTGGCGTCCAGGGCGACGGTGCCGTCGGCCGCCCAGGTCACCTGCGGGGCGGACTGGTCGCCGAAGCTGGTGAAGGTGACCGGCCGGCGTCCCTGCGGAGCCGTGCGGAACGTCCCGCTGTCGGGGGTCGCCCCCTCATGGGTGGCGAGGTACAGGTAGTCCGTATCCGGGGTGAGCCCCTTCAGCGGGGCGTGGTGGACGTAGACGGTGCGGTTGGAGGTGCCGTCGACGTAGGTGACGGTCTGGGCCTTCTTGCTGGATCCGAAGCCGTGCTCCAGGGTGCCGTAGCGCACGACGGGCTTGGTCACCGGCCGGTCCGTGATCCACGACACCGTCATCTGGGTGCGCGGGTCCGCGCCGAAGGTCAGGTGCAGGCCCTGGACCGGGGGCGCGCCGGAGGAGTCCGCGGTGAGGTGGAAGGCCGGGGCGGCGAGCGGGGCGGCCTGTGCCGTACCCGCGCCGAGCAGCCCGGTGGCGGCGGCCCCCGCCCCCGCGGTACCCAGCAGGCCCAGCGCGTGACGACGGCTGAACCCCTCCGCACCTCCCGCCGGTCTGCCCTCTGTCGAATCTGCCTGTGTGGTCATGACGCCCTCCCGACGTGCAGCTGAGCTGACAACGACCGCACCCTGGCCCAGCCCAACTGCCGCCACATGAACACCACATGGCCACCTGGCCACCACACGTCAGGTATCAGGCCGCCAAGTCCGGGCCATGCCCTCGCCTTTACCGACAGCCGCCCTGGTCTTGACCAACCCGTCGACGCCGAGCCCCTCGGGTGAGACCCACGTCACACACGCCTTCCTGTCACATCCTGCCGTCCGCTCCGGTCATTGGTGTGCACCCACCGCACGGCAAGGAGATCATCATGGAATCGCGTCTCGACTACTTCGGCCACCCGCTCGCGGGGAAGGTGCTGAGGCACATCAACTCGGCCGGCAAGGCCGTCTCGGACTCGACGCTGCCGGCCGCGGTCCAGGAACTCGTGAAGATCCGTGCGAGCCAGATCAACGGCTGCGGTTTCTGCACCGACATGCACACCAAGGACGCCGTGGTGGCCGGGGAGACCGCGCAGCGCCTCAACCTGGTCGCCGTCTGGCGTGAGGCGAAGGTGTTCACCGACGCGGAGCGCGCCGCGCTGGAGCTGGCGGAACAGGGCACCCGGATCGCCGACGCGGCCGGGGGCGTCACCGACGAGGTGTGGGCCAACGCCGCCAAGCACTTCGACGAGGAACAGCTCGTCGCCCTGATCTCCCTGATCGCCGTCATCAACGCCTACAACCGCATCAACGTCATCAACCAGCAGCCCGCCGGCGACTACCAGCCCGGCCAGTTCGGTTGACGGACGCCCGCCATCGGGACCGGCTGTGCCTTCCCCTCCGCGGGGAGGGGAAGGCACAGCCGGTCCGCCTGTCGTCAGTCCGTGGTGGGACGTGGGGCGCGCAGGTGGGCCCGCTCGGCCAGTTCACTCTCGTCGACCAGCTCCAGCATGGGCCTGCCCGGTGCGCACATCATGGTCACGACGAACCGGGTCCGCGCATCCGCCAGCGCGTTGCCGTCCTGGTAGTGGATCACGTCACCACCCGGCTCCCAGAACGTCCCGCCGGCCCCGACCACCCGCTCGGGCTCGCCCTCCAGCTCGAAGCGGACGGCGCCCTCGACGACGTACCCGAACGCCGGTCCCGAGTGGCGGTGCGGCGGGGTTCCCGGGTCTCCGGGCTCCCACTCGACATGGATGGTCATCGCCGAGGCTCCCTCGGGGACGGTGATCGGTGCGGCCTCCTGCAACACCGTCAGCGCCGTCTTCCACCCCTCCGGACGGGGCTGCCCGCCGGCCCCGTGCGCCGTGTTCCTGTCCGACATGGTCTGGCACCTCCATGGATTCGCCGTCCCTCGGCATCGGCCTTCGCCGCCGACGAGCGGGTACACAGTGGATCTGTGACCCGGCGGGAGCGGTTCGCACCGATCCGTACCGTTCTGTGTAGTTCTGTGCGATGCCAGCTTGTAGCATGGTGATCCAACTCTGGAGGACATCGATGCGCGGCGGTGAGAACGGGGACTCGGGCTCCCTCGACCAGGCGACGAAGGAATTCCTCGGCGCGCGTCCCAAGCTCTTCGGTATCGCCTATCGGGTGGTCGGCAGCGCCGTGGAAGCGGAGGACGTCGTCCAGGAGGCATGGGTGCGGTGGCAGAACACCGAGCGCGCCGGCATCCGGGAGCCGGTCGCGTTCCTGGCCACGGTCACCACCCGGCTGGCGATCAACTTCACCCAGTCCGCCAGGGCGCGCCGGGAATCCTACGTCGGCCCCTGGCTGCCCGAGCCCGTCGACACGAGCACGGACCCACAGCTGGGCGCGGAACGTGCGGAGGCCCTCGACCTGGCGGTTCTCCTCCTGCTGGAGAAGCTGAACCCCGTGGAGCGGGCCGCGTACGTGCTGCGGGAAGCGTTCGCCTACACGTACGGGCGGATCGCGGACATCGTGGAGACGAGCGAGGCGAACGCACGCCAGCTGGTGAGCCGTGCCCGCAGGCGTCTGAAGGCGGAGCGCCGGGAACCGGTGGACTCCGCCGAGCACCGGCGTTTCCTGGAGGTGTTTCTCGCCGCGGCGCAGAACGGCCGTCTGTCGGTGCTCGAAGAGGTCCTCACCGAGGACGTGATCAGCTATACCGACGGCGGCGGTATCCGCGGGGCGTCCAAGATCCCGGTTTTCGGGCTCCCGCATGTCTCCCGGTACCTCGTCGCCTTCGCGCCGCGTTTCTGGCCCCAGGCGGACGTGCGCTGGGTCGAGGCCAACGGCAGGCCGGCCGTCCTGATCTCGGCCGACGGGCACGCGGTGGCGCTGCTGTCCGTCGATGTGTCGGCACGCGGCATCGAACGCATCATGTGGGTGATGAACCCGGCCAAGCTGGCCCCCTACGTGGCTTCGCTGGACGGCTGAGCTCCTCGCCCAACAGGCCGCACCCCGACGCGGCAACGGATGATTTTCCTCGTTCTCCCGAACGGAGCTCTCCCGGACGGACTGTCACAAACGGCGGAGCCGCCCGTCTCTTCTGGGGTGCAGACACGGCGCACTCACATGACCGAACAGGGGCCGCGCATGTGACATCCCCATGCCACCGTCGGGGCCGGCGGGGAAGCGGGCGCGAGCTTACGACGCGCCGACCAGCACCACCGTGACGCACAGCGCCATCGCCGCGGTGATCAGGATCATCGCGGTCAGCGTCCCGCGCAGCCAGTGTCCGAAACGGGCGCGATGCCGCTGTTCCACCACGTCGATGCTCGCGGCGATGTGCTCCGTCACCATGCGGGCCACATAGGTCTGTTCCGCGAGATACCAGCGTTCGATGTCCGTCCTCTGGTCCTGCGTCAGCCCCGTCTCCTGCGCGGTGAAGTCCGCGACCCGCTGACGTGCCGCTCGCAGATGGGCCTGCCGGTAGAGGAAGTCCTGGATGTCGCTCAGGCCGCGCGCGGCCTCCTCGTTCGTGTCCATGGTGTGCTCCGCAGGTGAGGCGGCGGCGGTCCGGCCGGTCACTGTGGTTCGGGCGCGGTGTACGCGCGTCAGCGCCGGGGAGGAGAGCAGCGCGCACGAACGGTAGGGCCGGGACTGGTCGGGCCGGCGATCTCGCGAACGCCGCGCAGAGAGCTGGAGCAGACAACGTGAACGACCAGCGTGGCAACATCCGCGTGAAGCCGCAAGGGCACCGGCACGGCAGTGTCCTGTCGCCGCGATCTCGCCACGGCTCGCCATGACCGTGACGGCTGCTGCGGGACTGGCCACGGACGGCGAGCACGCGCGTCGGGCTGTTCGAGAAGGCGCCGACCGTACCCGGCACCGATCGCCGACCGTTCGAACTACCCGGGTACGGCTCGCCTACGGCGAACGGCGAACGGCGGTGGCGGTGGCGGTGGCGGTGGCGGTGGCGGTGGCGGTGGCGGGTCGAACGGCTCTTCCGCTCCCCGCGCACCGTCGCCGTCCACCTGCACCAGCTCTTCCTCAGACCGAGCGTGCCCTCCCGCGGCGCCCTGCGCGACGCGCCGGCGGACGACGACGCCTGACCAGCAGGGGACTTGAGGCACGCGCCCGGGTGCCCGTTCCCACCGGCACGCCTCGTTCCAGTCGGTCAGCTGTCGTAGTCGACCGTCAGTTTCTCGGAGACCGGGTACGACTGGCAGGTCAGCACGTAGCCGGCATCCACCTCGGCCGGTTCGAGGGCGTAGTTGCGGCGCATGTCCGCTTCGCCGTCCGTGATCCGTGCACGGCAGGTGCCGCAGACGCCGCCCTTGCAAGCGAAGGGGAGGTCCGGGCGGATGCGGGCGGCGGAGTCGAGGAGTGCGGTACCGCGCGGAAGCAGGGCGGTGGTGGAGCGGCCGTCCAGGGTGACGGTGACCTCGCTGGCCGGGCCCGTCGCCGCCGCCTCCTCGTGGCGGACGGGTTCGATCGGCTCGTCGGCGAAGAAGAGTTCCTGGTGGATCCGGCCGCCGGGGACGCCCAGCCCGGCCAGGACCTGTTGGGCGTCGAGCACCATGCCGTGCGGGCCGCACAGCCACCAGTGGTCGGCGAAGGCAACGTCGATCAGCCCCGCGACGAGGGCGGCCAGACGGTCACTGTCCAGGCGGCCGGAGAGGATTTCGGCTTCGCGGGGCTCGCGGGACAGGACGTGGGCGAGGTGGAAGCGGGTGCGGTACTCGTCCTTCAGGTCGGCCAGTTCGTCGGCGAACATCACGGTGTCGGTGCGCCGGTTGCCGTAGAACAGCGTCACCTTGGAGCGGTCGTCGGCCGCCAGGACCGACTCGGCGATGGACATCATGGGGGTGATGCCCGAGCCGGCCGCGATCAGCACATGGTGGCCGGGCACCGTGAGGTCGGGGGTGAACGCTCCGGTCGGGGCCATCACCTGGACGGTGTCGCCGGGCCGCACCTCGTGGACCAGCCAGGAGGAGAAGAGTCCGCCGGGTACCTCCCGGACGCCGATGCGGGGCGGCGCGCCGACGGGCGAGCAGATCGAGTAGGAGCGCCGCTCGTCGCGGCCGTCGATCTCGCGGCGCAGGGTGAGTGACTGGCCGGGGCCGAAGGCGAACTCCTCCGCCAGGGCCTCGGGGATGTCGAAGGTGACCGCCACGGCGTCCTCGCACAGGCGCTGGACGGCGGCGACGCGCAGGGGATGGAAGGCTGGGCGGCGCCGGCGGACTGTCGTCGCGTGGGCACCGGCGGTCGGTGCCATCAGCTCTGCCATCAGATCTCCTTGACGTACTCGAACGGCTCGCGGCAGGCCAGGCACCGCCACAGCGCCTTGCAGGAGGTGGCCGCGAAACGGGAGGTCTCCTCGGTGTCGGCCGATCCGCAGCGCGGGCAGGTGACCGTGCGCCGGGTCGGTGACAGGTTCAGCGGGACGGGACCGGTGGGGTGCCGCGGCGCCGTCGTGGGCGGTGCGATGCCGTGTGCGGCGAGCTTGCGGCGCCCTGCGGGAGTGATCCAGTCACTCGTCCACGGCGGGTCGAGGACCGTACGGATCTCGACGCGGTCGAACCCGGCGTCCCGCAGGCACGCGGCGACCCCGGCCCGCATCTCGGCCATGGCGGGGCAGCCCGAATAGGTGGGGGTGAGACCGGCGACCACCGTGCCGTCGGCCTCGATCGTCACGGTCCGCAGCACCCCGAGGTCGGCCAGGGTGAGCATGGGCAGCTCGGGGTCGGGGACCTGTTCGGCGAGGTCCCGGGCCCGCCGGACGTCGGACAGGACGGTCACCATGTCGCCTCCGGGTGGGCGCGGGCCACGCTCTGCAGCTCGGCCAGGAGCGGGGCGAGGTGTGCGGTGTGTCCGCCGTGCCGACCGTGGCCGGGCAGGGCCGCGGTGTGCGGCACTGGGAGTCCGGCCGCGTCCAGGACCTGCTGGAGATCGGCGAGGACCGCCTCGCGCACGTCCTGCGCGGCGAACAGTTCCTCCCAGTAGGGAGCCTGTGATTCCAGAGCGGTCAGCATGCGCGCGTGGGACTCTTCCGTGCCGTCGCCCAGGCGTACGACCCATTCGGCGGCGTACTGCCGGTGGTAGGTCAGTTCCTTCACGCCCTTGGCCGCGATCGCCGCGAGCACCGGGTCGGGTGCCGAGGCAAGTTCGGTGAAGTGGGCGAGGCGCCAGCTGGCGAACACCAGCAGCCGCAGGACGGAGAAGGCGAAGTCGCCGTTGGGGAGTTCGGCGAGGCGTACGTTGCGGAAGTCGCCGGCGTCGCGGAAGTAGGCGTAGGCGTCCTCCGTACGGCCGGTGCCGTCCGTCTGGCCGCAGCGCGCGTACAGCAGCCGTGCCTGGCCGAGCAGGTCGAGCCCGATGTTGGCCAGCGCCACCTCCTCCTCCAGCTCGGGCGCCCGGGTGACCCATTCGGCGAGCCGCTGGGCCAGGACCAGGGCGTCGTCGCCGAGCGCCAGGCACTGGTCGGCCAGCGCGGCGGCGTCGACGCCCTCGGGTACCGCGGTGTCGACGCCGTACAGCGGGTCTTCGAAGCCGGTGCCGAAGGCCCAGCGGGCGTCGCCGTCGTCGTGGCCCTCGGCCAGCGAAAGGTAGACGTGGTCGTCACTCATCACCGGCTCCTAGATGTGCGGGACATCGTCGGGGATGTCGTAGAAGGTCGGGTGCCGGTAGACCTTGTCGGCGCTGGGGGCGAAGAAAGGGTCCTTCTCGTCCCGGCTGGAGGCGGCGATGTGGTCCGAGCGCACGGCCCAGATGCTGACGCCTTCGTTGCGCCGGGTGTACAGGTCGCGGGCGTGGGTGAGGGCCATCTCGTCGTCCGCGGCGTGCAGCGATCCGACGTGGACATGGTTGAGGCCGCGCTTGCCGCGGATGAACACCTCGTACAGGGGCCAGTTCCCCGAGTCGCTCATGCGACTGCCTCCTTACGTGCCCGGGCGGCCTGCTTGGCGGCATGCGCGCCGGCGGCCGCACGCACCCAGGCGCCCTCCTCGTGGGCCTCGCGCCTGCGCTGCATCCGCTGTGCGTTGCAGGGGCCGTTGCCGCTGATGACTTCCTTGAGTTCAAAGAAGTCGGGGGTGCCGAAGTCGTGACGCCCGCGCTCCTCGTTCCAGCGCAGTTCGGGGTCGGGCAGGGTCACGCCGAGCTTGGCCGCCTGGGGCACGGTCATGTCGACGAAGCGCTGACGCAGTTCGTCATTGCTGTGCCGCTTGATCTTCCAGGCCATCGACTGCGCGGAGTTGGGCGAGTCGTCGTCGGGCGGACCGAACATCATCAGGGACGGCCACCACCAGCGGTCCACCGCGTCCTGCACCATCTCCCGCTGGGCATCGGTGCCGCGCATCATGGTCATCAGCAGTTCGTAGCCCTGCCGTTGGTGGAAGGACTCCTCCTTGCAGATCCGCACCATCGCGCGGGCGTAGGGCCCGTAGGAGCTGCGGCACAGGGGGACCTGGTTGCAGATGGCCGCGCCGTCGACGAACCAGCCGATGACCCCGACGTCCGCGAAGCTGGGCGTGGGGTAGTTGAAGATCGACGAGTACTTCTGGCGGCCTTCGAGGAGGCGCTGGGTGAGCTCCGCCCGGTCGATGCCCAGGGTCTCGGCGGCCGAGTACAGGTACAGGCCGTGGCCGGCCTCGTCCTGGACCTTGGCGAACAGGATCGCCTTGCGGCGCAGCGAGGGCGCCCGGGTGATCCACTCGCCCTCCGGCTGCATGCCGATGATCTCCGAGTGCGCGTGCTGGGCGATCTGCCGGACCAGTGTCCTGCGGTAGCCCTCGGGCATCCAGTCGCGCGGTTCGATCCGCTGGTCGCGCGAGATCGTCGTCTCGAAATGGGACTCCAGGTCGTGCTCGGCGTCCCTTCCGGCCGCTTCCGTCATCTCCACCCACTCCCTACCGACCATTCGTTCGGTTTATCATAAGGTATACCCTCCCTGATCTGGCAAGAGCCGTACCGGACCGGTGCCGGCAGCAGACGGCCGCCGTGGCGTCCGGGGACGGCCCGGCACGGTGATACGGCGGCCGGCCCGCGCCGGTCACCAGGTGTAGAAACCCTGGCCCGTCTTCTGTCCCAGTTCGCCGCGGGCCACCTTGTCGCGCAGCAGCCGCGGCGGGGCGAAGCGGTCGCCGAGGGTGGCGTGGAGGTGTTCGGCGATGGCGAGCCGGACGTCGAGTCCGACCAGGTCGGTCAGGCGCAGGGGCCCCATGGGGTGCTTGTAGCCGAGCCGCATCGCGTCGTCGATGGCCTCGGGGGCGGCGACGCCCTCCTCGACCATGCGGATCGCCTCCAGCCCCAGGGCCAGGCCGAGCCGGCTGCTGGCGAAGCCGGGCGAGTCCTTGACGACGACGTCCTGCTTGCCGAGCGCCCTGGTCCACTCCAGGGCGGCCCGGACGGTGTGCTCGGCGGTGTCGGGGGCGACGACGATCTCGACCAGCGCGGAGGCGGGCACCGGGTTGAAGAAGTGCATCCCGAGGAACCGGTCCGGCCGCCTGAGGACGGCGGCGAGATCGGTGACCGACAGCGAGCTGGTGTTGGTGGCCAGGACGGTCGTGTCGCCCACGGCTTCCTCGGCGGCCTTCAGGAGGCGGGCCTTGAGCGCCGCGTCCTCCGGTACCGCTTCCACGACCAGTTCGGTCCCCGGCGGCAGGGCGTCCACCGTGGGGACGACGCTCACCCGGCCGGCCACCCGCTCCGCGGGCTCGCTCAGACGGCCGCGCTCCCCGGCCCGCCGCAGACTGCCGCCGATCCGCTCCAGCGCCGCCGCGGCGGCCTCTCCTCCACTCTCCACCACGGTCACGGCGGAACCGGCGGTGGCGAAGGACTGGGCGATCCCCGCGCCCATCCGGCCGCCGCCGATCACCGCGACGGTGTCGGGTGCCGACGTCATGCGCGACTCCTCTTCTCAAGAGAACCTGTCATGCGGTCCTCGACGATCACGCGGCCGTTGACGGTGGCGCGGGCCTCGGGGCGGTGGCGGGCGACGACGACCCGGTCGGCTCGCTCCGCCACCGGCGGCGTGCCATACGCGTACGCGTACGGCGGAGAGCTGGTCACACCCGCTCCACCAGGAGCGCGACGCCCTGGCCCACGCCCACGCAGAGCGTGGCCAGCCCGCGGCGGCCGTTCTCCCGTTCGAGGCGGCCGAGGAGGGTCAGCAGGATGCGGGCACCGGAGCAGCCGAGCGGATGTCCGAGGGCGATGGCGCCGCCGTCGGCGTTGACCTTGTCCTCGTCGAGCTTGAGACGGCGGATGACGGCCAGGGCCTGCACGGCGAACGCCTCGTTGAGTTCCACGGCGTCCAGATCGTCCGGCTGCCAGCCGGCCCGGGCCAGCGCCTTCTGGGTGGCGGGGACCGGGCCCAGACCCATCAGGTTGGGCTGCACGCCGGCGGAGGCCGAGGCGACGATCCGGGCCCGTGGGGTGAGGCCGTAGCGCTCCACCGCCTCGGCTCCGGCGACCATCAGGGCCGCCGCGCCGTCGGACAGCGGGGAGGACGAGCCGGCGGTGACGACGCCGTCCTCGCGGAAGACGGTCCGCAGGGAGCCCAGCTTCTCCAGGGTGGTGGCGGGGCGGGGGCCCTCGTCGCGGGTCACCTCGCCGTCGCGCACGGGGACGGGGACGATCTCGCGGTCGAAGCGGCCCGCCTCCTGGGCGGCCACGGCCCGCTGGTGGCTGCGCAGGGCGAAGGCGTCGGACTCGGCGCGGGTGATGCCGTCCAGGGCCGCGACCTCCTCCGCGGTCTCGCCCATGGACAGCGTGACCTTCGCCGTCTCCGGTCCGGCGTCCTCGGGGACGGCCCGGTCGGCGGCGGTGAAGCGCGGGTTGGTGAACCGCCAGCCCAGGGCCGTGTCGTGCACCTGCCCCGGTTTGGCCCACGGGGTGCCGGGCTTCTCCATCACCCAGGGTGCCCGGGTCATCGACTCCACTCCCCCGGCGACGACGAGGTCCGCCTCTCCGGCGCGGATCGTCTGGGCCGCCGAGGCCACCGCCGTCAGGCCGGACGCGCACAGGCGGTTGACGGTGTAGCCGGGCACGGTGTGCGGCAGCCCGGCGAGCAGCACCGCCATCCGGGCCACGTCCCGATTGTCCTCGCCCGCCTGGTTGGCGGCTCCGAGGACGACCTCGTCCAAGGCCTCGCCGGGCACTCCGGCGCGCCGGACGGCCTCGGCGACGACGAGGGCGGCGAGGTCGTCGGCGCGTACGCCGGCCAGGGCACCGCCGTAGCGGCCCTGCGGGGTGCGGGCCCCGTCGATCAGGTAGACGTCCGGCATCAGGCGGCCTCCTCGGCTGCGGTGGGGACGGGGCGGCGCGACCGCGGGGCGGCGAAGACGAGGCGGACGGGTCCGAACCACTTGCGGGACCGGTGGTCGCGGCCCGTGACGGCGTCCGCCGCACGCTCGATCAGCGTGCGGTGACACGCGAAGTGGTCGGGTCCCTCAGGGGTCTTGCGCGGCATGCGGTGCACCTCTTGACATGCGGAGGGCTTGCTGGATTACTTGACCACACCGCACGCTAACCGAATGTTCGGTCGGTCCACAAGGTGGTGGAAATGACGACCCGGGTACCGGATACGACGCCTGGCCCCGTCGAGACGATGTTCGCCGCGGACGAGGCGTCACGAGGGCTCGGCATCGAGCTGCTTGAGCACGGCGAAGGGACCGCCGTGCTGCGGATGACCGTGACGTCCTCCCAGGTCAACGGGCATCGGATCGCCCACGGCGGCTATCTCTTCCTCCTCGCCGACACGGCGTTCGCCTGTGCCTGCAACAGCCACGGCCCCGTGACCGTCGCCGCAGGCGCCGACATCGACTTCATCGCACCCGCGTACGAAGGCGATGTGCTGGTGGCCACGGCGCGGGAGCGCGTTCGGTTCGGCCGCAGCGGTGTCTACGACGTGAGCGTTGTGCGCGGAGACGAAGTGATCGCGGAGTTCCGCGGGCGCAGTCGCACCCTCCGCGCACGGATTGAGGAGCCGTGATGAGCAGCGAAGTGATCGCGCAGGAGCCGAGGGCCACCCGCCGGGGGGAGCCACTTCCCGAGGCACTCCTGGACGACGCCGAGCGGATGTCCCGCGAGGAGCTGGCGGCGCTCCAGCTCACCCGGCTGCGCGCGACGCTGCGGCACGCGTACGACAACGTGGAGCTGTACCGCAAGAAGTTCGACGCGGCCGGCGTGCGGCCCGAGGACTGCCACACCCTGGCGGACCTCGCCCGGTTCCCCTTCACGACCAAGGCGGACCTGCGGGACACCTACCCCTTCGGCATGTTCGCCGTCCCGATGTCCGAGGTGCGGCGCGTGCACGCGTCCAGCGGCACCACCGGCCGTCCGACCGTGGTCGGATACACCGACAACGACCTGTCCATGTGGGCGGACGTCGTCGCCCGCTCCATCCGGGCCGCCGGTGGCCGGCCCGGGCACAAGGTGCACATCTCCTACGGCTACGGCCTGTTCACCGGCGGCCTGGGGGCCCACTACGGCGCGGAGCGCGCCGGCTGCACCGTGATCCCCGCCTCCGGCGGCATGACCGCACGCCAGGTGCAGATCATCCAGGACTTCCGTCCCGAGATCATCATGGTCACGCCCTCCTACATGCTGACCCTGCTCGACGAGTTCGAGCGTCAGGGCATCGATCCCCGCTCCACCTCCCTGGAGGTCGGCATCTTCGGCGCCGAACCCTGGACGGAGGAGATGCGCCGTGAGATCGAGGAGCGCCTGGACATCCACGCGGTCGACATCTACGGGCTGTCCGAGGTCATCGGCCCCGGCGTCGCGCAGGAATGCGTGGACACCAAGGACGGGCTGCATGTCTGGGAGGACCACTTCTACCCCGAGGTCGTGGACCCGCTGACCGACGAGGTGCTGGCCGAGGGCGACAGCGGCGAGCTGGTCTTCACCTCGCTCACCAAGGAAGCGCTGCCCATCGTCCGCTACCGCACCCGGGACCTGACCCGGCTGCTGCCCGGCACCGCACGTCCCGGATTCCGCCGTATCGAGAAGATCACCGGCCGTTGCGACGACATGATCATCCTGCGCGGGGTCAACGTCTTCCCCAGCCAGGTGGAGGAGATCGTGCTGCGGACGCCGGGCGTGGCCCCGCACTTCCAGATCCAGATCAGTCAGCGGGGGCGGATGGACCACATGACCGTTCGCGTGGAGGCGCGGCACGACGCCGGTCCAGCCGACCGCGAGGCCGCCGCGAAGACGATCGCCCAGGGCATCAAGGACGGTGTCGGGGTCACCGTGGAGGTGGCCGTCGTCGACCCGGAGACCCTGGAGCGCTCGGTCGGCAAGATCCGCCGGGTCAAGGACCTGCGCAAGTCCTAATGCGCTGGCGGGCGAACGGCCGGGGCGCCTACTGTCCTGCCCATGCCTGAGCTGCACCTGCTCCGACCGGACCACGCCCCGGCAATCCTCGCCTTCGAGCGGGAGAACCGCGCCTACTTCGCGGCGTCCATCCCTGACCGCGGCGACGACTACTTCGCCCGGTTCGACGAGCGGCACCGCGCACTGCTGGCCGAACAGGACGCCGGGATCTGCTACTTCCATGTGGTGGTCGACGACGCGGGCGAGGTACTGGGGCGGGTCAACCTGGCGGACGTGGCGGACGGAGGCGCCGATCTCGGCTACCGGATGGCGCAGCGGGCCGCCGGGCGGGGACTGGCCACCTGGGCCGTGCGGGAGATGTGCGGCCTCGCCACCGGGTACGGACTGACCGTCCTGCGTGCCGCGACCACCCTCGACAACGCCGCGTCCCGAGCCGTACTCGCCCGTGTCGGCTTCACCGTCACCGGCGAGACACGGCTCTCCGGCCGTCCCGGACTGACGTATCTGCGCCCTCTGTAGGGATTTTCGGGAACATCCCGGTGGGCCGCCTCGTTGCCTCAGGGCCGATCCCGTCCCCGACCCTGGGAGCATCGTGCCTGAATCCGCGTCCGTCACTTCGACCGTTCTCCCCGCGCTCCCGTCCCTCGGCACGCAGGCCGAGCGGCTCATCGAGTCGGGGGTGCATGAGATCGCCGGACTGTCCGCGGCCGAGGTCCGCGCCGTCGCCGCGGCCCCCGCCGAGGACGGTGCCCTGCTCGCCGTCCACCCGGAGCACGCCCCCGCCTCCTCGCTCGCACCGCTGCTGCGACACGACGGCAGGCCCGGTTTCGTGGTCACCGACATGACCGACGTCGACCTCTTCGCCCCGCTCGGCACGCTCACACTGCCCGACGCCCCGCTCTACGTCCTCACCGGCCTCGACCGGGGCGACCGCATGGCCAATTGGAGCCCGGACGAGGCGCTGCCCGCGCTCGCCGCGCAGGACCGCACCCCGCTGCTGCTCAGCGAGGGGATCCACTGGGTGCTGCAACAGCCCGCCGTCCTGGAGCGCAACCACTGCTTCATGACGATCGGTTCGCGGCTGCGCAAGGCCAACGGGGCCCTGGACTCCCGTACTCCGGCGCTCTGGATCAGCAACGGCACCGGACGGGACGGCCGTGAGCGCCGCAACGCGCCCAAGGTGGGCTGGTGCTGGGCGGGCAACCGGCATACCTGGCTGGGCTTCGCCTCGGCAGCGGGCCGCCGGGGCCGGTAGGTCGCGCCGCCGGGCCGCGGTGCTCGTAACGCACCGCGGCCCTCCCGGAGTCGGTCAGCGGCTCACCGGCCTGCCGCGGCCCCACGCCCAGGCGAGGCGGTCGGCGCCGGACCGGTTCGTGGTGGCCAGCCAGGGGCGGGACGCGTCGCCGATCAGCTTCTGGATCGAGTAGGTGTCGTCGGTGCGCAGGCCGGGCCAGTACACCGAGCCCATGCCGAGCTTGCGGAACAGGTCCGTGTCGGCCTGGATGAAGTTGACGGAGTTGTTGTCGGGCGCCGGCACGTTGTAGTCGAGGCCCGTGGTCATCGGGGCGCCGAACTCGTCGGCGACGGTCCGGCCCGCGCAGTCGCCGAGACGTTCCTTCAGGTCGGCCGCCCACTCGTCGTAGGTGGCGTAGCTCTTCCAGAAGCCGTAGTGGTGCAGGGAGAGGTAGGTGCCCTTCAGGCGTGGGTCGGCGCAGACGGTGGTGACGTGGTCGTTGTAGCCGGCGCCGCTGACGAAGACCCGGTCGTGCGGGACGGACGGGTAGGTCGCCAGCCACTTGGCGGCCAGGTCGGCCCACTCGGCGTCGGTGTAGCCGTGCGGCTCGTTCATCGGCTCGAAGTAGACGTGCGGGTCGTGCGGGTAGGCCTTCACGACGGTGTCCCACATGGGCCAGTAGGTGGCCTCGTCGTCGATGAAGCCGTCCTTGTTGGCGCCGGTGCCCTCCCAGTAGGAGACGATCACCTTGAAGCCCTGTGCCGACGCCGCGTCGATGACCCCGCGGTACGACCTCCAGTAGGAGCCGTTCACCGTGTACGGGTTGATGGGCAGCCGTACGGTGTTCGCCCCTAGGTTGGCTCGGAACGCCGCGATCACCCGGGTCGCCTTGGCGTAGGTCCGGGCGTAGCTGTCGGACAGCGACAGGCCGGACAGCACCACCGGGTCGTCGGCGTAGTTGTCGCGCGGGTCGGCCCAGTTGACGCCCTTGAACTGGCTGGTGCCGTGGCCGGGCACGGCGGCGGACGCGGGGCTGCCGGTGAGGGTCGTGGCACCGACCGCGGCGATCGCGACCGCCGCCACAGCGGCGCGGGTCCGAGGGGTGATACGAGTTCCGGCGGGGGTCTTGCGCATCAACGTGCCCTTTCAGGAGACGGCGGCTCGACACGGTGGCTCGTTGTCCCGGTCGCGTGTTCACGTAAACATCGACCTGGCGTGTTTGCGTGGACATCCCCTGCGCGACGAGGCGACGGGATCTCCGTCCGGGCTGGTCACACGGCGATGTTTACGTAAACTCGAAAGCGTCGGAATCGTGGCATCCGCTCCTGCGGCCGTCAAGGTTTCCCGCTCCGTAACATCCGGTACGCGAAGGAGACTTGAGGGGTGAGGCGATGGAGCTGAACGAGCCGGGGCCACGCGTCCCGCCGGCCACGGGCGGTGCGCGGCGGGGCGGTTCCGGGGTGCCGGGCGGGCGCCGTAAGCAGCGGGTCTCGATGGCGGACGTCGCCAAGCTCGCCGGGGTCTCCTCACAGACGGTCTCCCGGGTCTCCAACGGCCATCCCGGGGTGATCAGTTCCACCCGGGAGCAGGTGCTGGCCGCGATGCGGGAGCTCGGCTACCGGCCCAACAGCGCGGCCCGCGCCCTGCGTTACGGCCGGTTCAACACCATCGGCGTGATCCTGTTCAGCCTCTCCTCGACGGGCAGCAGCCGGACCGTGGAGGCGATCGCCACGCACGCGGCGGCCGAGGGGTACGCGATCACCCTCATCCCCATCGACGTGGCGACGCAGGACAACGTGCTGGGGGCCTTCACGCGGATGGGCGAGCTGGCGGTGGACGCCGTCATCGTCATCATGGAGATCCATCTGCTCGACACCAGCACGGTCCAACTGCCGCCCGGCGTCCATGTCGTGGTCGTGGACTCGGACGCCGGGGACCGCCACAGCGTGGTCGACACCGACCAGGCCGACGGCGCGCGGAAGGCCGTTCGGCATCTGCTGGAGCTGGGTCATCGGACCGTATGGCATGTGACCGGTCCCGGGACGTCGTACGCGGGCCAGCGCCGCACCCAGGCCTGGCGGGCCGCACTGGAGGAGGCGGGACGCCCGGTTCCGGCGCCTGTGGACGGCGACTGGTCGGCCGAGTCCGGTTACGCGGCCGGACTCGCCCTCGCCCAGGAGCCGGAGTGCACCGCGGTGTTCGCGTCCAACGACCAGATGGCCCTGGGCCTGCTGCGCGCCTTCCACGAGCAAGGCCGGTCCGTGCCCGCCGACGTGAGTGTCGTCGGGTTCGACGACACGCCCGACGCGGCCTTCTTCATCCCGCCCCTCACCACCGTCCACCAGGACTTCGCCGAGGTCGGCCGCCGCTGCGTCGAGGGCGTGCTGCGCCAGATCCGCACCCGGGACGACTCCCGTCCCGGCACCGATCTCGTCCCGGCCCGCCTGGTGGTCAGAGACAGTACCGCTCCCCCGCGCACTTCACCGGGCCGCGGACAGCCGCCGCAGTGTCCGCCTCGGACGGGCAGGTACTGACGTCGGATTCGCCGTTGCGGTTCCGGGAGCGGGCGGAGGTCGAGGCGGACTGGTCGCGGCGGGGTTCACGCTGCAGGTGGTTCGGGCCGCGCCCGACCGGCCGGGGCGGGAGTTCGTGTCCCTTGGTGCGGCGGCCGGGGGGCGGGTGAGGTACATGGTGCGGGGTACCCGGGTGCCGAACGCGGTGAACGGCACCGCACTGACGTGGAAGGTCAGGCGTCGAAGCCCCATGTCCATGACGCATCCTGCCGAGCGCACCAGCAATGGCCGGGGCTGGTTCGAGCGGCTGGCGGAGACGGCCTCGAACGTCACCAGTTCCCTGCTGTTCATGTGTTTCTGCCTGGCCATGGTCGCGGCCTTCGTCGCCGTGCACTTCTCGGGCCTCGATCTGAGCTGGCAGCTCCTCGTCGGTGATGTCATGACCTCCCTGAACCTGCTGCTGCTCGCCCTGCTGAAGAACTCCGAGCGTCGCGCGGAACACGCCATCCAGCGCAAGCTCGACGGCATCGCCGCCGCGCTGCTCGATCAGCGCGCGGGCGAGACGCAGGAGGACGCGGCGGCGGAGCTGCGCAAGGTGATCCGGATGGAAGAGGAACTCTGACGCCGTCGAGCCCGGTGTGCGGGCCGTACCGGGCACCGGTCGCGTCCTCGTACCCTGTTCGACGTGGCTCCCACCCGTCTGCATCGTGTCGCCGTCCTCGTGCTCGAGGGGGCGAAGCCCCTCGACGTCGGTATCCCGGCGCAGGTGTTCACGACCCGGGCGAGCATGCCGTACGAGGTGCGGGTGTGCGGTGCGGCGCCCGGTCTGGTCACCGGCGGCGACGGGCTGTCCTACCACGTCGCTCATGGCCTCGACGCGCTGGAGTGGGCGGAGATCGTGTTCGTGCCCGGTTACCGGTTCCCCGACCGGGAGGACCCGCCTCGGGCGGTCGTCGACGCGCTGCTCGCCGCGCACGACCGGGGCGCGCGGCTGGCGGCCATCTCGACGGGAGCCTTCGCGCTCGCCGCGACCGGGCTGCTCGACGGCCGGCGCGCCACCACGCACTGGCACTACACGCGCGCGCTCGCCGAGAAGCACCCGCTGGTCAAGGTCGACGAGAACGTGCTGTTCGTCGACGAGGGCGGCGTGTTGACGTCGGCCGGCGCCGCCTCGGGCATCGACCTGTGCCTGCACATCCTGCGCGGTGACCTCGGGGTGGCCGCGTCGAACCACGCGGCCAGGCGGCTGGTCGCGGCCCCCTACCGCAGCGGCGGCCAGGCGCAGTACGTGCCGCGCAGTGTGCCCGAGCCGCTCGGTGAGCGGTTCGCGGGGACCCGTGAGTGGACGCTGCACCGGCTCGGCGAGCCGCTCACCCTCGATGCACTCGCCCGGCATGCGGGGGTGTCGGCGCGTACCTTCTCGCGGCGGTTCGTCGAGGACACCGGGTACACGCCGATGCAGTGGGTGATGCGTGCCCGGATCGACCTGGCCCGGGAACTGCTGGAGCGGTCGGAGCGGAGCGTCGAGCAGATCGCCGACGACGTCGGTCTCGGCACCGGGGCGAATCTGCGGCTGCACTTCCAGCGGATTCTCGGTACGACGCCGAGCGACTACCGGCGCACCTTCGCCAAGGGCGAGTAGCCGCCCCAGGACGGCGCCGGTCGAGCACGTGCTCTCGCTCGACCGCCCCGAGGGTTCCCGACTTCGCCCACGCGGTGCGCATCCACCGGCTCATCGCCGGCATCGAGGCCGCCGCCCACCGACGACCGCCAGGCATGACGTCGACGCCGTCAGCCGGCGCCCTGGCCTTCGGCCTTCCCGCCCCGGTCGCGTTCGGCGCGCTCACGGACGCAGCCGTCGCGGTGCTCGGCAGGGCTCCTTTCGAGGCCGGGGGCGGGAGGCCGGACGGCTCCCGGCCGTTCGTGCGGCACCGGAATGCCGCCGCCGCGCGCGGGCTCGCATTGTTCGGCCACCGCTCCCCGCGATGTCCCGACACGCCGGGCGGCGCGGGCTGCCGCTCGCGTGATCCCGGTGCGTGCACGGATCAGCGAAGCGGCCGCCGCGATGAGGGCCATGACGATGGCCAGGGCGAAGACGACGACCAGGCCGTCGTGGAAGGGACGTGCGATCAGGTGGGGAAAGAACTCCCGCCCGGTCAGAAGGGCGGCGTCGGCGGCCGGCAGGTGGCCGAGGAGGGCCGGGCCGAGGAGCTGCCGGATGGGGTTGTAGCCGAGGAAGGCGGCGAACAGGACCTCGACCGGCGGCAGCGAGGCGACGTGGTGAGCGGCCGGCGCGGGCACGTTCTGGGCGGTGAGACCGGAGGTGAGGGTGTGCGGCAGCGAGCCGGCGAGTCCGGCGACCATCAGGGAGAAGAAGATCCCCAGGGACAGCACCATGCCGGCGTTCTGGAACGTGGCGCGCATGCCGGAGGCGGCACCGCGGGCGTCCGGCGGGACGCTGGACATGATGACCGAGGTGTTCGGCGCCGCGAACAGCCCGTTGCCCAGGCCGTTGAGGAAGATCAGGGTGGCGAAGGGGCCGTAGGAGAAGTCGGTGGGCAGCAGCAGGAGCCCGGCGAAGGAGGCGGCGGTCACGAGGCAGCCCGCGACGGCGAACGGCCGGGCTCCGAATCTGTCCGACAGGGCTCCGGACACCGGCCCGGCGGCCAGGAAGCCGATGGTGAGGGGCAGCAGGTAGAGGCCGGCCAGCAGCGGGGTGTCGGCGTAGTCGTGGCCGTGCAGCGGCAGCCAGATGCCCTGCAGCCAGATGATGAGCATGAACTGCAGGCCGCCGCGGGCGATCGCGCCGAGCAGCGTGGCGGCGTTGCCGCCGGCGAAGGAGGCGTTGCGGAACAGCCGCAGCGCGAACATCGGTTCGCCGGCCTTGGTCTCCACGGCGCAGAAGACGGCCAGCATGAGCGCGCCCCCGATGAGACCGGCAAGCACCCAGGGGTTGGTCCAGCCCATCGTGTGGCCGCCGTACGGCTGGATGCCGTAGGTGATGGCGGCCAGCACCCCGGTGAGCCCGGTGGCGAAGGTGAGGTTGCCCCACCAGTCGATCCGCCCGGGAGCGCGGATACCCGTCTCGTGCAGTGACTTGTACGCCCATACCGTGCCGATCAGCCCGATGGGCACGTTGACCCAGAAGACGGAGCGCCAGTCCCACTCCACGAGCACGCCGCCGAGGACCAGTCCGAGGAACGAGCCGGAGATCCCGGCGACCATGTTCACGCCGAGCGCCATGCCGCGCTGCCGGTCGGGGAAGGCGTCGGTGAGGATGGCGGTCGAGTTGGCCATCAGCATCGCACCGCCGACGGCCTGCACGATCCGCCATCCGATCAGCCACAGCGCCCCGGCCGAACCCTGGAGCGGGTCGACGGAGAGGATCACCGAGGTGACGGTGAAGATGACGAACCCAAGGTTGTAGACGCGTACCCGGCCCCGCATGTCGCCGAGCCGGCCCAGGGCCACGACCAGCACCGCGGTGACGAGCAGGTAGCCCATCAGCATCCACAGCAGGTAGTTGACATTGCCCGGCCGCAGCGGGTCGAGGTGGATGCCGGTGAAGATGCCCGGCAGTGAGATCAGCACGATCGAGGTGTTGATGCTCGCGATCAGGACGCCGAGCGTGGTGTTGGTCAGCGCCACCCACTTGTAGCGGGGGTGGTCGGCGCCGATCCAGGTGCGGCGACCGCGGGCCCGGACGCCGGGGGCGCTGCCTGCGGGGCGGGGACTTGGGTCGGTGGTCACCGGCGCTCCTCCCTCGTCGCTTCCGATGAGGAACCGGCGGTCAGTTCACGATGGCCGGGCTGCGCTCGGGGGCGGCCCGGAACGCTGTCCACGGCGTGCGGTCGACGACCAGGCGGCGCAGCGTGCGCACCTGGCGCGGGGCGTTCCAGCCGAGTACGCCGACCACTCTCCCGTGATGTCCGTAGGCGGCGGCGAAGTGGCCGTCCGAGGGATCTCCGTGGACCAACCGCAGCTCCGCACCCGGCGGAAAGATGCCGTACGCCTGGATCCTGGTGTCGTACTGGTCGGTCCAGAAGTAGGGAACGGGAGCGAACGGCGTGGCGTCGCCGAGCAGGTTGCCGGCCGCGGCCATGGCCTGTTCGGTGGCGTTCATCCGGTGCTCGAGGCGCATGCGGGTGCCGAAGTGCGGGTTGGGCCAGGAGGCGACGTCGCCGGCGGCGTAGATGCCGGGTGCGGTCCGGCAGTACGCGTCGCACTCCACTCCGTCTCCCAGGCGCAGGCCCGAACCCGCCAGCCAGCCGGTCGCGGGCGTGGCGCCGAGGGCCAGGACGACGACGTCGGCCGGCAGCGTGGTGTTGTCGCCGAGTTCCACTCCGGTCACCCGGCCGCTCGCGCCGCGCAGACGGCGTACCGGCACCCCACAGCGCAGCCGCGTTCCGTGGTCACGGTGCAGGTCGGCGACCAGTGCGCCGAGCCGGTCCCCGAACGGGCGCCGCACGGGGACCGGCTCCGGCTCCACCACGGTCACCTCCAGGCCCATGGTCCGGACGGCCGCGGCGACCTCGGTGCCGAGGAATCCGGCCCCGACCACGACCACCCGGGGCCCGGCCCGCAGCGCGGCACGCAGGGCGATCGCGTCGTCCAGCGTGCGCAGGACGTGGACTCCGGCCAGGTCGCTGTCGGGCAGGCGCCGGGGGGCCACACCGGTGGCGATGACCAGCGCGTCGAAGGCGACGCTCGCACCGTCGGCCAGCCGCACCCGGCGGCGCGGGACGTCGAGGGCGGTGGCGCGCTGTCCGAGCCGCAGCTCGGCGCGCAGCCGCGCGAGATCCGGCAGCGAGCGCAGGGTGGCCCGTTCGGGCGCCCAGGCGCCGGTCAGGATCTGCTTGGACAACGGTGGCCGGTCGTACGGCGGACGGGACTCCGCGCCGATCAGGGTGAGGGTGCCGCCCCAGCCCCGGCGGCGGATGGCCTCGGCCGCGGTCAGTCCTGCGGCCGAGGCTCCCACGACGACGATGCGCTTCACCGTTCGCCCCCCTGTTCCTCCAGCCAGATCGCCTGGGCCGGACAGAGGGCGGCGGCCTGCCGGACGTCGTCCTCGACGCCCTCGGGCGGCGTCGCAGCGAGCAGGACGACGATGCCGTCCTCCTCGCGCTGGTCGAACACCTCCGGCGCGCTGAGCACGCACTGGCCGGAGGCCACACACTTGTTCTGGTCGACGATCACCTTCATCGGATTCTCCTTTCCTGCACGGCAGTCGGCCGTGGTCACCAGGTGACGGGCAGCTCGTAGACGCCGTAGACGTTCCCGTCGTGCTTGAACGGGATCCGGTCGAGATCCACCGCGAGCCGCAGCGTGGGGATCCGGCGGTAGAGGGTGCTGTAGACGACCTGCAGCTCCACCCGGGCCAGCGGCTGGCCCAGGCACTGGTGGACGCCGAAGCCGAAGGCCACGTGGTGGCGGGGGTTGCGGTCGATGTCCAGCCGGTCGGGGGCGGGGAAGACGTCGGCGTCGCGGTTGGCGACGTCGCCTGCGAGGACGACGCCCTCGCCGGCGCGGATGGTCACGCCGCCGGCCTCGATGTCCTCCAGGGCCACCCGGCGGCGTCCGCTGTGCACGATGCTGAGGTAGCGCAGGAGTTCCTCGACCGCCGAGGCGACCGTCTTCGGGTCGTCGCTCTCGCGCAGCCGGGCCAGCTGGCCGGGGTTCTGCAGCAGAGCCAGGGTGCCCAGCGCGATCATGTTCGCGGTGGTCTCGTGTCCGGCGATCAGC
Organism: Streptomyces sp. NPDC048417; assembly: GCF_040651615.1. NCBI lineage: Bacteria > Bacillati > Actinomycetota > Actinomycetes > Kitasatosporales > Streptomycetaceae > Streptomyces > Streptomyces sp. NPDC048417. Next base: position 37,456 of record NZ_JBEZKI010000015.1, on the reverse strand, counting down.
AGCAGCATTCCCGTACCGGCCGCTTCGGCCCTCGGGAGTTCACCGGTCCTGACCCGCTCGGCCAGCGTGGAGAGCAGGTCGTCGGCCGGGTGGGCCGGCTTGCCGCCGATCAGCCGGTCCAGGTAGTCCATCAGCTCCTGGGTGGCCGCCCGCGCCTGTTCCACGGTGGTGGTGCGCCTGATCAGGATCTTGCTGTTGGCCTGGAAGAAGTCGTGGTCGGCATACGGCACGCCGAGCAGCTCGCAGATCACCAGTGACGGCACCGGCAACGCGAACTCCTGGACCAGGTCCACCGGCCTGGACCCGGCGAGCATGGTGTCGATCAGACTGTCGACGATCTTCTGGACGGCCGGCCGCAGCGCCTCGACCCGCTTGATGGAGAAGGCCGCGGTCACCATCCGGCGAAGACGGGCGTGCTCCGGATCGTCCATGTTGATGAATGCCCGCGCCTGCTTCCGCCGCTCCATCGTGGCCGGGCTCTGATGGGGGAAGTGCGGGTGGGTGCTGTCCGAGCTGATCCGGGGATCGGCCAGCAGCGCCCGTACGTCCTCGTAGCGCGTGACCAGCCACGGGGTACTGCCGTCCCACAGCCGGACCCTGCTGAACGGGGCCCGGTCCTGCAGGGCACGCAGGGTCGGCGGCGGGTCGAACGGGCAGCAGGCCGCCCGGGGCATCGGGTAGTCCGGCAGCTCGGTCGGCAATACGTCGGTGCCAGGTGCCGCGTAGTTGGTGCTCATGGGTTCTCCGTCCTCTCCGGAAAGGTGGTTCGGGAGGCAGGTCCTGCCTGCAGGAGGAGACATCGAGGAGCGGGCCCGGAGGTTCAGACGGCCGGCGGTCCGCCGCCGTCCTTGACGGCGGTCCGCGGATCCGTCCCGAGCATGCGCCGGATGATGGGCATGACCGTGTGTACGGCCACTCCCAGCACCTGCACGTCGTGCTCGGGCAACCTGGCCAGCAGTTCGGCGAGCCGGACGTCCCCCGCCCGGCGGTGCTCGGCCAGGAGTTCACGCCCGGCGTCCGTGATGGCGACGAGGCGGACCCGCCCGTCCTCGGGATCACTGACCCGCGATGCCAGGCCCTGGGCTTCCAGCCGCTGCACCAGCACGGTCATCGACGGCTGGGTGACCCCCTCCGCCGCGGCCAGCGTGGTCAGCCGGACCGGGCCTTCCCGGCCGAGTTTGCTGAGCGTGGCGGCGGTGGTCAGGCTCATGCCCTGCCAGGTGGACATGATGTGCCGGACCAACCCGGTGGTCAGCTCGTGCAGCGCCGCCGCGACCCGCTGGGCTCCTTCTTCGGATGTCTCATCCATACCCACATTCATAACACGATCTATATACAACGTCTATGTAGCTTGGATAGTAAATGTCCATATTCTCCAACGCCCCAGCAGGGGTCCGGAAGGGCCGTGACGGGCATGGCGCCCGCCATGAACTAGGACATTTCAGAATCTATATAGACAAACTATATAGAGAGTGCTATAGATGGTGGCGAGCCCTTCGGGGGTGCCGGAACGGAGAAGGTGATGACTGTGACCGGCGCCTGCACCCCGGCCCTCGCCTGGCCCCTGACCCACCGCCCGGAAGCCGCCGGCGAGGCCCGTCAGATCACCAAGGACGCACTCGCCCGGTGGCGGGTCGCCGACGACCCGGCCGACTCGGTGCTGCTGGCCGTCTCCGAACTCGTCACCAACGCCGTGGAGCACGCCCAGCCACCACTGAACCTCAGGCTGAGCCATGACCTGTACACCCACCAGGTGCACATCGAGGTCTCCGACGGAGGCCCGGCGGCCACGGACGGTGACTGGGCGGCCAGTTGCACTCCCGACGAGCACGGCCGCGGCCTGGAGATCATCGACTTCCTCACCACCGCACACGGCGACCGTCTGGAGCGGGGCCACGCGATCCACTGGGCCGACGTGTACGCCGCCGCCTGACCGCGACTCGAGCGGTCGGGCGCCACCCGCGAGGTGGGCGTGCGGCGGGCTGGCGGGATCCTTTTGAACCATGGCGGTCTCGCCGCTGTCGTGTCCGGGCGCGGCTCGCGAACCTGGTGGCATAGCGAAGGGACACCACTTATGACTCGTATCGCCATCAACGGATTCGGCCGCATCGGACGCAATGTGCTGCGTGCGCTGCTGGAGCGGGACAGCGACCTGGAGGTCGTCGCCGTCAACGACCTCACGGAGCCCACGGCTCTCGCACGGCTGCTGGCCTTCGACTCGACGGCAGGGCGCCTCGGCCGCCCGGTGACCGTGGACGGGGACGTCCTCGTCGTCGACGGCCGTCGTATCAAGGTGCTCGCCGAGCGCGAACCGGCGCAGCTGCCGTGGGCCGAACTGGGCGCGGACATCGTGCTGGAGTCGACCGGCCGCTTCACGTCGGCGAAGGCAGCCCGCGCCCACCTCGACGCGGGCGCGAGGAAGGTCCTGGTCAGCGCGCCGTCGGACGGTGCCGACGTCACGCTCGCGTACGGCGTGAACACCGGCGCCTACGACCCGGACACGCACACGGTCGTCTCCAACGCCTCGTGCACGACCAACGCGCTCGCGCCGCTGGCCGCCGTGCTCGACGAACTCGCCGGTATCGAGCACGGGTTCATGACCACGGTGCACGCCTACACGCAGGAGCAGAACCTGCAGGACGGTCCGCACCGCGACCCTCGTCGTGCCCGTGCCGCCGGTGTCAACATCGTGCCGACCACGACCGGCGCCGCCAAGGCGATCGGCCTGGTGCTGCCGAACCTCGACGGCAGGCTGTCCGGTGACTCGATCCGGGTGCCGGTGCCGGTGGGCTCGATCGTCGAGCTCAACACGACGGTCGCCCGTGACGTGACGCGCGACGACGTGCTGGCGGCGTACCGGGCCGCCGCGGCAGGGCCGCTCGCGGGCGTCCTCGAGTACTCGGACGACCCGCTGGTCTCCTCGGACATCACGGGCAACCCTGCCTCGGCGATCTTCGACTCGGCCCTCACCCGCGTCGACGGCCGCCACATCAAGGTGGTCGCCTGGTACGACAACGAGTGGGGCTTCTCGAACCGGGTGATCGACACCCTCGAACTGCTCGCACGCTAGCGGGCCGAGCGCCGAGCGGAGCGGCGGGCCGTCATCGGCCGGCCGGCCGCTCCGCGGTGCGCCTCAGCTCGCGGCCCCGGCGGGATGTGCCGTCGCCTCCGCGGTCGCCTGCGGGGCCCGTGCCGGGCGGATCCCGATCAGGGCCACGGCGATGACCGCGGCCGCCAGCATCCCGATCCCGCCGACGAGGGCGCAGGTGTGCAGGGCGTCGGTGAAGCTCGCGCCGTAGGCGGCCTGGGCCTGGCCGGTGCTCTCGGGGGTGTTCAGGTGCAGGAAGGCTCCGGCCTGGATACCGACGCTGGAGACCAGTCCGCCGACCTGCCCCTGGTCCGCGGGGCTCAGCCCGGACGAGGCGAGGTGTCCGGGCAGGGTCGCCAGGGTGCGGTGGGTGAGGATGACGCCGAAGACGGCCGGGCCGAGGGCGCTGCCGATCTGGCGGAGCGCGCTGTTGGCCGCGGCGGCGGTGCCCCCGAGCCGGTGCGGCAGGGCGTCCATGGCGATGGTGGTGATCGGCGCCATGGCGAGCGCGATGCCGATGCCGAGCACTCCGATGACCAGGGCGGCCTCACCGGTGCCGGTGTCGGCCTGGAAGACGTTCATGATGAGGGCGCCGATCCCGCCGATCACCAGACCGGTGACCAGCAGCAGCCCGGGCGTGGCCCGGTTCATCAGCCGCCCGACCAGCGGGCCGAGCACCACCGTGAAGCCGTTGATGGCGATGAGGCGAATGCCGATGTCCAGGGTCGAGGCGTGGTGGACGAGCCCGAAGTACTCGCTCAGCGCGAAGACCAGGCCGACCTGGGCGAACAGGGTGACGGCCATGACGAGCGCCGCCCCCGAGAACGCCGCGGACTTGAACAGGCGCATGTCCAGCATCGGGCAGGAGGAACGGAGTTCCACCAGCACGAAGCCGACCGCGCCGCCGGCGGCGGCCACGAAGGCGATCACGGCCTGGGCCGACGACCAGCCGTCGCTGCCGCCCTCGATGACGCCGTAGACCAGCCCGGTGATGGCGACGATGGCCAGGAGCTGCCCGGGGACGTCCAGGTGGCGTTCGCGCTCCGCGCGGGAGTCGGTCAGCACGGCGGCCCCGATCACCGCGGTGGCCACGCCGACGACGAGCGAGGGCAGGAAGATCCACCGCCAGCTTGCGTGCTCCACGATCACGCCGTTGACCACCGGGCCGAGGGTGAGTCCGAGGCCGAGGGCGGCCGTCCACAGGGCTATCGCCCGGGCACGCTTACGGGGGTCCGGGATCACATGGCCGATCAGGGCCAGTGTGGACGGAAGCAGCGCGGCCGTGCCGACGCCGGTGAGTGCCTGGCCCACACAGACCTGGACGACGCTGCCGGCGGTCAGGCACACCACGCAGCCGATGCAGAACAGCACCAGCCCGGCCAGATACGTCTTCTTACGGCCGTACAGGTCACCCACCATGCCGCAGGTCAGCAGCAGTGCGGCGGTCGGCAGGATGAAGGCGTCGGTGATCCACTGGAGCCCGACGGTGGAGGCGTCGAGTGCCTGTTGCATGACCGGAAGCGCGACGGAGACACCGACGACGGGCAGGTAGGAGACGAACACGCCCAGGCAGGCCAGCACGACGGTGGCCGTGAGGTGCCGGGTGCCCGTGTCGGGCGGCGCGGACGGGGACGAGGCAGAAGAAGGCATGGCCACAGGGCACCTCGAAGCAGTGGAGTGACAGGGCGACGTGCTGGGGCGGTGATCGGCGGCCCGTCGACTCCCGATCGACTGGCGCGCCGCGGCTCTACCGCCGGTCCGACAACGCGGACCCGGTCATGTCGATCCCGTCGGCCGGCCGCGCGGCGCCTGCGCGGTGGGTTCGGCCGGAATCTCCATTGACGTGGGCCAGTTCTGTCGGGGCGAGCGTTACGGACCGTATACCGAGGCGTGGCCTGCGGAGATGCCCTTGGGCCTGCAACCTAAGGTGAACGCCGCTGACGCCTGCCCCAGCGCGTGCCGACACGGCGGCCCACCGGTTCCGGAACTTCCGGCAGGCGCCCCGAAGCCTTCCTCTCTCACGTCGGCACCGTGTTCCCCACGCGCCCTCGTCGACGTCCGGTGGGCGGGCGGCGTTCGAGGACGTTCGTGGCCGCCAGCGCGCCTACTCGGTTCGGGACAGCTCCGCCCGCAGCGCGGTCACTTGCATGTCGAGGGCGAATTCGAAGCGCTCGTCGAAGGTGCCGGCGGTGATGTGGGCAGACGCCTCCCGCAGCGCGGGGAACTCCGCGTCGTCGAAGGCGGTCGCGGGGTCGGGCGCCTCGGCAGGCTGGGCCTGCTCTTCCTGTGTGATGCCCAGGATCAGATAGAAGACCGTCCAGTTGGCCCAGGCCGCGGTGCGCGGCGGGAAACCGGCGTCGAGAAGGGTCTGGATCATCGTGTCGGCGAACCGGTAGGTGTTGGTCTCCGTCGTGGCGAGCCCCGCGATCAACCGCGCCGCGTCGCGATGGGCCAGGATCGCCCTCCGGCACCAGCGGGCCAGCGCCCGGACCCGCTCCTCCCAGGGAACGGGCAGGGCGTCGGCGTCCAGACCCGCGAGGATCGCGTCCGACATGAGGACGAGCCGCCGGCTCGATGGCCTTCCTGGACGAGCTGGCCGGCCATCCCGACAACGTCCGGCTCTACCCGAAGGACCGGGGCGGGCGGATCCCGCTGGACGAGTGGCTGGCGCGGCCGCGTCCCGACACCGCCGTCTACGCCTGCGGCCCGGAATCCCTGCTGACCGCGGTCGAGGACGGGGCCGCGCACTGGGCTCCCGGCTCGGTGCGCCTGGAGCGGTTCCGGCCGCGCCCCAAGCCGGCCCGCCCCGACACCGAGGTCGAGGTGGTGTGCGCCCGGTCCGGGCGCGCGGTGACCGTGCCGGCCGGCCGGAGCATCCTGAGCGCGCTGGAGGACGCGGGTCTGCCGGTGACCGGTTCCTGCCGCGAGGGCGTCTGCGGCACGTGCGAGACCCACGTCCTCGACGGCGAGCCCGACCACCGCGACGACATCCTCACCGCCGAGGACCGCGCCGCCGGCGAGCGCATGTACCTCTGCGTGTCCCGCGCCCGGAGCGGACGCCTCGTCCTGGACCTGTAAGGACCCCCGAGCCACCGCCAGGAGGGCCGCCATGAGCCGCCACGACTTCACCCGCGCCGCCCCCGCGGCACGGACCGCTGCCGACGACTACCGCCCCATCGCCATGGACCGCGTCCGGGAGATCATCGGATACCCGGCGCCCTTCATCGCGGACAAGAAGGAAGACCACCTCGGCGAGTTCATCACCAGGTTCATCGCCCACAGCACGTTCTTCTGCCTCGCCACGGCGGACGACGCCGGACACCTCGACATCAGCCCCAAGGGCGATCCCCCGGGAGCCGTACGGGTGCTCGACCCGTGGACCCTGGCCGTCCCGGACCGTCCCGGGAACAAGCTCGCCGACACGTTCGAGAACCTCACCCGCAACCCGGGGGTGGGCCTGGTGTTCCTCGTGCCCGGACTGCGCGAGGTCGTACGCGTGAACGGGGACGCGTTCATCAGCGACGACCCCGAGCTGCTGAACATGCTCAGCGCCGACGGCAAGCCGGCCGTGCTGGCGATCGTCGTGCGTGTGCGGGAGGTGTTCTCCCAGTGCGGCAAGGCGGTGATCCGCTCGAGGCTGTGGGAGGGCGACCCGCGTCACCTCGCCGACGCCGTCCTGCTCGGCGGCGACTTCTACACGATGCATGTCGCCGAGAACGCCGCCAAGATGGCGGACAACCTCGGCGACCGGCTCGGGGAGCTCACCGCGATCGCCGAGCAGCAGTACCGGCACAACCTCTACTGAACAACCCGCTCAGTAGGTCGACCCCAGCGTCTGCGTCGTGTACGCGCACTCCGTGTAGATGTAGCCGTAGCGCAGTTTGGCGGTGTCGGAGCCCGGGGAGGCCGTGCTGTCGTTCTTCGGTTTGTGCACGAAGTACGTGGTGCCGGGCGGGAGGCTGATCGTGCGCTGCGGATAGTTCTTGCCGCTGTCGCTGCACGGCTCCCAGCCGGGCGTGATGGAGCTGACGAGCGAGTACGCCTTGCAGCTGCCGCACGCCTTCAGGGTGAAGCTGCCGGTCACCGGGCCCGTGTACAGGACGGTGATGTCGTCGGGGCTGTCGTTCTGGACGGTCACCGAGATGCCGCCGCCGGATGCCATGGTGGGCAGCTTCTTGCCGGCCGCCGGGAGCGTCTGGGCGACCTCCGCGCCGATGGCGATCTTGCGGGCGCGGTCACGGTTCCTGTCGTGCGGGCTGTCGGAGACGAACTGCCGCATGGTCTCCTGCGCCTGCGCGTAGTCGCCGTCCTGGTACTGCTTGACACCGCAGGTGTACGCCCCCGCGTCCCCGCTGCGGTCGGCCCGGCCGGCGACCTTGACCAGGCCGGCGGCCTCGGCGCCGGTCCCGTTCGACAGCTGGATGATCTGGGTGTTCAGTGTCTGCAACTGCTTGACGGCGCCGCAGGGATCCTTCCCGGAGACGGCCTTCGCCGCCTTCTTCTCGGCCGCGTCGACGGCGGGGACGACCTTGGCGGCCTGGCCGGAGTCGGGGAAGGTGTCCAGGAGTTCGCCGAACTGGGGGACCCAGTCGCCCTCGTCGGCGGCCAGGCCGCCCGCTCCGCATTGGTACAGCGAGGTGGCCAGCCGGTCGTCGGGCCAGTGCGTGAGCGTGCCGAGCTGGTCCCTGGGCATGGAGTTGGGCACCGTCCGCAGGTATTTCAGCGGTGCGACCGCCGTGCAGTAGTCCTTGTGACCGTAGGCCGCCGCGACCGTCGTGTAGTACGTCTTCATACGGTCGGGGACCTGCCCGGCGGCCCGGGAGCCGGAGTGGTGGACCGCGAGGTCACGGTAGACGGCCAGGGCGTCCTGGAAGTCGGACTTGGCGGTGGTGAAGTCCTTCCGCCCGGCCGCGTCGACCCGTTTGTCGGCGACGTCGAGTCGGTCTAGGAGCGCGCGTTCGACGGCTTCATCGTGGGCACTGTCGTACCAGAGCGCGCCACCCACCGGGACGGCGAGGAGGACGACGCCCAGCACGAGTGCGGCGGGCCGCTGCCCCGGCCACACCAGCCGGGTGCGCAGGCCGACGGCCGCGCCGTGGAGGGCCGCCAGCAGCAGGAACACGGCGTAGACGACGAGCGCCGATCCGGGTACGCCGTCGGCGTCCGCGGGCAGGGCGACGAGCAGCAGGACGGCGGTCGCCGCCAGACACGCGGCCAGCGGGATCCATCGTCGGACGAGCAGATAGCCGAGGCCGAGGCCGGTCAGGTTGAGCAGGGCCACGGCGGTGGCACGCAGGGCGTCCGGCGGGGCGGGCGGCGGACTCGACGGCATGGGCGGCACGAAAGGACCCGGGAGCCGGAAGCCCGGCTGCGAGTCCCCCGGGGCCGCGAAACCCTGGCCCGGAGAACCCTGTCCGGGCAAACCCTGGTCCGGGATCCCGAAGCCGGGAGGGCCTTGAGCCGACGCTCCCTGAGGCGCCGGACCCTCATGCGAAGATCCCTGACTCGGCGGTCCCTGACTCGGCGGTCCCTGATGCGGACCGTAGGCATCCCCGGACATGGCGGCCCCCCCAATTGCTGCCGAATCCTTCGGAATTGACAGCGTACGGCCAAGCGTGCGAATTCGACAGGTGTCCGGCCGCCCGTCCCGCCTCCCGTCCGACCGACATCGTTGTCCGAACTCGGTCTGGCCGGCCTTCGTGCCACCCTGGGCCACGGCCGAGGCGGACGGCGACTCCCGTGGCTGCCGGGGTTCTTGGGCAGCAGGCGCTGCCGGTCGACGTGCCGCACCGACACGGACCAGGAGGAGGCCCTGTGCTGACACGCCCACACCTCAGAACGCTCTGGCGGCATGCCGTGGCCGCCTGCGCCCCGGCCGTCCTCGCGGCCACGGCGCTCGCCTTCCTGCGGCACGTCGACGGCGGACTGTGGCCGGCCCGACTCGGCGGCCCGCACGACGGGGACAGCCCCGCCTCTTTCAGGGCGGACACGGCCTGGGCCGTGGCGGCACCCTAGTGCGGGATCTCCTGCTCGGCCCAGATGATCTTGCCCTCCGCGGTGTAGCGGGCGCCCCAGCGGTGGGAGAGCTGGGCCACCAGGAAGAGGCCGCGGCCGCCCTCGTCCATGCTGCGGGCGTGCCGCAGCCGGGGTGCGGTGCTGCTGGCGTCGGCGACCTCGCAGGTCAGCCGGGAGTCCCGCAACAGCTTCAGCCGGATGGGCGGTTCGGCGTAGCGGATGGCGTTGGTCACCAGTTCGCTGACGATGAGTTCGGTGGTCATCGCCAGCTCGTCGTAGCCCCATGCCGCCACCTGCCGGGCCGCCCGGGACCGGACGTCGGCGACGGCGGCCGGGTCCACGGGCACCTCCCAGGAGACCACGTGGTCGGCGCCCAGGGCGTGGGTGCGGGTCAGGAGCAGGGCGATGTCGTCGGGCTGGGGCACGGGGACCAGTTGCCGCACGGTGGCCGTGCACAACGTGGCGAGGTCGGCGTCGGGGCTGGCCAGTGCGGCGCGCAGGCGGGCCATGCCCCGTTCGACGTCCTGGTCGGCGCCTTCGATGAGGCCGTCGGTGTAGAGGCCGAACAGGCTGTTCTCGGCGAGTTCGATCTCGGTGGCCTCGAATGCCATGCCGCCGAGCCCGAGCGGCGGTCCGGCGGGCATCTCGGCGAACCAGGCCCGCCCGTCGGGTGCCACGACGACCGGCGGCGGGTGTCCGGCCCGGGCCATGGTGCACCGCCGGGTCACCGGATCGTAGACCGCGTACAGGCAGGTCGCCCCCACGAACGTGGCCGTGCTGTCCTGGGAGGCCGTGCTCCCGCTCGACTCCTCCCCCAGCCGCAGCACCAGGTCGTCGAGGTGGGCGAGGAGTTCGTCGGGGGGCAACTCCATGTCGGCGAGGGTCTGGACGGCGGTGCGCAGCCGGCCCATGCTCGCCGCCGCGGTGAGGCCGTGGCCGACCACGTCGCCGACGACCAGGCCGACCCGGGCGCCGGACAGCGGGATCACGTCGAACCAGTCACCGCCGACGCCGTCGGTCGCGTCCGCCGGCAGATAGGAGGACGCCACCTCCACGGCCGTGCCGCCTGTCAGGACCTGGGGCAGCAGACTGCGCTGCAGGGTGACGGCCGCCGTGTGCTCCCTGGTGTAGCGGCGCGCGTTGTCGACGCAGACGGCGGCGCGCGCGACCAGTTCCTGGGCGAGCAGGACGTCGTCGGGCTGGAAGGAGACCGGGTTGAGCGAGCGGGCGAACGTGGTGAGGCCCAGGGCGGTGTTGCGGGCCCGCATCGGGACCGAGATGAGGGAGTGCACTCCGAACTCCCGCATGCGCGCGATCCGCTCGGGCTGCTCGGCGAGCCACAGGGGGTCCTCCGGGTCGAGCTCGGCGATGAGGATCGGCTCGCCGTTGACGAGCAGGTCGATGCCGTGCGCCGGGGGCAGGAAGTCCACCGGGTCACCGATGTGCGCCACGACCTCGGGGTTGCCGTCGCGGACGGTCCTCAGTGCGGCACGCCGCATCACCGGCCCGGTGGGCGCCGGGGCGGCATCGCTCAGCCAGGTGCCGAGGTCCTCGGTGCTGAGGACGGGCTCCAGGAGGTCGACGACGACGAAGTCGGCGAAACGGGGGACGGCGAAGTCGGCGAGTTCCTGGGCGGTGCGCAGCACGTCGAGGGTGGTGCCGATCCTGGTGCCGGCCTGGTTGACCATCGACAGCCGCTGGCGCGCGTTCCACCGCTCGGTTACGTCGGAGACCATGTAGCAGACCCCGGTCACGGAGTCGTCGGCGTCGACGAGCGGGAAGAACGAGGTGGAGTAGGCACGCTGGCGGTGCGGATCGGCCCAGCTCCAGCCGATGTACTCGTAGTCGGTGACCGGCTCGCGGGTGGTGAGCACCTTGCGCATCAGGCTCTCGATGGTGGTCGCCTGCAGCCCGGGCAGCAGCTCGCGCAGCCGGCGGCCCAGGCGCTGTTCCCGGGGCACTCCGCCGAAGCTCTCCAGGGTGTCGTTCAGCCACACGTAGCGCAGCTCCGGGTCCATCACGGCCATGCCGATCGGCGAGCGGGTCAGGAACCCGTCGAGGACGGACTGGCCCACCGTCCACTGCGGCCGCCGCTCACGGGCGGAGAGGAGGAAGCACTCGTCGCCGTCGATGTGGAAGGCGGCGGAGACCCGCAGGTCCACGTCGAGGGTGCGGCCGTCGCGGTGCCGTACCGGGATGAGCCCGCTCCATCCCACGCCGGAGCGGCAGCGCTCGGCGACGCCGGCGGCGCGCGCCGGGTCGGCGCGCATGGCGAGCAGCTGTGCCGCGGGACGGCCGACCACCTCGGCGGCCGCGCGGCCGAGCAGGGCCTCCGCACCACGCGTCCAGCCGATCACGACGCCCTCGGCCGACAGCACCGCCGCCGCGTCGCTGGAGGCGTCGAGGAGGTCGCGCGGGCCCATGGAGGGCGGCGCGTCGAAATCTTCTCGCGGAAAATCCATTGGCTACATCCTCTACGTACCCCAATGTTCCTGCTTGTCCACTTGATGCGCACAGCTCCCAGGGGAACGCGGGCGAGGGCTTCGAGGTCACGCGGGTGCAGGGCGGGAGCCCCGCGCTGATCGGGGTACTCGGCCCGGGTCGGCGCGGTCGGGCGGCCGGGGGCAGCATGGAAGTGCCGTGGCAGCGGTGTCGGCCCGCCGGCCGGTGGAGGTGGTTGAGGCATGGCTGTGGGATTCCTGCGGTCCGGTGGCCCGGACGGCTCGGGCGGTGAGAAGTACGGCCTCGGCGGAGCGCGTCCGACCGGTCTGCTGGACGTGCTGAGCGTGGCCGCGGTGGCCCTGGACTCGCAGGGCCGGATCGTGTTCTGGACCCCGCAGGCCGAGGAACTCTTCGGCTACACGGCCGAGGAGGCCCTGGGCAAGAACGCGGCGCGACTGCTCGTTCACCCGGAGCATCTGAAGGCCGCGGTGAACGTGTTCATGGAGGTGCTGGAGACCGGCCACAGCTGGGCCGGCGCCTTCCCGGTCCGGTGCAAGGACGGCGGCAGCCGGCTGATGGAGTTCCGCACCATGCGGCTGCTGGACGATCTCGGCGACGTGTACGCACTGGGCATCGTGGCCGACCACACCATGCTCCAGCGGGTGGAGACCGACCTGGCGCTGTGCGAGCGGTTGATCAACCAGTCCCCGATCGGCCTGGCCCTTCTCGACCCGGATCTGCGCTATCTCCTGGTGAACCCGGCGCTGGAGCGGATCGACGGCGTCCCCGCCGAGGAGCACATCGGCCGCCATCTGCGGGAGACCCTGCCGTTGCCCGACATCGACAGCGTCGAATCGGCGCTGCGCCAGGTGCTCACCACCGGCACTCCGCTCCTCGACCAGTATCACGTGGGCCGTCCGCCGACCGATCCCGAGCACGAGCACGCCTGGTCGCTGTCGTTCTACCGGCTGGAGGATCCCGGCGGCCGCGTCCTGGGCGCGGCGACCTCGGTCGTCGACGTCACCGAGCGGCACCGGGCGGCCGCCGAGGCCGACCGGGCCCGGCGCCGGCTGGCCCTCATCGCGGACGCCTCGGCCCGGGTGGGCACCTCGCTGGAGGTGGAGCGCACGGCGCACGAACTGGCCGAGATCGCCACCCCGGTCCTCGCGGACGTGGTCGCGGTGGACGTGCTGGACTCGGCGCTGGCCCTGCGCCGTTCCCGCAGACCGGAGAACGGTCCGGAGCTGTTCCGTGCCCTCGCCATCGAGGCGGCCCATCCGACGGTCGCGCTGCGGGCCGCCGACCCGCCCGGTGACCTCGCGGCCTACGAAGGCGACCGGCTGGTCACGCTGTGTGTGCACACCGCGCGGCCGGTCCTGGTCCCGCGGGTCGGCGCACACGATCTGCCACGCATCGCCCGCAACGCGGAGGCGGGCGAGCTGCTGGCGGAGGCCGGTGTGCACTCGTATCTCGCGGTGCCGTTGATCGCCCACGGTGAGGTGCTCGGCGCCCTGGACCTGAAGCGGACCCGCAATCCGCTGCCCTTCGACGAGGACGACGTCGTCCTCGCCATGGAGCTGGCCGGCCGTGCCGCCGTGGCCATCGACAACGCCCGCTGGTTCCAGAGCGTCCGCAACACCGCCCTCACCCTCCAGCGCAGCCTGCTCCCCGACCACCCGCCGCACCACACGGGCCTCGAACTGGCCTCCCGCTACCAGCCCGCCCAGGCGACCAGTGAGGTCGGCGGCGACTGGTACGACGTGATCCCGCTGTCGGAGGACCGGACCGCGCTGGTCGTCGGTGACGTGATGGGCAACGGCATCGACGCGGCCGCCACGATGGGCCGGCTGCGCACCGCCACCTGCGCTTACGCGGACCTGGAGCTGCCCCCGGCCGCGGTGCTCCAGCACCTGGACAAGATCACCTGCGATCTGGAGCACTACATCGTCACCTGTCTCTACGCGGTGTACGACCCGCGCACCCGGCGCTGCGAGATCGCCAACGCGGGCCACATGCCGCCCGCACTGGTGCACCGCGGGGGGAAGCCGGCCCTGCTGGAGCTGCCGCCCGCCGCCCCGCTCGGCGTCGGCGGCATCCCCTTCGAGACCAGCACCATCGACCTCGCCGCGGGCGACCTCCTGGTCCTGTACACCGACGGCCTCGTGGAGACCCGCCGCCATCCCATCGACGACCGTCTCGGCGTCCTGCTCGGCTTCCTGGACGAGCCGAACCGGCCGCTGGAGGAGACCTGCGACCTGCTGCTGCACGGCCTGCGTCACCCGGACGACCACGACGACGTGGCACTGCTGGTCGCGCGGACGCTCTGAACCGGCTCCCTACGGCGTACGACAGCAGTCGGTACGGCAGAAGCAGGAGGCGCCGATCGGTACGTCCGCCGTCGCCGCCGCGAGCTTCAGCTGCTGGGCCACGATCCCTGCCTCACCCTCCTTGCCGAGCCGCTGGAGGCATTCGTGGAAGCCGTGCAGGGACCAGACGTTGCCCGGGTGCTGCAACGACCGGGGCAGGGTGTCGTCCAGGCCGAGGTCGGCCCGGTAGACCGCCTCGGCCTCCTCGACCCGGCCGCGCTCCAGGAGCAGGGCGCCGTAGGCGTGCCGGGTGGGCTGCATCCAGCCCCAGGGTTCGTCGTAGGGAAGGTGGTCGTCCAGGTCGGTCGACCGGCGCAGTTCGGCGAAGGCGGTGTCGTAGTCGCCCCTGCGGTAGGCGAGTTCGCCGTCGAGCATGGCGGCGGCGATGGCCAGGATGTCGGCGCAGGTGTTGTTGAACAGCATGCGGGTCCCGGGGACGGCGGCGGCCGCCTCCCGGAAGCGGGCGCGGTCCGCCCCGGCCTCGGCGGTCCGGCCGGTGGCGGAGTGCGCGACACCGCGCGCGTAGTGCAGCATCGCGGTGGTCACGCAGTACAGCCGGGGGTCGGCGGGCAGCGGCAGGCGCAGGATGTCGTCCCAGCGGCCGAACCGGATCAGGACGTGCACCCGCATCGCCAGGAAGCCCTCCAGCCAGTCGGCCATCGGCGGGCTCTGCACGCGCAGCAGCTCTTCGGGTACGGCGGCTTCGAGCCGTTCGGCCGTGGCGAGGGCGTCCTGGAGGCGGCCCAGGAACATCGCGCCGTAGATCCGGAAGTGGAGGTTGTGGCAGCGGTAGAGGGTGTAGAAGTTCATCGCCCCGGCGCGGGCGTGGTACTTCTCGTCGGCGGCGGCGGCCGCGGCGTTGTCGGAGATCACGCGCCGGTAGTCGCCGCAGAGGACTTCCAGGTGCGAGGGCATGTGCTGGAGGTGGCCGGCGTCGGGGACCAGGTCGCGCAGCAGGTCGGCGACGGGCAGGGCGGCCTCGGGGGTGGGCGACATCTCCATCAGGTGGATGAAGAGGTGCAGCAGGCCGGGGTGGCGGGTGCCCGCCTCGGTCCCGAGGGCCTGTTCCAGTACGGCCCTGGCCTCCGGCGTCCGGGCGCCCTCGGCCGGTCGGCCACTGCGGATGTCCCAGAGCTGCCAGGGGGTGAGGTTCATCAGGGCGTCGGCGTACAGGGTGGCCACGTCGAGGTCGCCGGGCGCCAGTTCGTACACCCCGCGCATGCTGTCGGCGTAGGCCGTGCTCCATACCGAGCAGGCCTCCGCGTCGGGGGCCGCGGCCTGCGGGTAGCGGGCGCGCAGCGCCTCCACGAGGGCGCGCTCCACGGGGGTCGCGTGGACGGCCTTGGCGTGGGCGCGCTCCACGGCGGCGTGCGTACGCTCCACCGTGCGCGCCAGGTCCTCCTGGTCGAAGAACTCCCAGGGCTTGTTGTAGTTGGGGCCGAGGGCATAGGCCACACCCCAGTCGGCCATGGCGCACTCCGGGTCGGCCGTGCCGGCCGCCTCGAAACAGCGGACGGCCTCCTCGTGGTTGAAGGCGTAGGTCCAGATGAGCCCCCGGTCGAACCACGTCTGCGCCTCGGGGGACGACGTCGTCACGCGCCGGCTGTGACTGCCCAGGTCGTAGTAGTCCACGCCCACGAACCTAGCGGTGCACAGCGCGCGAAGGATTCGTGTTCATCCGAACTCATGAGGACGGCGCGGCGGTCGACGGACCGCCGCGCCACTTGTGCGGGTGTTCTCAGG
This sequence comes from Streptomyces sp. NPDC048417, assembly GCF_040651615.1. Taxonomy (NCBI): domain Bacteria; kingdom Bacillati; phylum Actinomycetota; class Actinomycetes; order Kitasatosporales; family Streptomycetaceae; genus Streptomyces; species Streptomyces sp. NPDC048417. The sequence continues at coordinate 21,802 of NZ_JBEZKI010000015.1, read as the reverse complement.
GCGCGACCGCGTGGCCGGTCCCCGGGGAGATGCGGCCGGAGCACAGGCCCTTGGCCGCAAGGGTCTGCGCGATGCGCGGGATCGCGGCGAGCGTGTTGGCCGGCCACTCGTGCATCAGGATGGTCTGGCCGTTGGTGAGCCGGGAGACGGCCTGCACGATCGCGTCGGTGCTCGCGCCGTTCCAGTCCTGCGAGTCGACGTCCCAGATGATCTCGGTCAGCCCGTACTTGGCCTCGACCGTGCGCACGGTCGCGTTGGTCTCGCCGTACGGGGGCCGGAACAGTACCGGTGTCCCGCCACCGGCGCCGGCGACGGCGGACTGGGTGCGGGAGATCTCCGAGTCGATCTGCGCCTGGGTCTCCTGGGTCAGGTGCGGGTGGGTGTAGCTGTGGTTGCCGACCCACATGCCCGCGCTCACCTCGGCCCGGACCTGGGCCGGGTAGGCGGCCGCGTACTGGCCCTCGTTGAACAGGGTGGCCCGCAGCCCGTTCGCCTTGAGGGCGCTGAGCAGGCCCGGCGTGTGGGCGTTGGACGGCCCGTCGTCGAAGGTGAGACCGACGTAGCCCACGCAGGTGGCGGAGTGCGCCGGGCCGGCGCCGAGGGCGAGCGTGCCCGCGGCGGCCAGCACGAGGGCGGCGGCGATCGCCGGCAAGGGGCGCGACGAGCGCTCCGATACGGCACTCATCACGCCACCGTGATGGTGGAGCTGCCGCTGCTCTGGTAACCCTCGGTCGCGAGGATCTGGTAATAGCTGAAGCTGCCGAGGGACATGCCGGCCCTGGCCCAGGCGTCGAAGTGGTTGCCGGTGGTGATGGTGCCGCCGGTGCGCTTCGACTGGCGGACGCTCCAGTACTGGTTGAAGGTCTTGGTGCCTTCGACGGACGGGGCGTTGTACCGCGTCGTCAGGTAGATGTCGTAGGTGCCGCCGTCGCTGGTGACGCTGCCCTTGTACGTGCCGGTGGGCCGGTAGGTGCCCCAGTTGTCGACGATGTAGTACTCGACGAGCGGGTTGGACGTCCAGCCGTAGAGGGACAGGTAGCCGTTGCCGGACGGGCTGAAGCTGCCCGAGTAGGTCACGTTGCGGCGGGCGCCGGTGCTCCAGCCCTTGCCGCAGACGAAGTTGCCGGTGTTGCGCCAGCTGGTGCTGTAGTTGCCGCCGGAGCCCAGGGTCATGGAGACGGTGCCCTGTGCGTCGGTCCAGAACGAGTAGTAGTAGCCGTTGTTGGTGCCCGTCTGGTTCGTGGTGATGACGGTGGCGGCGCGGGCGGTGCCGGGCAGGGCCAGCCCGGCGGCGGCGCCCAGCAGCAGGGCGCCGGCGCTCCGGCGGCTCAGTGCGTGGTCGAGCGGTTTCATGCGGTGCCTCCTCGTATGGCCTGTGCGGGTGTGGCTTGGTGGGGAGTGTTGGTCTGCCCATGCCAGCTGTCAACAGTTTCGGTAATTAATTCGAAACCTTCGCTTTACCCGATCACCTATTTCCGCACTTCACGTCCTTGACGGGCGAATAGTGGATCGACTCTGTCGACAATCGGCCAATCCAAGATCAGAGCGATGCTCATCAAATCCTCGAATGTTTCGACATCGAACACGAATGCTGCCGCGGACGTCGGAACTTGCCGCTGAGTGGAGCAATCACCGGCGCGGCGGGCGGCGGCCCGAGAGGCTGGGCCTCTTGTCGAGATTCGTATGCCAGGAGCCCCGGGTGAGGCACGACGGTCGCAACTCAGCACTGCCCGCGCCCCCCGCGTGGATGCGCTGGCTTCCGGTCCTGTACGTCATCGGTGTACTGCTGATGGAGCCGGTCACCCCCGTGCAGTGGCCGGTCAGCTTCGCGCTGATCGCCCTCCCCCTGGTGACCGCCTTCGCGCACCCGCCCGTAGTCGTCGCCTGCGCCACCGCCTTCGCCATCGGCCTCGAACTCCTACTGGCCGGAACCCCGTGCTGCGCGGGACGCGACGTCGGCTACCTCTGGGAACGGCACTATGTCGCCGCCTACGCGTGTACGGCCCTGGTCGGCGCCCTGGGCACGATCCTGGCCGCGCACCGGATCCGCCGGGAACGCACCCTGGCCGACGTCCGGTCCGTGGCCGAGATCGCCCAGCGCGTCCTGCTCAGACCGGTCCCGTACCGGATCGGGAACCTGCTGCTGGAGAGCTTCTACCTGTCCGCCGCCGCGGAGGCACGGATCGGCGGCGACCTCTACGAGGCCGTGCCGACCGCGTACGGGGTCCGGCTGCTCATCGGCGACGTGCGCGGCAAGGGCCTGCTCGCGGTGGAGACCGCGGCCGCGATGCTGGGCGCGTTCCGAGAGGCCGCACACGACGAACCCGACCTCAACGCCCTGGTGGAGCGGGTGGACATCAGCATGACGCGCCGGGCCCACCAGCTCGGCGGCACCGAGACCGGCGAGCGGTTCGTCACAGCCGTCTTCGCCGAGATCCCCGAGGACGAGAGGATCGTCCGCGTCCTCAACTGCGGCCATCCGCCACCGCTGCTCATCCGCCCCGGCGAGGTGAGCGAGCTGGACCGGGGGCGGTCGGGGCCGCCGCTGAACCTCGGCATGCTCGTCGGGGACCCCTATCACGTCGACACCTACGCCTTCGGCCCGGGCGACCAACTGCTGCTCTACACGGACGGTGTCACCGAGACCCGTGACCCGGACGGTTCCTTCTACCCGCTGCTCCAGCGGATGCGCTCGTGGGGACCGATGCCGCCCCCGGAGCTGCTGGAGCGGCTCCATCAGGATCTGCTGGCCTACAGCGGCGACCAGTTGCAGGACGACACGGCCGCGCTCACCGCCTTTCTGCTCCCGGCGGGAGCGGCCGGCGCGCCGGGCGACGACCACGACGGCGCCGGCACCGAGGGGGTGGACAACCCGTCGGCGTGACGCGTGTTGTGAGGGTTCTGGGCCGGTCTCCGGCAGGCCCTGTGGGGCAGATCACGGGTGACTACACTCCGCCACCGTGAGTTACCACCACGCGGGTGACGTGCGGCGAGGGGCGGGGCGGTGCTGGTAGAACCCGAGGCCGGAGACAGGATCTCCGGCCGGTACGTTCTGCGGGAGGCCATCGGCCGAGGCGGGATGGGAGTCGTCTGGCGGGCCTGGGACGAGCGCCTGCAGCGGCGGGTCGCGGTCAAGTGCGCCCGCCTGGACGACCCCCGGGCCGCCCAGCGGCTGATGGGCGAGGCGCGCAACGCGGGGCGCCTGCACCATCCGAACATCGTGGGCGTCTTCGACTTCGTCGACGAGGGCGCCACCTGCTGGATCGTCATGGAGTACGTGCCTTCGCGCAGCCTCGCCCAGCTCATGGCCGAGGACGGTCCGCTCTCCCCCGAGGACGTCGGCTCCGTCGGCTGCCAGATGGCGGACGCGCTCGCGAAGTCGCATGCCGAGGGTGTGGTGCACGGCGATGTGACTCCGGAGAACATCCTGGTGACCGCCGAAGGAGTCGCGCGGCTCACCGACTTCGGGATCTCCCGGGCCCTGTGGAGCGACACCACCCAGAGCGTGACGGGTGGGGTGCGCGGCAAACCCCGCTATCTGGCCCCCGAGGTGGCCAGGGGACGGCAGCCCGGCGAGAAGGCCGACGTGTTCTCGCTCGGTGCCGCACTGTTCGCGGCGGTCGAGGGCCGGTCGCCGTACGGGGAGGCCGAGCACCCGATGGCGTACGTCGCCCGGGCCATCGAGGGACATATCGAGACCGCGCGCCGGGCCGGCCCGCTGGCCGAACCGCTCGCCGCGCTGCTGGAGTTGGAGCCCCGGCACCGCCCGGACGCCGCACGGGCGCGCAAGCTCCTGCTGAAGGCGGCCGGTCCGTCCGCGCACCTGCACGACCAGCGCACCATCGACCTCACCCCGCTCACGCTCCGGCTGCCCCGCCCGGTACGCCGTCGCCGCCGCCCGTTGCTCGTGGCGGCCGTGGCCACGGTGGCCGCGGTCACGGCCGGACTGGTCCTGCTCGCCCCGTGGAACTCGCAGGACGCCGGCGCCGGAAGCACCGCCACGGACGCGAAGCCGCCGGCCACCGCGCGGGCCGCCGGGACGATGGGCGAGGCCCGCACCGCCGACCCCTGCAAACTGCTCGACGCGGCCTCCCTGAGCCGTTTCGGCGCTACCGAACTGGACCCGGACTACGGGGAGATCGATCGCTGCGACGTCCTCGTCGAGAACACCCACGGCGACGACAACGCCGACGTCCAGGTCAATCTCGACGCGGACCAGGACGACTACGAGGGCGACCTCACCACCCGGGTCGTCGGGCACCTCACCGTCGTCGCCCTCAAGCCCGACGACGACTCCTGCGAGCGGGCCGTCCTGACCGCCGACCGCCACCAGATCCGCATCGTCGGGAAGCGGCTCGGGAAGGGCGCGCCCGACCCCTGCGACCTGGCCGACGCCGCCACCGACCACGTCGTCGGCGTTCTGGACGACGGCCCGGTGCCCCGCCGTACGGCCCAGCCCGCCGCGGACTCCCTGGCCCGCCTCGACGCCTGCGCCCTGCTCGGCGCGCCCGACCTGGCCCGCGTGCCCGGCGTCGACGCGGACAACCGGGACCGCGGCTTCGGCGGCTGGGACTGCGACTGGTCCAGCGACGACGGCAACCGTGAGGTGGAGATCCAGTTCAGCCGCGACAACTCGCTGGACTCCGACGACGGGCATCCGGTGGAAGTCGTCGGCACCCGGAGCTACTTCGTCGCGGACGAGGCCGAGGACGACACCTGCACCGTACGGACACCCCACCGGACGTACACGGACTCCGCCGGCGACCACACGGTGGAGCTGTTCCAGCTGACCGTGTACGCCCCGCTGCCGGAGAAGAAGCTGTGCGGTGACGCCGAGAACCTCGCGGCGGCCGTCGTCGGGAGCATCGCGAAACGGCTCCCGGGGACGTGAGACGGGCCGCCGCCCGCCTTCAGGGCCTCGTCAGAGGAAGCTGACGCCCTGGGCCAGGGTGAGTTCGCCGGAGTAGTTGACCGTGTTGGTGGCCGCGCGCATGTACGCCTTCCAGGCGTCGGAACCGGACTCGCGGCCGCCGCCGGTATCCTTCTCGCCGCCGAAGGCGCCGCCGATCTCCGCTCCGGAGGTACCGATGTTGACGTTGGCGATGCCGCAGTCGGAGCCGGCCGCGGACAGGAAGATCTCGGCCTCCCGCTGGTCCCGGGTGAAGATGCTGGACGACAGGCCCTGCGGGACGTCGTTGTGCAGCGCGATCGCCTCGTCGAGGGTGTCGTAGGTGAGGACGTACAGGATCGGCGCGAAGGTCTCCTCCCGTACCACGTCGGTCTGTTCGTCGACGCGCACCAGGACGGGCTCGGTGTAGGCGGCCGCCGGTGCCGCCTTCGCCAGGCGCCGGTTTCCGCCGGCCAGGATCTTGCCGCCCTGCGCCTGGACGCGGGTGAGGGCGTCGTGCATGGCGTCCAGGGCGGCGGTGGAGATGAGCGGGCCGACCAACGTCGTGTCGTCGAACGGACTGCCGACGGGCAGCCTGCCGTAGACCGCGGTCAGGCGCTCGACCAGGGTGTCGGCGAGGTCGCGGTGGACGATGAGGCGGCGCAGTGTGGTGCAGCGCTGGCCCGCCGTGCCGGCCGCGGCGAAGACGATGCTCTGGACGGCGAGGTCCAGGTCGGCGGAGGGGGCGACGATCGCGGCGTTGTTGCCGCCGAGCTCCAGCAGGCTGCGGCCGAACCGGGCGGCGACGCGCGGGCCGACCGCGCGGCCCATGCGGGTGGAGCCGGTGGCGCTGACGAGGGCCACCCGGGGGTCGTCGACGATCCGCTCGCCGACCGTGCGGTCACCGAGCAGGAGGCGGTGTACGTCACGGGGTGCGCCGGTCTCTTCGGCGGCCCTGGCGAGCAGGTGGTGGCAGGCCAGGGCGGTCAGCGGGGTGAGCTCCGAGGGCTTCCAGACCACCGTGTCGCCGCAGACCAGGGCCACGGCGGTGTTCCAGGACCACACGGCGACGGGGAAGTTGAAGGCGGAGATGACACCGACCACGCCGAGCGGGTGCCAGGTCTCGGCCAGGCGGTGGCCGGGGCGTTCGGAGGCGATCGTACGGCCGTACAGCTGGCGGGACAGGCCCACCGCGAATTCGCAGATGTCGATCATCTCCTGGACCTCGCCGAGCGCCTCGGAGCGGATCTTGCCCGCCTCGACGGTGACGAGATCGGCGAGGTCGCTCTTGTGCTCGCGCAGCAGCTCCCCCAGCCTGCGCACGAGTTCGCCGCGGCGCGGGGCGGGGGTGGTGCGCCAGGTCAGGAAGGCGGTACGAGCTGCCGCGAGGGCCTCCTCGATGTCGTCGCCGGTGGCGGCCTTCAGCCTGAAGAGGTGCTCGCCGGTGATGGGGGTGCGGGCCGGGAAGTCGTCGCCGTCCGCGACCTGCACGCCGATGGTCCGCAGGCAGGCCCGGGCGCGGGTACGCAGGTCGTCCGTGGTGGGCAGCGCGGTGCTGGTCATCGTGGGACCTCCAGGGATGAGGGGTCAGCGGAGGGTGCCGGTGAGGCCCAGGGCGCGGGCGACCTGGGCGAGGGAGCCGTTCTGCTGCTGCTCGTAGAGGGCGAAGGGGTCGAGGACCTCGCGGCCGATGGCGCCGGAGAGCCAGTCGGCGTCGTAGGCGGTGCCCTGCCGGCCGTTGTCGCGGGTGCCCTGGCCGGTGAGGTTGGACTGGAAGATGCCGGCGGCGGAGCGGGGCAGGAAGTCCTCGTAGACGACGGGCTCGGCCACCACCCAGCCCTGCCGGACCAGTTCACCGACGTCGGTGGGCGGCCTGCCGCCGTCGTGCGGCCGCCCGTCGGCGAGCCGGTAGGTGAAGTACGCCAGGCCCCGCGCCGCGAGTTCCTCCTCGCTGCCGGGCATGTGCCGCTCCCAGACGGCGCGCGCGAGCTCATCGCGCGCCCCCGCGGGGTGCTGGGACGCCTGCTCGTCGACGCGGCCGAGGAGTTCGTCGTAGTGCGCCCGTCCGGTGCGGGTGAGGGCGATGCCGCGGGCCTCGACCTCGCCGAAGCGCACCCGAAGGGAGCCGGTGACCACGCTGCCGTCCTCGGTGCGCATCGGGCGGGACTCGGCCAGCGCCCGGAAGGAGGTCTGGCGCAGCAGGACGTCGGGGCCCTTCCAGGCCGGCGGGCCCTGGATGGTGTCGATCATCTCGATACCGCGGTCCGTCATGCGGCGGTACAGCTCGTCGATGTCCAGGACACGCGGGGTGAGGTGGTTGATGTGCGTGCCGCGGACCCCGCCGATGTCGGCGGCGACGGCGGAGACCCTCTCCAGGGTCCGGTACCAGTCCCGGTCCACCGGTTCCCTGGACAACTCGAAGACCCGCACGGCCAGTCGCAGGAAGCGCTCGGCGTCGTCTTCCGGCAGTTCGCGGTCGGCCGCGGCGCGGTCGGCCAGCGTGAGCAGCTCCGGGGGGAAGAGCTCGCGGCCGGCCAGGAAGGTCTCCAGGCGCGCGCGCAGGTCGGGGTCGAAGAAGCGCGGGTCGGCGACGGTGAGCATGGAGGTGAACACCCGGAAGGGGTTGCGGGCGAGTTCCGCGCCGTCGACCGGCCGGAAGGCGGTGGAGACGACGGGGACGGCGCTGGCGGCGGCCTCCCGCAGGTCGTAGAGGCCGACCGGCTGCATCCCGAGGGCGCCGAAGATCCGGGCGACCTGCCGCAGTTCGCGGGGGGTGCCGACCCGGATGGCTCCGTGCCGCTCGGCGGTCACGCGGCCGATGGACCCGAGGCGTTCGGCGTCGGCGCCCCGGGCCCGCAGCACGTCCTCGTTGACCTCGCGCGAGACGTCCACCAGCGTCGTGTAGGCGGGCACCTCCCGGCCGTACATCTCCGACAGCCGTTGCGCGAACGCGGCCCGCAGCTGCCATTGACTGGTCGTTGACATGGTTCGGCCTTCCGGGCGGGCGGCGGTACGGCGATCATGTCCTCGATGGTCGCCGACCGGGCCCCTGCCGTACAGATGACGGGGCCGCGCGCGAGACGGTCGCGGCGCTGCCGGAAACCCACTGGACCGACCTCCACCCGTGATCCCTACCATATGACCGCAAGACAACTATGCGACCGGCCCGTCGGATGCGGGCCGGTCGGGGTCGCCGATGCCAGGGTCCGCTCCCCGGGCTGCGGTGATCTTCCTACCCAGGAGGACCTTCCGCATGTTCCGACGTATTGGCACTGCCGTCGTCCGGCATCCTGTCTGGACGATCGTGGCATGGCTGATCGCGGCGGTGGCCATCGTCGCCACCGCCCCGAGCCTGCCCTCGAACAGCGACGAAAGCAGTTTCCTGCCCAAGAGTTACGAGTCGATCAAAGCGGCCGATCTCCAGCAGAAGGCGTTCCCCAGCGCCTTCACGCCGTCCGCGATCGCGCTGTACCAGCGCACCGACGGCGGCAAGCTCAGCCAGGCCGATCTGAAGGACGTCGCCCGGATCACCACCGAACTGGGCGACAAACACATCGATCAGGTACAGAAGGTCGTCCCCGGCCCGCCGTCCAAGGACGGCAGGTACACCCTGACCCTGGTGCAGATGGACAGCAAGAAGGCGGGTCAGCCCGTCCAGGCGGACGCCGCCAAGGTGTTGCGCGACGACGTCAAGCAACTGGCCAAGGGCACGGACCTGGAGGTGAAGCTCGGCGGCTCGGCCGCGCAGGCCCTGGACCAGCAGGACTCGTCCAAGCGCGGTGAGGCGCTGATCGGCATCGGCACCTTCGTGATCATCCTGGTCACCCTGCTGATCATCTTCCGGGCGCCGATCCTGGCGTTCCTGCCCCTTCTGCTGATCGGCGTGGTGTCGGCGATCGCCAACGGGCTGATCGCGTACGCCACCAAGCTGTTCGGCCTCCAGGCCAACAGTTCCGTCTCGTCGATCCTGATCGTCGTGCTCTTCGGCGTGGGCACGGACTACTTCCTGTTCCTGATGTTCCGTTACCGCGAACGCCTGCGCGCGGGTGACGAACCCAAGCAGGCCATGATCAACGCGGTCGACCGGGTCGGTGAGGCCATCGCGTCGGCGGCCGGCGCGGTCATCATCGCCTTCCTCGCGCTGGTGCTGTCCACGCTGGGCTTCCTCAAGCAGATGGGCCCGGCGCTGGCCATCTCGGTCTCGGTCACCCTGATCGCGGGGCTGACCCTGATCCCGGCCGTGGTCTCCCTCATCGGCCCGAAGGTGTTCTGGCCCTCGAAGTCCTGGCAGCAGGAACCGGCCAACGCGCGTTTCGCGGCCCTGGGCCGTGGCGTGCAGCGCCGCCCGGCGCTGACCGCGGCGGTCTCGGGTCTGATCCTGCTCGTGCTGTCGCTCGGCACGCTCGGCTACAAGGCCACGTTCGACCTGGCCTCGGGCTCGATGCCCAAGACCAAGGAGTCCATGGTCGTCCAGGACCAGATGCAGACGGCGTACTCGGCGGGTGCCGCCGCGCCCACCGACGTCTATCTCTCCAGCAGCGACGGCAAGCCGCTGGACAGGTCCGCGTTCGACGCCTACGCGTCGAAGCTCGGGGCCGTGGACGGTGTCGCCAGCGCCCGGATGTCGCAGGTGAACAAGGCCGGTACGACGGCGGACTTCACCGTCACGCTCAAGTACGAGGCGTCCACGGACAAGGCGATCGACGCCGTGGGCCGGGTGCGGGACGTCGCGCACGCAGACGCTCCCGACGGCACCGAGGCGGTCGTGGGCGGCATGTCCTCGATCTACAAGGACATCGACTCCGCGGTCAACCACGACTACCGGACGGTGTTCCCCGTCGCCGCCCTGCTGATCATGGTGATCCTGGGGCTGCTGCTGCGCAGCGTGGTGGCTCCCTGGTACCTGATCGCCTCGGTGGGTCTGGGCTTCGGTGCCACGCTCGGCGCCACGGTCTGGATCTTCCAGGAGGCGCAGAACAAGCCCGGGCTGATGTTCATGCTCCCGGTGATCATGTATCTCTTCGTGGTCGCCATCGGCACGGACTACAACATCCTCATGATCGCCCGGCTCCGCGAGGAGGCCCGTGAGGGCCGTGAGCCGCGCGAGGCGGCCGGGATGGCGCTGCGGCACGCCGGGCCGACGGTGGCCGCGGCCGGCTTCATCCTGGCGGCGACCTTCGCCACGATGATGCTGGCGGGCAACGCGCTGCTCACGGAGATGGGCTTCGCGGTCTCCTTCGGCATCGCGGTCGCCGCGTTCGTCATGGCGATGTTCTTCACCCCGAGCCTCACCGCGCTCATCGGGCACGCCGCCTGGTGGCCGGGCCACGCCGACCGGGCGGAGCCGGGAGTGGACGCCGGCTCCTCGCCCGCCGCGGACGACGAGTACCAGGCCGCGGGGCGTCGCGGCTAGCGGCGACGGGACAACGGGGGTCTGCCGGGCCATGCGGTCCGGCAGACCCCTTGGCCATTCCAGGAGCCCGCTCAGGTGAGGCGGGTCCGGCGCACGGTGTTGCGGAGTTCGCCGAGGCCGCTGACCCGGGTCACGACCACGTCGCCGTCGGCGAGGAAGATCTGCGGGTCGCGGGCGTTGCCGATGCCGCTCGGGGTGCCGGTGAGGACCACGTCTCCGGCGCGCAGGGTCATGTCACGGCTCAGCTCGGCGATGATCCGGGGCACGGAGAAGGCCATCTGGCCGCTGCTCGCGTCCTGCAGCAGCCAGCCGTTGACCTCGCACCGCACCCGCAGGCCGGTGAGGTCGTCGATCTCGTCTGCCGTCGTCAGCCAGGGCCCCAGTGGCATGGCCGCGTCGATGCTCTTGCCCTTGAGCCACTGGCCGCCGTGCGCCCGCTGGAGATCGCGCTGGGAGACGTCGTTGGCGACGAGCAGGCCGAAGACGTGGTCCATGGCCTTCTCCTCCGGGATCGAGCGCCCGTCCCGGCCGATGACCAGCGCGATCTCGGCCTCGTAGTCCCACTTGGCGGAGAGGTCGGGGTCGTAGGCGATGTCGTCGGCGGGGCCGATGACCGTGTCCGGGCCCTTGGTGAAGAAGGTGGGGTGCCGGGGCCGCCCGTCCGGGTCCTGCCCCTCGCGTTTGCCCTTCGACTCCTCGAAGTGGTCCCAGTAGTTCCAGCCGGTGCACAGGATGTCGCGGTTGAAGCGGTGCAGCGGGGCTTCCAGACGGACCTGGGACAACGGCACGGACTCGCCGGGCGCGGCGGCGGTACTCCGGGCCGCTTCCAGAGCCTCCGGGCCGCCGCGGACGATGTCGTCGACGGTGCCGATCTCCGTCGGCAGGACCATGACCGTCCGCTCGGACTCGTCCACGACGCCGGACCGCCGTACGCCGTCGACGGCGAGGGATGCAAGTTTCACGTCGCCCCTTTCGCTGTGCTGGGGTTCGGTCCCCCTTGACCGCCCGCGGACCGCGAGGCGACGTGTTGACTTCAAATGACGGCCGTGAAAAATACGAGATACTGCTTCCCTCTCCCCCGGAAGGCCGACCCATGGCTCCTGAAATGGCCCGCGCCGTCCACCGGTGCCGGGTGGAGTGGCCGGACACCGATGCCTCCGGGCACTACCACAACTCGGCGGTGGTGCGGTTCGTGGAGGCGGCCGAGGCGGCGCTGGTGCGCGAGCGTGGTGTCGTCGGCTATTTCGGTGCCGCGCCCCGCGTGCGCTACGAGGTCGACTTCGCCTCCCCTCTCTGGTTCCAGCAGGAGGTGACGACGGTCCTCGACGTGGAACGCATCGGCACGTCCTCCCTGACCTTCCGGTTCGAGGTGTGGGGCGAGGAGATCGACGGCCGGCCGCGCCGACTCGCCGCGTCCGGCCGCTACACGGTCGTCCACGTGCCGCAGGGGGAGGAACGGGGGAGCGCACCCTGGCCCGCCGAGTGGATCGCCGCCCTCGCCGCGGCCCCGGCAGACGCGGAAAGGGCCGGGCCGGGCAGCCGTAACCGCCGCTGGGAGGTGCCGCCGAGCCGATGAGGGCACGGCACGCGGCGGGCCGGCCACGGGAGCCGGACCGCCGCGCCGTGCGGGCGGGTCCTACACCGCCGAGAATCGCCGTGGGCGGGTCCTACGCCGCAAGGGCGTGGCCGGGATGCAGGACGACCTTGGTGTAGCCCTCGATCCGCTGGTCGAACTTCTCGTACGCGCGGGGCGCGTCCTCCAGGGGCAGTTCGTGGGAGACCACGAAGCTGGGCTTGGCCCGCCCCGCGATGATCAGGTCACGCAGTTGCCGGTTGTACTGCTTGACGTTGCACTGGCCGGTGCCCATCCGCTGGCCCTTCTCGAACATCCTGCCGATGGAGACCAGCAGCTGGCCGTGCTTGGCGTGCTCGTCGGGTCCGCCCGGATCGGACGGGACGTACAGGCCCGGGATGCCGAGCATGCCGGTCGGCCGTACCGTCTCGACGAGGGTGTTGAGGACCACGGCGGGTTCCTCGTGGCTGGCGTCGGGCGCCTGGGCCTGGTAGCCGACGGCGTCGACGCCCTTGTCGGTGCCCTCACCTCCGGTCTGTTCCTTGATCTGCTCGGCCGGGTCGCCCTTGGAGAAGTCGATCGGTATCGCCCCGATCTGCTCGGCCTTGGCGAGCCGCTCGGGCACCCGGTCGACCGAGAACACCTTGGCGGCGCCGCGCAGCAGCGCGGAGTACGCGGCCATCAGCCCGACCGGGCCGGCCCCGAAGACGGCGACGCTCTCGCCAGGGATCACCTGGGCCAGCTCACAGCCGTGGTAGCCGGTCGGGAAGATGTCGGCGAGCAGCACGAAATCGGTCTCGAACTCCTCGCCCGGCGGCAGCTTCAGGCAGTTGAAGTCGGCGAACGGCACCCGTAGCAGCTCTGCCTGACCGCCCTCGTAGGGGCCCATGGCCACATAGCCGTAGGCTCCGCCGGCGAAGCCCGGGTTGACCGTGAGGCAGAAGCCGGTCTTGCCGGCCAGGCAGTTCTTGCAGAATCCGCAGGCGACGTTGAACGGCATGACCACGCGGTCGCCCTTGGACAACGAGGTCACACCGGTGCCGATCTCCTCGACTATGCCGAGGTTCTCGTGTCCGAAGACGATGCCCGACTCGGCGGCCGTACGGCCCTCGTACATGTGCAGGTCGGATCCGCAGATGGCGGTCGACGTGACGCGTACCAGCACGTCGTTCGGGTGCTGGATGCGCGGATCGTCGACGTCCCTGACCGCGACGCTGAAGGGCTTCTCATACACAACGGCTTTCACCTGGTTCACCTCCGCGTGGAACGCCGGGACACGACGACGGACCGCACAGACCGAGGCTCTGGCCAGGAGAAACATGTCGAGACAGAGCCCCCGGTCCATGCCGCAACCCTAGGCGCTCGTGTTTCACCATCGGATACTTCCAGAAAACGCCGGTCCCGCAGGCGCTGCAACCCCCGGGGTGGATCGCCGCCCGGACCGCCGGTCCCCTGGCCGCGCGCCGCGCCGCCGCAGCGGCTCCGCCGCGCCGCGGTTGTCCCGTCCGAGGGCCGCGCGGCCCTGGCGACCGTGGCCACCACGAGGAGAGCGCCTGGATGACTTCGGGCCACGGCCTGATCGCCGTCGGTGGCGGACCGGCCGGATCGACCGCCGCGACGGCCGTGGCACTGCGCGGGCACCGTTGGGACACACCCCGGGCGGACAGCGCCGTCGCCGCGAGCGCCGGGCGCCGGGCGCCTGCGGGCGCGGGCGCCCGGTGTCTGCGGGCGCGGGCGCCCGGTGTCTGCGGGCGCGGGCGCCCGGTGTCTAGGGTGTGAGCCATGGACGCCAGTACAACGCCCCTTGCTCCGGCGGCCGTTGACCCCGCGGAGCTGCTCGCCGACCCGTACGCCGTGTATGCCAGGCTCCGGGAGGCCGGACCCGTGCACCGTGTCGCCGGAACCGACGGGCTGCCGGCCTGGCTGGTGACGCGGTACGAGGACGTGCGGCAGGCCCTCGCCGACCCCCGGCTCTCGCTCGACAAGGCCCACGCGAAACCCGGCGGCTACCGGGGGCTCGCCCTGCCGCCCGCGCTCGACGCCAACCTGCTGAACATGGACCCGCCGGACCACACCCGCGTCCGGCGCCTGGTGTCCCAGGCGTTCACCCCGCGTCGTATCGCCCTCCTCCGTGGACCCGTCCGCCGGACCGCCGACGCGCTGCTCGACGCCATCGAGCCGCTCGGCCGTACCGACCTGATCGCCGGCTACGCCGCGCCGTTGCCCATCGCCGTGATCTGCGAGCTGCTGGGCGTGGCCGAGGAGGACCGGCCGGACTTCCGGTCCTGGACCGACGCGCTCGTCATCCCCGACGCCGCGCGGCCCGAGCGGGCGAAGGAGGCGGTGAAGGCCCTGCTCGCCTTCTTCGCCAGGCTGCTCGCCGGCAAGCGCGCCGAGCCCGCCGACGACCTGCTCTCCGCGATGATCGCCGTACGGGACGAGGAAGACCGGCTCAGCGAGGACGAGTTGATGTCCCTGGCCTTCCTCATCCTGTTCGCCGGATACGAGAACACCGTCCACCTCATCGGCAACGCCACCCTCGCCCTGCTCCGCAACCCCTCCCAGCTGGCCGCGCTGCGCGCCGATCCCACCCGGATCGGTCCGGCCGTCGAGGAACTGGCCCGCTACGACGGCCCCGCCCCGCTCGCCATCCGCCGTTTCCCCACCGAGGACGTCGCCATCGGCGGGGTCACGGTCCCGGCGGGCGAGACCGTACTGCTGTCCCTGGCGGCGGCCCACCGCGACCCGCGCCGCTTCCCCGAACCCGACCGGCTCGACATCGGCCGCGACGCCACCGGGCACCTGGCCCTCGGCCACGGCATCCACTACTGCCTCGGCGCACCGCTCGCCCGCCTGGAGACCGAGGTCGCCCTCGCCGCGCTGCTGGAGCGCCTCCCCGGCCTCGAACTCGACGTCCCCGCCGACGACCCGCACTGGCGCCCCTCGATGCGCACCCGCGGCCTGCTCGGCCTACCGGTGCGGTTCTGAGCGGTTCCGGCGGGAGAAGGGGCGCACCTCCGGGAAGCGGTCCGGGAGGGCTTCGCCGGTACGGCCGCGCAGGCGGCGGTCGAAGAACGCGGCGAGGCAGGCCCGTTCGGCGGTGGTCGCGCGCCCCGGGGCGATGGTGCCGATGTTCTCGACGACCGTCCTGCGGGGCAGGCCGAGCTGTCGGGCGATCCCCGGGATCATCGCCTCCGCGTCGGTGTAGGTGGCGTGTTGGGCGCCGCGCAGGGTCAGGCCCTCGCCCCGGCCCCGGCTGTGCCGCCACAGGGCGTTCCAGGAGGGCACCGTGCTCAGGTCCTTGCCGTCCTTGCCGACCAGCAGGAACGGGCGGTCCAGGCCCTCGGCGGCGACGGAGGAGAGGTAGCCGGAGTCGCTGTCCTCCTGGGCGTGCGCGAGGACGCCGTCGAAGTCGGCCGCCGCGGCGATACGCCGGTCGTCGTGCATCACCTGCAACGCGGTGAAGCCGCCGGCCGAGTGGCCGAACATCCCGAGCCGGTCCCAGTCCGTGCCCGGCGGACCGCACCCGGTGAGCACGGTCTCCCTGCGCCTGGTCGACACCTCGTCGCACAGGGGGGTTGGCCGTACCCCGGGCCGGGGGCGCACGGCCGGTCCGGCGCCGGGTGACGGCGGCTGTCAGGAAGGGGTCAGGAAGCGGTGAGGCGCAGGTAGTCGAGGTTGAAGCCGCCGGTCTCGCAGTAGACGGTGACCGTCTGTTCCCCGGCCCGCAGGGCGACGGGTACGTGCACCGACTGGTAGCTCGCCCAGCCGCCCGTGGGCGGCACGGACGCCGTCGCCAGGGTCTGGCCGCTGTCGTCCCGGAGGGACACGGCGTTCGCCGCGGTGGCGGCCGTGCCATTGGCGACGCGCAGTTCGAGATCGTACGAGCCGGTCGCCGGCACCTCGACGCGGTACGTCAGCCAGTTGCCGGCGGCGGTCCAGCCCACGTTCCTGCCGCCGCTGGCGACCGGGTTGCTCTCGATGAAGTTGCTGCCGTCGGCGGGCCAGCCGTGCTGGTCCGTGTACCCCTCGGCCTCGATCTTCTCCCCCACGGGTGCCGCGTGCGGACGGACGGTCAGGTGGAGGGTCACCTGGTCGTGGGCCCTGCCGTCGGTGGCGTAGAAGGTCAGGTCCTGCTCGCCGGTGGCCGTCGGACGGATGGTGACCAGGCCGGTCGCCGGGTCGAGGGTGACGCCGTCGGGCAGTTCGGTCGCGTAGTAGGAGAGCCGGTCGCCGTCCCGGTCGGTGGCCTTCAACTGCACCCGCGTGGTGCCGTACTGGTCGGCGACGACGTCGGCGGCCGGCGCGAGGACCGGGGCGTGGTTGCGGGAGCCCGTGGCGGCCTTGCCCTGCCACCGGTAGGTGGCGAAGGAGCCCGCCGGTACCGTCACGACGACCGTCTGGTCGCCGACGACCATCCGGACCCTGCGGTCGGATCCGGCACCGTTGCCGAGGACGGCCACATAGCCGCCGTCGTGGGTCCGGTAGACGACATTGCTGACGCCGTCCTGCGCGGCGCTGGACTCCAGGCGTACGTCACCGGGTGACAGGTACTTCGCGAACTGCCCCAGCTGGTACAGCTCGTCGCGGACCGTGAACTCCTTGGTGCCGGTGTTGACCGTGACCAGCCGGTCGGGCCACTTGGTGGTGGCCGCGACCTCGTCCCAGTCGATGTTGTTGTCCCGCGACGGCGTCCAGTGCAGGGTGCCGCCGTCCTGGTCGGTGGTCTGGGCCCACAGGATGTAGGAACCGGCGTCGAGGCGGAAGTCGTCGAGGACGGTCGAGGGCGACAGGTCGCTGGTCTCCGTGAGCTGGACCGGCTTCCCGGTCTGCTCGTAGGCGTCGCGCATGACGGTCGGGTCGCCCCAGTAGGGGTGGAAGGCGATGGCGTCCGCCGCCTTGCGGACCTGGGCGCCGGTCACCGAGCCGTCCGGGGCGTCCTCGAAGATGCGGTAGTAGTTCTTCGTCGCCGTGCTGTTGGGGTCGTGCCAGTCCCAGAAGTTGAAGTCGTGCACATACAGCTGGGTGCCCAGATGGGCGGCACGGACCTCACGCTTGATCGCCAGCGCCAGCTTCTGCTGCTGTGCGACGCTGATGTCCATGGCCGGGTAGACGACGTCCATGCCCGGCTCGTTCAGCAGGGTCAGCGCGTCCACGCGGATGCCCTGCCGGGCGTACGCCTGGACGAACTTGACGTAGTACCGGGCGAACACCTCGATGCAGTCGTCCCGCAACTTGCCGACCTGGTAGTAGTCCGTGCTGCTGCCGGGCTTGAGGGCGACCTCGCCGAGGAACCGGTTGTTCGTCTTCATCCAGGCGGGCGCGCTCCACGCCGACGCGAAGAACGTGGCGTGGGGGTTGTAGCGCTGGATGAGTTTGATGGTGTCGACGATGTGCAGGTCGAGGTCCCGCCGGATGGAGAAGTGCTTCAGGCCGAAGTCCTCGGTGACTCCGGCGGGCAGGTCGTCCTCCGACCAGAACGGGAGGTGCTCGATGAGATCGGGGCTGCCGATCGTCAGCCGGAACCGGTCGAGTCCCGCGCCGTGCTCGGGGTCGACCAGGAGCCGGATGGCTTTGGCACGTTCGCCGGGGGTGAGCTTCCACAGGTTGGACACGCTGGTCTCGTCCAGGGAGAAGCCGATCCCCGTGTACTGCTGCCGGAGGGCGCTGGGGTCGGCGACCACGGTGGCGTCGACGGGGCCGCCGGTGTCCGTGCCCGTCCTGACGATCGGCAGGGGGCGCCAGGCCTGCGCACCGCCGGTGGAATAGGTGCCGGTCACGACCTGGCCGTGTCCGGTGTGCCCGCTCGCGGCCCGGTCGGCCTGCGCGGTCGGGCCCGCGCCGATGAGTGGCAGTGTCATGACAGATACGGCCGCGATCGTGGTGAGCGTACGTCTCACAACTGCTCCTGGGCTCTGGTGGGTCGGGGGTGTGCCGTGCCGAACCGGAGGCGCGTGACCGCTGCGTCACCAACGGCACACAAGGAACGCCGAATTGAGATCCAAGCAATGTCCCCGATGTTAAGTCAAGGCGTGAAGAAAGGGATTCGCGGCGGACGGTGCCGGCGCCCGGCCGGTGTCGCCGGGCTGTGTGGCCGACCGCCGTCACGGGTACGGCGGGTGCGGCCGGGCGCCGACGGCCCGTCAGGTCAGGGCCGGTGAGGTGTCGGCTCGGACCAGCTGCCGGGCGAAGAAGCGGACCGCGCTGTCCGCCTCGAACCTGGGCAGTTCCTTGTGGCTGCCCGTGTTGGCGTGCAACGCCTTCTCCTTCGAGGCGAAGGCGTCGAACAGCGCGAGTCCGGCCTCCCGTGGAATGTGCTCGTCGTCCCACTGGAGCGCGAACTCGACCGGGACGGTGATCCGCCGGGCCGCCTCGGCCAGGGCGTCGGGCCAGTGGAGCCCGAGGACCGCGGCGGTGATCCTGGCGTCGGCCGCCGTCAGCGGCACCCCGATCGCGGTGCCCATGTTCAGGCCGTAGTAGCCGACCGGTCCCCCGGCACCGATTCGTCCAAGCGTCCTGGGTCTTTGTCCATGGACGAGGCCGCCGTCGGCGGTGAAGGTCGCTCCATGGGTGAAATCCGGGTCATCGGGGTCGGCGACAGGGCCGCGCCGTCGGACGGGCGCGGGACGGAACCGCGACGGATGCCGATCGGGCTGGTCGCCCTGGCCCTTGGCGGTTTCGGCATCGGGCTGACCGAGTTCCTGATCGCCGGTCTGCTGCCACAGGTGGCCTCGGGGTTCTCGGTGTCCGAGGCGACCGCGGGCTGGCTGATCTCCGGGTACGCGCTGAGCGTCGCCGTCGGCGCGATCGCCCTCACGGCGGCGACGGCGCGGTTGCCGCGCAAGCAGGTCCTGGTCGGGCTGATGGCCTTGTTCGTCGTGGGAAACCTGTTGTCCGCGATCGCGCCCACCTATTCCGTGCTGCTGCTCGGGCGGATCGTCGCCGCCCTGTGCCACGGTTCGTTCTTCGGAATCGGCTCGCTCGTCGCACGTGGCCTGGTCGCGCCGGAACGGAAGTCCCGTGCGGTGGCGGTCATGTTCGCCGGGCTGACGCTCGCGAACGTGCTCGGTGTGCCGTTCGGCGCGCTGGTGGGTGAGCGTTGGGGATGGCGGGCGGCCTTCTGGGCGGTCACCGCGATCGGCGTACTGGCGCTGGCCGGCATCATCGCCCTCGTACCCGGCGGGGCGGGGGCGGCGACCGGCGGCGGGGCGTCGACCGGCCTGCGGGACCAGTTCCGGGCCTTGTGCTCCTGGCAGGTGTGGCTGACGCTGACCGCCACCGCGCTCGGATACGGCGGGATGTTCGGTGCGTTCAGCTACATCGCGTACACCTTCACCGAGGTCAGCGGGTTCTCCGCGGCGACGGTCGCCTGGTTGCTGATGCTGTACGGCGCCGGCCTGGTGGTAGGGAACCTGATCGGCGGGCGAGCGGCGGACCGGGACCGCGACCGCGCCCTGGTGCTGGCGCTGCTGGGACTGACCGTCACGTTGGCCGTGTTCGGTCTGCTGGCCGGCAGTGCCGTGGCGTCGGTGATGCTGGTGTTCCTGATGGGGCTGACCGGGTTCGCCGCCGTCCCCGGCATGATCACTCGGGTGACCGACGCGGCCCACGGAGCGGCACTGGCAGCGAGCGCCAACGTCTCCGCGTCCAACGTCGGCAACGCCCTGGGCGCCTGGCTCGGTGGCCTGGCCATCTCCGCGGGCCTCGGCTACCGGGCGCCGCTCTGCACCGGCGCCGCACTCGCCCTGGCCGCCGTGATCGTCATGCTCATGGCCGCACGCCGGGCGACTTGACGCCGGGGTCCGTACGGGGAACCGTCAGGCGCCCAGGCGGTTGATGTCCTTGCTGTACAGCACCCGGTTCTCGGTCACGCCCGGACGGGTCAGCGCCAGCATGGCGTGGGCGAGGTGTTCGCTGGTCGTCGTGTGGGCGGGCACAAGGCGGTGCAGCAGCGGGTAGAGCCAGGAGGTGAGGGAGTACATGACGCGGTAGGCACGGGTCCGGGAGACCGCTCCGTGGCGGGGCTGGATATAGCCGGGGCGGAACATGTACGCGTTCATCGGCATGGCCAGCAGGGCGTTCTCGGTGCGTCCCTTCACCCGCGCCCACATGGTGCGGCCCTGTTCGGTGCTGTCGGTGCCCTCACCGGAGACATAGGTGAAGGTCGGTCCGGGACCGGCGGCGACCAGCGCGCGGGCGGCGGCGAGGGTGAAGTCGTAGGTGACGCGGGTGTATTCGGCCTCGGTCATCCCCGTGGAGGAGACACCGAGGCAGTAGAAGCAGGCGTCCAGGCCGGTCAGCCGGTCACTGATGGCGGACAGGTCGGTGAAGTCGTCATGGAGGACTTCCGTCAGCTTGGGGTGGGTGACGCCGAGCGGGCGGCGGACCACGACCAGGACGCTGTCGACCGAGGGGTCGAGGAGGCAGGCGCGCAGGACGCCTTGTCCGACCATGCCGGACGCGCCGAAGACGACGACGTTCACAAAGGGCTCCATCACTGGGAGGCGGGGTCCGGCACGGGACCGGACCTCCACCAGGCGGGTGCACAGGCCATGGCCGAGGCGACGAGTTCGTCCTTGGTGGCGGACGGGCCGTCGAGCCAGGCCTTGACGGCCCCGGCGAAGCCGTGGGCCGTGAACTGCGCGATCGCCGTTGCACGGCCACGTCTACGATGCTTTTATACATCTGTCAAACAGACAGACGCAAGAAAGTCCCGAGGAGCCCCTCATGGCCGCCCACACCTCCGTCTCACCTCAGGAAGCCGCCGACCGGCTGGCCATCCGTGAGCTGATCGACGCCTACGCCCACTGCGCGGACCGGCGTGACGCCAAGGGCCAGATGAGCCTGTTCACCGAGGACACCCGTTTTCTGGTGTTCATGGACGCCACGGCGGCGGAGCCGACGCAGGAGCTGCACGGCCGCGCCTCCCTCGCCCCCGTGTTCGACAATCTCAACTCGTATCGGACGACGACGCACTTCAACGGCCAGAGCACCGTCTCCCTCGACGGGGACCGCGCCACCGGCGAGAGCTACTGCCTGGCCCACCATCTCTCGGTCGGGGACGACGGCGGGCGCACGCTGATGATCGCGTCCATCCGCTATCTCGACGAGTTCACCAGGCAGGACGGCGAATGGCTGTTCTCCGAACGCCGTCTGATGGTCGACTGGACGGAGACGCGCCCCTCGACACCGTGACCGGCGGGCGGTGCGGAGAAGGGTGCGCGCGGCGGGACCGGGTACTCGGCGGCCACGGGAGAGCGAGTCGGGACACCGACCGCATCCCGGTGACGAGCCGTTTCCGACGAGGAGGAACAGATGAGCACGGTCAAGAAAGCCGTGGACGTCGCCGTCCCGGTCCACACGGCCTACAACCAGTGGACCCAGTTCGAGGACTTCCCGAACTTCATGGAGGGCGTCGAGGAGGTCAGGCAGCTCGACGACCGGCACAACCACTGGACCACGAAGATCGGCGGGGTACGGCGCGAGTTCGACACCGAGATCGTCGACCAGCTGCCGGACGACCGGATCACCTGGCGGGCGATCGAGGGCGACATCCGGCAGCGGGGATCCGTCAGGTTCGAGCCGCTGGACGAGACGCACACCCGGGTCGAGCTCACGATGGACGTCGAGCCCAGCGGTATGGCCGAGCGGGGGGCCGACGCGCTCGGTCTGATCGACCGCCGCGTCAACGGGGACCTCAGTCGCTTCAAGGACTACGTCGAGCAGCGTGGAGGCGAGACCGGCGCCTGGCGCGGTCGCATCCGCCCCGGCAATCCCGGTTCCGTCCTCTGAGGACTCGATGGAAGAGGGGAAGATCCCGAGAGCGGTCGTACGACCCCGGCCTGGGGCCCACACCGGCCCGAGGGCGGGGTCGTCGCGTCACGCCGCAGTCCCCCAGCCGAAGGGGCCGCAGAAGCCGGGCTACCAG
>NZ_JBEZKI010000014.1:188040-268968 GCF_040651615.1 Streptomyces sp. NPDC048417 | reverse complement strand
ATCTGGCGTTGACTTTTGGCACGCTGTTGAGTTCTCAAGGAACGGTCGCTTCCTTTGTACTCACCCTCTCGGGCTTTCCTCCGGGCTTCCCTTCGTTCTTGCGTTTCCGACTCTATCAGATCCTTTCGGCGTCCGATTCCCGGTCGGCGGGATTGTCTGGGGCTTTCCGGCTTTCGCCTGTCGGCCTTTCGACATTCACTACGTTAGCCGATTCCCAGCGAGACTCATAATCGAGCGCCATGAGTTCGAATTCGGGCATGCGGACATGACGAATTCGACCCCGCCAAGGGAAGTCGTAGTAGTGGGTGGCCGCTTCCGGCTGCTGGCGAATGCCATACCCGGTTCAGCGGCTCGGGCTACATTACGCACCTTCCAGGGACGCGTCAACTTGAGCGGCGCCTGGGTGCGTGGGCCCGATAGGGGCTGACCGTCGGGTCATTGGCAATCCAGTAACGCCAGGGATGTGCGTCGCCATTGCCTCCCTCGCCGGCGACTCCGGTGCGCGGACCGTTCCGCACCTGGTCGGGGGGTACCGGAGTGCCGGTCAGCATCCGCAGCGGTGTCTCACCGGCGGTGCACGCGTCCGTGCCGTCCAGGGCCCGGTCGACGCCCAGGGCGGTGGCCAGGCGGGCCGGACCTTTGGCCAGTTCTCTGTCGTATCGGGCCGAAAGTCGACGTTTGCGTGCGAGGTCGACGCCCTCGACGATCTCGCCAGCGCGGAGCAGGACCGCGCTCGCGGTGCCCACCGGACCGCAGACGAGGTTCATACAGAACCACATGCCGTAGGTGAAGTAGACGTACACATGTCCGGGCGGACCGAACATCACCTCGTTGCGGGGTGTGGGACCGCGATAGGCGTGCGACCCGGGGTCGTTCGGGCCGTCGTACGCCTCCACCTCTGTGATGCGGACCGCGATCGGACCGTCCGGGGTGGTGCGGAGGAGGATGCGGCCGAGGAGGTCGGGGGCGACCTCCAGTACAGGGCGGTCGAAGAAGTCCCTGGGGAGTGACGTACGGTCCGGGGGCGCGATCATGGCGTCCGAGCCTAGTCCAGGCCGGGCGTGCCAAAGGCTGGTCAAGGATTCGTCTCCTTGCCAGGGTGTGGGCCGGAACCGGTCGCGGCCGGATCGCGTTTCTAGGGATCAAGGGTCCGTACGTAAAGGGAGAGTCATGGGGTTCAAGAAGCTGCTCGCGAGCCTGGGGGCCGGTGGGGCTTCCGTCGAGACGGTGCTCACCGAGGTCAACGTCGTGCCGGGCGGTGTCGTCCAGGGTGAGGTGCGGATCCAGGGCGGGTCGGTGAACCAGGAGATCCAGGGGCTGTCCGTGGGTCTCCAGGCGCGGGTCGAGGTGGAGAGCGGCGACGAGGAGTACAAGCAGAACATCGACTTCGGCAAGGCGCGGCTCGGCGGTGCCTTCGAGCTGCAGGCCGGGGCGGTGCACTCGGTGCCGTTCGGGCTGGAGATCCCGTGGGAGACACCCGTCACGATGATCGACGGCCAGGCGCTGCGCGGGATGCACATCGGGGTGACCACCGAGCTGGAGATCGCGCGTGCCGTCGACTCCGGTGACCTGGACCCGATCAACGTGCACCCGCTGCCGGCGCAGAAGGCGATCCTGGACGCCTTCATCCAGCTGGGCTTCCGCTTCAAGAACGCGGACCTGGAGCGCGGTCACATCCGGGGCACCCGTCAGACGCTCCCGTTCTACCAGGAGGTCGAGTTCCACCCGCCGTCCCAGTACCGGGGCCTGAACCAGGTCGAGCTGAGCTTCGTGGCGGACGCGCACGCCATGGACGTCATCCTCGAAATGGACAAGAAGCCGGGACTGTTCAGCGAGGGCAGTGACACCTTCCGGTCGTTCCAGGTGGGTCTGCAGGACTTCCACGGGACCGACTGGGCGGCTTATCTCAACCAGTGGCTGTCCGAGGTCGGCAGCAAGCGCAACTGGTTCTAGGCTCGGGAACCACGGAGTCCGTGACGGTCTCCGTAAGCGATCAGTATCGATCAGGAGGTACCGAGGTGACCGAGCTCAAGCGGCGGCCGCTCCCCCATGACTTCCACCCGCCCGTCCCGTCGTTCACGGTGACGAGCGAGGACGTCGAGGAAGGGGCGGCGCTCAAGGACGCTCAGGTCTACGCGAAGGGCAACACCTCGCCGCAGCTGCGGTGGGAGGGCTTCCCGGCCGGGACCAAGAGCTTCGCCGTGACCTGCTACGACCCGGACGCCCCGACAGGGAGCGGGTTCTGGCACTGGTCCGTGTTCGACATTCCGGCCTCGGTGACCGAGCTGCCTGCGGGAGCCGGCAGCGGCAAGTTCGAGGGCCTGCCCGAGGGCGCCGTACAGGTGCGCAACGACTACGGGTCGAAGGACTTCGGCGGTGCCGCGCCGCCGCCCGGGGACGGGCCGCACCGGTACGTCTTCACGGTGTACGCCGTGGACCAGGAGAAGCTCGGCCCGGACGCCGATGTGTCACCTGCCGTCGCCGGGTTCAATCTGCGGTTCCACGCGATCGCCCGTGCCCAGCTGATCGGCGAGTACGAGAACCCCGAGAAGGGCTGACGCACCACGCGAAATCAGCCAAGCGTTCATTGAACGTTTGCCCGTCCCTGGTCTTGGAAGTGATCAGGGGCGGGCAGTTTTTATTGCGTTGTCCATCTCGGCGCGCCCGTCCAGAGTTGATCCAAGCCCGCCGGGGGTGGGCACGGTGCACATGGGAGGTGGGCTGGATGCGTGACACGCTGGTGCTGAACGCGAGTTTCGAGCCGCTGTCTACGGTGACTCTGAATCGAGCCGTCGTCCTGGTGCTCCAGGACAAGGCCGTCGTCGAGCAGGCCCACCCCGAACTGCGCATGCGCGGTGCCGATGTGGACATACCTGCGCCTCGGGTGATCAGGCTCTGCAGGTATGTACGGGTGCCGTTCCGGAGACAGGCGCCCTGGTCGCGGCGCGGGGTGCTGGTCAGGGACCGGCACCGGTGTGCGTACTGCGGGCGGCGGGCGACGACCGTCGACCATGTGGTGCCGCGGGCCCAGGGCGGTGCGGACTCGTGGCTGAATACGGTGGCCTCCTGCGCGGAGGACAACCATCGGAAGGCGGACCGGACGCCTGAGCAGGCGGGGATGCCGTTGCTTCGGAGGCCGTTCGAGCCTTCGCCGCAGGATGCGATGCTGCTGGCGATGGGGGCCGAGGACCTGGCCGCGCTTCCTGAGTGGCTGTCCGGAGATGTTGCGGCCTAGTGCCGCAGCAGGCGACGTTCGCCCCGTCCCGACGCTCGGCACGCACTCTCGCCGCACCGGCCGAAAGCCCAAGTACATCCAGTACGACGACTTCCGGCCGGCACACCGAGAGCACGCACCGGACGCCGCTCCTTGACGGGCAAACATTGCCTGCCGCGGCACTAGTCGTCTGCCTGGCTGAGTCAGGCTGGCGGCCTCAGGGCGTTCGTGGCTGTTCGCGCCCACGCGGCGGAGCCGCAGATCAAACAGAGCCCCGCGCCCCGAAAAGGCGGGCACGGGGAACGTTCGTCTTCAGGAACCGTCAGTCGATGTTCGGCTTCTCGCGGCGTTCCTGGGCCGGGACGCTGCCACTGCCGCCCGAACCACCGCCCAGGTTGCCGAAGTTGCCCATCGCGCCGGACAGGCCCTTGAGGGCGTCGCCGATCTCGCTGGGGACGATCCAGAGCTTGTTGGCGTCGCCCTCGGCGATCTTCGGGAGCATCTGCAGGTACTGGTAGGAGAGGAGCTTCTGGTCCGGGTCGCCGGCGTGGATCGCCTCGAAGACCGTGCGGACCGCCTGGGCCTCGCCCTCGGCGCGCAGGGCGGCCGCCTTGGCCTCGCCCTCGGCGCGCAGGATCTGGGACTGCTTCTCACCTTCGGCGGTGAGGATCGCGGCCTGCCGCGTACCTTCCGCGGTGAGGATCGCGGCGCGCTTGTCACGGTCGGCGCGCATCTGCTTCTCCATCGAGTCCTGGATGGAGGTCGGCGGCTCGATCGCCTTGAGCTCGACGCGGTTGACGCGGATGCCCCACTTGCCGGTGGCCTCGTCGAGGACGCCGCGCAGGGCCGCGTTGATCTCCTCGCGGGAGGTCAGGGTGCGTTCCAGGTCCATGCCGCCGATGATGTTGCGGAGCGTGGTGACCGTGAGCTGCTCGATGGCCTGGATGTAGCTGGCGACTTCGTAGGTGGCCGCTCGCGCGTCGGTGACCTGGTAGTAGATGACCGTGTCGATGTTCACGACCAGGTTGTCCTGGGTGATCACCGGCTGGGGCGGGAACGGTACGACCTGTTCACGCAGGTCGATGCGGTTGCGGATGGTGTCTATGAACGGAACCACGATGTTCAGGCCCGCGTTCAGGGTCCGTGTGTAGCGGCCGAAGCGCTCGACGATGGCGGCGCTCGCCTGTGGGATGACTTGGATCGTCTTGATCAAGGCGATGAAGACCAACACCACCAGAATGACCAGGACGATGATGACCGGTTCCATCGTCGCTCCCCGTACCCTTCTCCGCCTCGGCGCTCGGCAGATCTTATGGTTGTCGAAGATCTTGCTGGACGAGTCTGACAGACCCTCGCCCAACTCGGGAGTCCTTCCGCTGAGTTGCGTCGTACGAGGTCAGATGACGATGGCCGTGGCCCCCTCGATCTCCACGACATCCACTTCCTCTCCGGCTTCGTAGGCGCGCCCGGTGTCGAGCGAGCGAGCCGACCAGACCTCACCGGCCAGCTTGATCCGTCCGCCGGAGCCGTCGACGCGTTCCAGTACGACGGCCTGCTTGCCCTTCAACGCGTCTATGCCCGTGGCGAGTTGGGGTCGCTGGGCGGCGTGCCGGGCCGCGATGGGCCGTACGACGGCGATCAGGGCGACGGAGACGACGACGAAGACGAGTACCTGGATCACGACGCCCGCGCCGAGTCCGGCGGTGGCCGCGGCGGCCAGCGCGCCGACCGCGAACATGCCGAATTCCGGCATCGCGGTCACCACGAGCGGGATTCCGAGCGCCGCCGCGCCGACGAGCCACCACACCCATGCGTCGATGCTGTTCACATTGTCATGGTAGGGCCGCGGACGCCGACCCGGACAGGGCGCTTTCCCGGGGCGGAACGCCCGTCAGGACCTGTCAGGACAGCGGGAGTCCGTGGGCGGTCCAGCGGTCGCCGAGCTGCTCGACGACGAGCGGGAGGCCGAAGCAGAGGGAGAGGTTGCGGGAGGAGAGTTCGAGCTCCAGGGGGCCGGCGGTGAGGACCTTGCCCTGGCGGATCATCAGGACGTGGGTGAAGCCGGGGGCGATCTCCTCGACATGGTGGGTGACCATGATCATGGAGGGGGCGATCGGGTCGCGGGCGAGCCGGCCGAGGCGGCGGACCAGGTCCTCGCGGCCGCCGAGGTCGAGGCCGGCGGCGGGCTCGTCGAGCAGCAGCAGTTCGGGGTCGGTCATCAGGGCGCGGGCGATCAGGGTGCGCTTGCGCTCGCCCTCGGAGAGGGTGCCGAACTTCCGGTCCACGTAGTCGGTCATGCCGAGCCGGTCGAGGAAGGCGCGGGCGCGCTGCTCGTCGACCTCGTCGTACTCCTCCTGCCAGTGGGCGGTCATGCCGTAGGCGGCGGTGAGCACGGTCTCCAGGACGGTCTGACGCTTGGGGAGCTTCTCGGCCATGGCGATGCCGGCCACGCCGATGCGGGGGCGCAGGTCGAAGACGTCGACCTTGCCGAGGGTGTCGCCGAGGATGGTGGCAGTGCCCTTGCTGGGGAAGAGGTAGCTGGAGGCGATGTTCAGGAGGGTGGTCTTGCCGGCGCCGTTGGGGCCGAGGATGACCCAGCGCTCGCCCTCCTTCACCGACCAGGAGACCTGGTCCACCAGAGCCCGGCCCTCCCGGACCACGGATACGTCCTGAAGCTCCAGAACATCGCTCATGAGCGCGTTGTCTCCCCTTGCAGTGTGGCCGGTCTCGGCTGGCGCGTGCGCCTGTGGCGCGGGCGGCGGCGTCGGTGGGCGCAGCCCTTATGAAATCTACGCCACGAGTGCGGCGCTCCATTCCATCGGTCCGGTCCTTAGGGTGGAGGCATGCTTTCGGAACAGCGTTCAGGACGCCTCGCCGCTTGGGGAAATGCCCTATTGGCCGGACTTGTCTCTCCGGATGACGCCATGCTCGCCATCGTCGGTGAGGACGCGGTACATCGCGTGGAGGGGCTGCCCGGGGAGTCCGCTCCGGTCGGGCTCACGCTGGCGCTGGGGCGGCTGCGGTCGCTGGGGGCGACCGGGCTGCGGGTCGCGCTGCCGGCGTCGGGGCATCCGCTGGGGCTGAGCGGTCCGCCGGAGTTCAACGCGCGGGCCCTGGAGGCCGAGGAGGCGGTGATCTGTTACGGCGCCGCGTTCGGGCTGGTGCCGGAGGTGTACGAGGCCGGCCCCGCCGGTGATGTGCATGTCGAGGTGGTCTGGCATGTGCTGCCGGTACGGGAGGCGCCGCCTGCGGACGTGCCCTCGCTGGGCGAGGCCGAGCGGGAGCTGGCGGAGGCGCTCAGGGACGCGACCGAGCTGCTGTCGAAGCTGGATGTCGCCGGCTCGGGCCCGGTGGCGGAGGCGGCGATCGACGCGTACCGGGCACGGGCCGAGCGGGGGCGGGAGGTGCTGGCCCCCGGTTATCCGCCGCGTGCGGTGCGGGTCCTCGAGCTGGCGCAGCGGGTCGGGTTGCTGATCTCGCTGGCCTACGAGAACGGACACGGAGGCGCGGTGAGCGCGTCGGAGATGGCGGCGCGGTCGCTGGCCCTGCGGCCGGTGGAGCGGACGGCCCGGCGGGCGCAGGTGGCGGCGTACAACTCGGTGGTGGAGGAGCGCGAGCGGGGGCGTTAGGACGCCCGAGGGCTACGCCGGACGGCGTAGCCCTCGACGGTGGGGCCGGTCCTGCTTGTTGACCGCGGTGTTGCCGAACGCGGGGTTCAGGAGGCCGACCACGTTGGCGGAGAGACCGCCGGCGTTGACCGGGACGTTGAGCGGGATCTGGGCGACCAGGCCGGAAGCGACGCCCGGGAGGCGACGGCGTAGGAGTCATGGGGAGCAAAAGCCGACCGGCCTTCCGGGGGCGCCCGGAAGGCCGGAGGTCGATGCCGCGGTGCGGCGCGGTCTCAGTGGTTGAGGCCGAGGTTGCCGAAGGCGGGGTTCAGCACGCCGATGACGTTGACGCTGTTGCCGACGGCGTTGACCGGGATGTGCACCGGGGCCTGGATGACGTTGCCCGAGACGACGCCCGGAGAGCCCTGGGCCCGGCCGTCGGCGTGCGAGCCACCGGTGTGGGCGGAGGCCATCCCCGCGCCCGCGGCCATGATCCCGCCGGCCACCATCGTCACGGCCGCTGCCTTCTTCAGGTTCTTCACTTCTTGAGCCCTCCTTGGCGATCGCCGCGGCGGTCGCCGCGGCACGCACTGAAGAACGCCGGCGGCCGGGAGAGGATGCGCCGTCCGGGTGACATTCCCACGACGGTATGAATCTCAGCCCGTAGGACGACCCTTCATGTTGCCGTCGGTAAAGCGTTACGGAGGGCGTTTCAGCCGGTCACGCCATGGCGTACGGCCCACAGGGCGGCCTGGGTGCGGTCGGCGAGGTCGAGTTTCATCAGGATGTTCGAGACGTGCGTCTTGACGGTCTTCTCGGAGAGCACCAGGGCGCGGGCTATCTCGCGGTTGGAGCGGCCGTCGGCGATCAGCCCGAGCACCTCGCGCTCCCGCTCGGTGAGCGAACCACCCCTGCCCTGGCCGGAGTTGGCCTCCTCCTGGGAGAGCAGAGCACCGGCCACCTCGGGCTGGAGCAGGACATGCCCGGCGTACACCGAGCGGATGGCGGTGGCGAGCGCGTCGGGATCGACGTCCTTGTAGACGTACCCGGCGGCACCGGCGCGCAGGGCCGGGATCACCGTGCGCTGCTCGGTGAAGCTGGTGACGATGAGCACGCGCGCGGGGTTGTCGAGTTCGCGGAGCCTGCGCAGGGCCTCCACGCCGTCCATGCCGGGCATCTTGACGTCCATGAGGACGACGTCGGGGCTCAGCTCCTGGGCGCGCTCGACCCCTTCGGCGCCGTCGGCTGCCTCGCCGACGACCTCTATGTCGTCCTGGACCTCCAGGAAGGTACGCAGGCCCCGGCGGACGACCTGGTGGTCGTCCACGAGCAGGACCCTGATCGCGTCAGCCACCGGGGACCTCCATCTCGATCGTGGTGCCCTTGCCGGGCGCCGATTCCACGGTCAGCGTGCCGCCGACCCCGCTCGCCCGGTCCCGCATGGAGACCAGGCCGAGGTGGCGTCCGGCACTGCGGGTGAGGTGCGGGTCGAAGCCGCTGCCGTCGTCCGTGACCCGCAGCACGGCCCCGCCGCCGCGCCGGTTCACGGTCACGTCGACGTGCTCGCCACCGGAGTGCCGCAGGGCGTTGTGCAGGGCTTCCTGGGCCACCCGGAGCAGTGCCTCCTCCTGGGCGGCGGGCAGGGCGCGGAAGCCGCTGGCGGCGAAGGTCACGCGCGCGCCGTGGGCGCGGTCGAGGACCTGGACCTGGGTGCGGAGGGTGGCGACCAGGCCGTCCTCGTCGAGGGCGGCGGGGCGCAGCTCCACGACGGCCGCGCGCAGTTCGTCGGTGGCCTCGGCGGCGAGCGCGGCCACCTGCTGCAACTCGCCCTTGGCGCGGGAGGGGTCGCGGTCGACCAGGGCGGCGGCGGCCTGGGCGGTCAGGCGCAGGGAGAACAGTTTCTGGCTCACCGCGTCGTGCAGCTCGTGGGCGAGCCGGGAGCGTTCCTCTGCGATGGTCAGCTCGCGGCTGCGCTCGTAGAGGCGGGCGTTGGTGAGGGCGATCGCGGCGTGCTGGGCGAGGATGGAGAGCAGTTCCTCGTCCTCCGCGGTGAAGCCGCAACCGCCCTCGGGCTCGGGGCACCCGGGGTGTGGGGGGCTTTCCTCCACCGAGCGCACCTTGTTCGCCAGGAACAACGCGCCGATGATCTCGTCGCCGTCCCGGATCGGCAGGCCCAGGAAGTCGGACATCTCGGGGTGGGCCGACGGCCAGCCCTCGAAACGGGGGTCCCTGCGGACGTCGGCGAGCCTCTCGACCTTCGCCTCGTGGAGCATCGCGGCGAGGATGCCGTGCTGGCGCGGGAGCGGGCCGATGGCCTTCCACTGGGCGTCGGTGACGCCGTCGACGACGAACTGGGCGAAGCCGCCGTGGTCGTCGGGGACCCCGAGCGCCGCGTACTGCGCGTCGAGCAGCTCACGGGCGGAGGCGACGATCGTCTTGAGGACGTCGCGCACCTCCAGGTGCCTGCTCATGGCCAGCAGCGCGGCGCTGACCGCCGCGAGGCCGGACCGGGGACCTTGACTCATGCCCTCACGGTACCGGCGGGGTGTGACACCGCGGATCGGCCGATGGTGGCGGGGCCTGGGCCGATGGCCGTAGGACCGGAGTCCTAGGGCGCAGGCCCCGGACCGGCGGCGTAGTCCGAAGGACCCGCCGGATTGCGGCCCGCGTCCGAGGCGGCCGGGGCGGTGCGGTTCCTAGGTTGAGGTCACCGCCGACGGAGGCGGACGGAGCCGAGGGGACGGTTGTCATGCCGGTAGCGATCATCACGGGGGCGTCGAAGGGGCTGGGACGGGCGCTGGCCAAGGCGCTGGCCGCTCGCGGCTGGGACCTGGTGCTGGACGCCAGGGGCACGGGGGCGCTGAAGGAGGCGGCGGAGGCCGTCGCGGGGCCGGGGACGCGGGTGGCGGCGCTGCCCGGCGATGTCACGGACGCCGGGCACCGGGCCGAGCTGGTGGCCGCCGCGCGTCGGCTGGGTGGGCTGGACCTGCTGGTGAGCAATGCCAGCGCGCTGGGTGCCGAGCCGCTGGTGCGCCTCGGCGAGCTGCCCCTGGCGGGGCTGCGCCGGGCGCTGGAGGTGAATGTGGTGGCGGCGCTGGGCCTGGTCCAGGAGGCGTTGCCGCTGCTGCGGGAGTCGGCGGCGGGGGCGGTGGTCGCGGTCAGCTCGGACGCGGGCGCGGAGGCGTACGAGACCTGGGGCGGCTACGGCGCCTCGAAGGCGGCCCTGGACCAGCTGGCGGCCGTGCTCGGCGTGGAGGAGCCGGGGCTGCGGGTGTGGGCGGTGGATCCCGGGGACATGGCGACCGGCCTGTACGCGGCGGCGGTACCGGACGACGACGATCCACGGCCGGCGCCGGAGAGCGTCGTGCCGGCGTTCCTGCGGTTGCTCGACGAGCGGCCGGCGAGCGGGCGGTACGGGGCGCCGGCTCTGGTGGAGGGACGATGACGACAGCTCTGCGGGTGCCGGAGGAGCTGTCCGCGCGGGTGCCGGCCGAGCAGCGCGGGCCGGGGCTGGAGCGGGATGCCGTACGGCTGCTGGTGTCGCGCGGGACGGCGGTGTCGCATCACGCCTTCGCCGAGCTGCCGGTGCTGCTGCGGGCCGGGGACCTGCTGGTGGTGAACACCTCGCCGACGCTGGCGGCCGCCGTGGACGGGCGGGTCGGGCACGCGCGCGTGGTGGTGCACTTCTCCACGCGCGGGGACGACGGCCGGTGGGCGGTCGAGCTGCGGGAGCCGGACGGCAGGGGAACCACACGCGCGCGTGCGGGCACATCCGCGGGGAGCGAGGTGTGGCTGCCCGGGGGCGGGCGGCTGGTCCTGGCTGAGCCGCTGAGTGCGCGGGGCGAGCGGCTGTGGTGGGCGCGGGCCTCGGGGGACGTGCCGGGGATGCTGCGGGAGCACGGGCGGCCCATTCGTTACTCCTATACAGAGCGGGACCAGCCGTTGTCCGTGTACCAGACGGTGTTCGCGCTGCCCTCGGCCGACGGCGCCGGGAGTGCGGAGATGCCGAGTGCGGCGCGGCCCTTCACCGCGCGGCTGGTGGCGGAGCTGGTGAGCCGGGGTGTGCAGTTCGCGCCGATCACGCTGCACACGGGGGTGTCGTCGGCGGAGGCGCACGAGCCGCCGTACGCGGAACGTTTCGCGGTGCCGGAGGCGTCGGCGCGGCTGATCAACGCGGCCAGGGCGGGTGGCAGGCGGGTCGTCGCCGTCGGGACGACCGCCGTGCGGGCCGTGGAGTCGGCCGCCGGGCCCGACGGGGTGGTGCGGGCGGCCGAGGGGTGGACGGAGCTCGTCGTGACGCCCGAGCGCGGGGTGCGGGTGGTGGACGGACTGCTGACCGGGCTGCACGAGCCGGAGGCCTCGCATCTGCTGATGCTGGAGGCGGTCGCGGGACGGCCCGCGGTCGACCGCAGCTACGAGGAGGCGCTGCGCGGGCTCTACCTGTGGCACGAGTTCGGGGACGTGCACCTCATCCTCCCGGAGGAGAGGCCTCACACAGAGCATTGCGCCAGCAACTCCCGGTGAGATTCATGTGCGGCCGATGTGAGGCCGCACATAGGGCGCACATCACGTACGAACGGACATAGGAGATAAGGGGTCCTGCGGTGAACGGGGCAGACTGCCTAGTCTGTCCCGTTTTGCCCTTCCGGGCTCTACTACCGGGGATCGTACGTCACACCTTTGCCAGGGCATTTTGCGGCCGCTAACAATGGCTCCCGTCGCTCAACACCGCGGGTTCCCCTCGCGGTGTTCGTGCAGGAGGAGCCGGTCTCCCCCGCGGACAAAACGAGCGACCTCCGCGCTATCCGAAGAGGTCCACCGCCATGCCCAAGCACAGCCACAGTCCCACGCTGACCAAGCATCACAAGATCGCGCTCGCCGGTGTCGCCACGCTCGGCGCCGCCGCCGCCCTCGCCTTCTCCGCCGTGCCCAGCAGCGCGGAGACCCTCGCGACCGGGTCCCCCCAGACCGCGGCCCAGGTGGCCTACGGCACGGAGCAGATCAAGGACGTCAAGGGCACGGTCACCGACCAGCTCGCGTTCCAGAACGTCAAGGTCGAGGCGATCGCCGCCAAGAAGAAGGCGGCCACGCCCCACACCCTGCACATGGCCCACGTGAAGCAGGCCCACGCCCGGCACGTGGCCCACGTCAAGAAGGTCCAGGCGGCGCACGCGGCCCACACGGCGCACGTGAAGAAGGCCCACGCGGCCCACACCGCCAAGGTCAAGGCCGCCCACGCCGCCCACGTGAAGCACGTCGAGGCCGCCGCCAAGCAGGCCGCCCACGCCGCCCACGTGAAGCACGCCGCCAAGCAGGCCGCGAGCCGGTCCGCGCAGCGCCCGCAGATCCAGCAGGTCGCCGCGAAGACCTACTCGAACAACCTCGACGGCTGGATCCGCCAGGCCCTCGACATCATGAAGACCAAGGGCATCCCGGGCTCCTACAACGGCCTGCACCGCAACATCATGCGGGAGTCCTCCGGCAACCCGAACGCCATCAACAACTGGGACATCAACGCCATCAACGGCGTCCCGTCCAAGGGCCTGCTCCAGGTCATCCCGCCGACCTTCTCGACGTACCACGTCAACGGCACGTCCTGGAACATCTACGACCCGGTGGCCAACATCACCGCCGCCGCCAACTACGCGGCCAACCGGTACGGCTCGATCGACAACGTCAACAGCGCGTACTGAGGCCGGCGCGGACCTCTGCACGCACACGCCGAAGGGCGGCACCCCACTGCGGGGCGCCGCCCTTCGGCGTCGTACGGGCGACTACTTGCGCATGACCTCGGGCTCGTGGCGGCGCAGGAAGCGGGCCACCAGGAAGCCGCAGATCACCCCGAGGACGATCAGCGCGGCCATGTCCATGGTCCAGGCGCCGGCCGTGTGGTTCCACAGCGGGTCCGTGCTGGTCGGGTCGTCGGTGTTGGGCGCGATGTTGTTGAAGTCCAGCGTGGCGCCGTCGGCGCCCACCGCCCAGCGGGACGGCATCAGGTACGAGACCTGGTTGACGCCGACCGCTCCGTTCAGGTTGAACAGGCAGCCGGTGAAGACGACCTGGATGATCGCGAACATCACCAGCAGCGGCATGGTCTTCTCGGAGGTCTTCACCAGCGAGGAGATGACCAGGCCGAACATCATCGAGGTGAAGCCGAGCCCCATGATCGGGATACAGAGCTCCAAGAGGGTGGAGTGGCCGAGGACCACGCCCTCACCCGGGATCTCGCGGCTGGAGAAGCCGATCAGGCCGACCATCAGGCCCTGCAGCACGGTGATCACGCCGAGCACGACCACCTTGGACATCAGATACGCCGACCGGGACAGGCCGGTCGCCCGCTCCCGTTCGTAGATGACCCGTTCCTTGATCAGCTCACGCACGGAGTTCGCGGCGCCCGCGAAACAGGCGCCGACGGCGAGGATCAGCAGGACCGTGGTCGCCGTGCCGTTCGGGACCGGCACCCCGGTCTTCGAGTTCACCGGGTTGACCAGCAGTCCCTTGTCGCTGTCGATCAGCAGACTGACCGCGCCGAGCACGGCCGGCAGGATCACCGTCAGCAACAGGAAGCCCTTGTCGGAGGCGATGACCGCCACGTACCGGCGCACCAGGGTCAGCAGCTGCGACCCCCAGCTCTGCGGCTTCTTCGGCCGCATCGCCTGCATCGCGGGCATCTGTACGGACTGCGGCGCGATGGCGTCGATGTCCGCGGCGTACATCTGGTAGTGCTGCGAGCCCTTCCAGCGGCCCGCCCAGTCGTAGTCGCGGTAGTTCTCGAAGGCGGAGAAGACATCGGCCCAGGTGTCGTAGCCGAAGAAGTTCAGCGCCTCCTCGGGCGGGCCGAAGTAGGCGACCGAACCGCCCGGCGCCATCACCAGGAGCTTGTCGCACAGCGCCAGCTCGGCCACCGAGTGGGTGACGACGAGGACCGTACGGCCGTCGTCGGCGAGGCCGCGCAGCAGCTGCATGACATCGCGGTCCATGCCCGGGTCGAGGCCCGAGGTGGGCTCGTCGAGGAAGATCAGCGACGGCTTGGTGAGCAGCTCCAGGGCCACCGAGACCCGCTTGCGCTGACCGCCCGAGAGGGACGTGACCTTCTTGTCCTTGTGGATGTCGAGCTTCAGCTCGCGCAGCACCTCGTCGATGCGGTCGTCGCGCTCCTGCCCGGTGGTGTCGGCCGGGAAGCGCAGCTTGGCCGCGTACTTGAGGGCCTTCTTGACGGTCAGCTCCTTGTGCAGGATGTCGTCCTGCGGGACCAGACCGATGCGCTGGCGCAGCTCGGCGAACTGCTTGTAGAGGTTGCGGTTGTCGTACAGCACCTCGCCCTCGTTGGCCGGGCGGTAGCCGGTGAGCGCCTTGAGCAGGGTCGACTTTCCGGATCCCGACGGACCGATGACCGCGATCACGGACTTCTCCGGTACACCGAAGGAGACGTCCTTGAGGATCTGCTTGCCGCCGTCCACCGTGACCGTCAAGTGCCGTGCGGAGAAGGAGACTTCGCCGGTGTCGACGAACTCCTCCAGCCGGTCGCCGATGATCCGGAAGGTGGAGTGGCCGACGCCGACGATGTCGTTCGGGCCGAGCAGCGCGGTGCCGCCCTTGGCGATCGCGACACCGTTGACGTACGTGCCGTTGTGCGAGCCCAGGTCGCGGATCTCCATACGGCCGTCCGGCGTGGAGTGGAACTCCGCGTGGTGGCGCGAGACTTGCAGGTCGGACACGACCAGCTCGTTCTCCAGGGCTCGGCCGATGCGCATCACGCGGCCGATGGAGAACTGGTGGAACGTGGTCGGGCTGCGGTCGCCGTAGACCGGCGGCGCCCCCGCGCCACCGCCGGAGGCCATGGCCGGGGCGCCCTGCTGCTGCGGGATCGCCGACGGGGCCTGCTGCCAGTCCTGTAGCGGAGCCGACTGCTGCGGAGCCGGCGGCTGGGACCAGCCCGCGCCGCCCGCGCCCTGCGCCGCGTACGGCTGCTGCTGGGGCTGCGGTTGGGCGGTGGGGGCCGCGGCGCCGGAGAGGCTCAGCCGTGGTCCGTCGTTCGCGTTGCCGAGGTGGACGGCCGAGCCCGGGCCGATCTCCGTCCGCTGGATCCGCTGGCTCCGCACGAAGGTGCCGTTGGTACTGCCGTGGTCCTCGATGACCCAACTGCGGCCGTCGAAGCTGATCGTGGCGTGCCGCCAGGAGACCCTGGCGTCGTCGAACACGAGGTCCCCCTGCGGATCGCGTCCGAGGGTGTATGACCTGGACGGGTCGAGCGTCCAGGTACGTCCGTTTGATTCCAGTACGAGTTCCGGCACTCCAAGCCCCATGAGTAGTCCCCCGAGTTACCCCCATCACAGGGAGTCTAGGGATGTCGAACATCGTCGGGAACTATTTCAGGCTCGGCCCTCTGACCGAAAGTCGGACCTTGCGGAGTCCTCCTGCGAGCGCTTCAACTCTTTCCGTTGACGGGGTTGAAACCGGGCCGGAGAGTGGTAATCCACGCGAGGGGGACAAGCGCGGCGGAGCGGCCCGGCGCGTCCGCGGATCGGGGGGTCAGCCATGGGTTCTGGCACGTCCGGCACGGCAGTCGAGAACACGGGGCACGGCGCGCGGCTGCCGTGGGGTGACATCCTGCTGGCCGCGATCGCCGCGGTGAGCTGGGCGTTGA
This sequence comes from Streptomyces sp. NPDC048417, assembly GCF_040651615.1. Taxonomy (NCBI): domain Bacteria; kingdom Bacillati; phylum Actinomycetota; class Actinomycetes; order Kitasatosporales; family Streptomycetaceae; genus Streptomyces; species Streptomyces sp. NPDC048417. The sequence goes on along the minus strand of NZ_JBEZKI010000014.1, from coordinate 253,499 downwards.
TCGGCATGGCGGGTACGGCGGCGCTGGGTCTGCACCTGCTGGGGGCCGACGCGGCGGGCTCCCTGGGCCCGATGACAGCGGCGGTTGTGGCACTCGGGGCGGGTGGTTCGGTCACGCCGAACGGAGATCTGTCTGCATTCGGTCTGAAAGGGGCGGAGGCCACCACGGCCATCGAGATCACGCCATTGGGTGTGAGTCTGGTGGGAGCCCTCCTCCTGTCCTGGTTCTTCTTACGGTCCCTGCGCACGGCCGGAGTTGTGATCGCGCCGGCCGAACTGCTCGCCCGCGCGGGCTCGGTGGTGGTGCTGTTCGTGGCGACGCTGGGCGGACTGGCCTGGGCCGGGCACTCGGTCGTGACCATCGATGGCGGGGCGCTGGGGCTGGACAAGCTGCCGGGCACCGGCGGCGGAGGGGGCGGTCTCAAGATCCCCGGCATCGGGGATGTCGGCGGGCTGCTGCCGGACCGCATCGGCGACCTCGTGCACGCGAACGCGGCGGTCGGCTTCAGCGTGGACACGGCGGCGACCCTGCTCGGCGGGCTCGGATGGGCGGTCGGCATCCTGCTGATCGCTCTGCTGGCCTCGCGCCGCACTCCGCTGCCGCGCGGCTGGGACGCGGTGCACCGGGTGGTACGGCCGGCGGTCTCGGCGCTGGTGACGGTACTGCTGGTGGCGGTCGCGGCGGGCTGGGCGGCGGCGGCCTTCGCGGCCGTCGGCGACCCGCACCCGGGCCGGATCATGGGAGCGGCGCTGCTCGGCGCCCCGAACGGCGTCTGGCTCGGCATCCCGATCGGCCTCTTCGTACCGTTCGACGGCAGGGCGACGGGCATCCTCACCATGTTCCTGCCGCACCCCCTGGACGACCTCCTGAACTCGCCGTCCGGCCAGTCGGTGACCCTGGGCCACCTGGCCGACCTGGACGGACGGGTGTGGCTGCTGGGCATCGCCGCGGCCCTGCTGATGCTGCTGGCCGGGGTGTTCACGGCGGTCCGGACGCCGGTGGCCGGCCGTGGGGCGGGGGCGGGTGCGCCGCGAGGCTCACGCGCTGACGCGGACGGCGGGGGCGGGCGGGGCTCACGCGGTGACGCGGACGGCGGGGGCGGGCGGGGCCCGAATCCGGGCGCGCTCGCGTTCGCCGGGCGGTGCGCGGTGCGGCTGGGGATCGCGACCGCGCTCACGCTGCCGTTACTGGCCTGGCTGACGGACGTGTCCGTGGACGCCTCGCTGTCGGTGCTGGGCTTCGACGCCTTCGGCGCCGGCATCGAACTGCACGGGCAGCTGGGCATGGCCCTGCTCCTCGGTGCTGCGTGGGGTGCGGCGGCGGGGGCGGCGGGGGCACTGCTGGCATGGGCAACCGGTGCGGCCGGCGCCCACACGGCACGACTGGCACTGGGTGACGCGGGGGCCGGGCCGACGTACCCGGTGGGGTCTGAGACGCCGGGACGGACCGGAAGCGGTGGGTCTGCGGGGCCTTACGCACCGGGGACCCCGCACCGCCCGCCGAATCCGCGGACGAACCCCTATCTCCGGGTACCGAACGAGCTACGCGAGCCAGGCAGCGCCGACCGGGAGGCCCGACCCGAGAGGCCGGGGGAACGGCGGGGCCCGGGGCCGTACGACGCAGGGGCATCGTGGCCCGACGCACGGCAGGAACCGCAGGCCCAGGCGCCGTACGACAGCCGGACGCCCCGGCGCGACGCGCCGTGGCAATCGCAGGCGCCGGGCCCGTACGACAGGCAGACGCCCCGGCCCGACACGCCGCGGGAACCGCAGTCCCCGGGGCCGTACGACGCAGGGGCACCCTGGCCCGACACGCGGCAAGGACCGCAGGACTCCAGGCCGGCTGACGAACGGGGCGGTCGGCCCGGGGGTGCGCGGGACTCGGCGGGGCCGTACGGCGGTCCGGGGCCGGGGGTGGCGCCGGCGGGTGGTCCGGGCCATCGGTCGCCGTCGGGCGCGTCGTCCCCGGCGGACGACCGGTCCCCCGACGGTCGGCGGTCGGCGGAGGAGTGGCGGCACGGTAGCGGCGGTGACTCCTTTGACGTACCGCCCGGTGCCGGCGATCTGTACGGCGCTCCCACCATGGCCCGGCCGGTCGACCCGCCGCCTCGCTCCTCGCGACGTGGCCGAAGGGCCCCGGACGGTCCGGACGGCCCGGACGGTCCGGCCGCGGGCCCGCCGCCTCCTCCCCCGCCTCCGCCACCGCCACCGCCACCCACGCGGCCCCGCCGGTGAGGTCACTCGTCGGAGCGGGGCACGGCGGTGCGGACCGGTGTCGTCCGTACCGCGCGTGGAGCGGCACTGAACTGTGCGTGAAGGCGCGGTCAGGGAGTATCCCCATTCCGGCCGCCGACATCGCACGCACGTTCGCCCGTTGTACGGAAGCAAGGCCTCCGACACCGATCCGACACTTGTTGTTCCATGTCCGTCAGGCGGACCACCTGCGCCGCAGGCACTGCGTGCCGGTTACGGTGGTTACACCATGAGCGATCCTCAGACCTCCGAGGTCCCCACTCTCCTCGTCAAGATTTTCGGCAAGGACAGGCCGGGCATCACGGCCGGCCTCTTCGACACCCTTGCCGCGTACATGGTCGACGTGGTCGACATCGAGCAGGTCGTCACGCGAGGCCGTCTGGTGCTGTGCGCGCTCGTGACCCAGCCCGCGGCGGGACTTGAGGGCGACCTCAGGGCGACCGTGCACAGCTGGGCCGAGTCCGTGAAGATGCAGGCGGAGATCATCTCCGGCCACGGCGACAACCGCCCGCGCGGACTCGGCCGTTCCCTGGTCACCGTCCTCGGCCACCCCCTCACCGCCGAGTCGACGGCCGCCATCGCCGCCCGGATCGCCAAGGCGGGCGGCAACATCGACCGTATCTTCCGGCTCGCCAAGTACCCGGTGACGGCAGTGGAGTTCGCGGTGTCCGGTGTGGGGACCGAGGCGCTGCGCACCGCCCTGGTCTCGGACGCGGCGGAACTCGGCGTGGATATCGCCGTCGTCGCGGCCGGCCTGCACCGGCGGGCCCAGCGTCTGGTGGTCATGGACGTGGACTCGACGCTCATCCAGGACGAGGTGATCGAACTCTTCGCCGCGCACGCCGGCTGCGAGGACGAGGTCGCCGAGGTGACGGCGGCCGCGATGCGCGGGGAGCTGGACTTCGAGCAGTCCCTGCACGCGCGCGTGGCGCTGCTGAAGGGGCTGGACGAGTCGGTCGTGCAGAAGGTGCGCTCCGAGGTGCGGCTGACGCCGGGCGCCCGGACCCTGATCCGTACGCTGAAGCGGCTCGGCTACCAAGTCGGCGTCGTCTCGGGCGGCTTCACCCAGGTCACCGACGATCTCCAGGAGCGGCTCGGGCTGGACTTCGCCCAGGCCAACACGCTGGAGATCGTCGACGGAAAGCTCACCGGCCGGGTGACCGGCGAGATCGTGGACCGTGCGGGCAAGGCGCGGCTGCTGCGCCGGTTCGCCGCCGCGGCGGGCGTACCGCTGTCGCAGACGGTGGCCATCGGTGACGGCGCCAACGACCTGGACATGCTGAACGCGGCCGGTCTCGGTGTCGCCTTCAACGCCAAGCCGGTCGTCCGCAAGGCCGCGCACACGGCGGTGAACTTCCCCTTCCTGGACACGGTCCTGTATCTGCTGGGCGTCACCCGCGAAGAGGTCGAGGCGGCGGACACCCACGACGAGAGCTGAACCGCCCGGCGGTCCTGTCGCGAGGGCCCGGCACCGAGGAGATCGGCGCCGGGCCCCTTGTCGTCCGCGCCGGAGGGCGGTGGTCGTACGGTGGTCTCAGTCGGAGGGCGCCCAGTAGTCCACGAGTGTGGCCGCGCCCGGTTCCAGGCTCTTCCAGGAGCCCTCGAAGGTCATGACGGCGAAGGCGGCGGCGGGAAAGCCCCGGCGGTTCATCCGGTCGCGGGCGTCGCCCTCGGAACTGCCGGTCAGGACCTCGGTCACCCCGTGCACGCTGGGGTTGTGGCCGATGAGGATAACGTCCTGCGCGTCGTCGGGCACCTCGTTGAGCACGGCGATCAGCTCACCAGGAGAGGCGTCGTACACCCGCTCCTCGTAGACTGTTTTCGGCCGGTGCGCGAGCTCATGGACAGCGAGCTTCCAGGTCTCCCGGGTGCGCACGGAGGTGGAGCACAGGGCCAGGTCGAAGGCGATACCGCTGTCCGCCAGCTTGCGTCCGGCGACCGCGGCGTCCATTCGGCCCCGCTCAGCGAGCGGTCGCTCGTGGTCGGTCACCTGTGGCCAGTCGGCTTTCGCATGGCGGAAGAAGACGATCCTGCGGGATTCTGCGACGCTCATGTCACCCAGCTTCGCATGAAACAGGCCATCGGGCGCAGGGAGTTGACATGCGGCTTCGCCCGGTCCGAAGGCTGTGGGGCTAACGCGTGACGATCTGCTGGACCCGCTCGACAAGATGGGTGACGGCCGGGTCACCGGTGGTCGCGTGAGCGTCCACCGGGTTCAGTATCAGCACCAGCAGGGCGACGAAGGCGAGCGCGGGCAGGGCGAGGGCCCACCAGGGCAGCCGGACGTCGACGCTGCCCGGGGTGGCGGGGTGGGGCAGGGTGTGCGTACGGACCGGCATGATCGCCTCCGCTGGTCTCCGGGCTTCGGTGACCGTCTCTCGCGGCCACAACTCGAAATTACGGAATCCGCGGCGGTCAACCCATCCGGTGATCCACCCACTTGACCCTGACCCTCACCCCCTAGGGGATGGTGGTGCTAGCCCCACCATCGGCCACCGGGGCGATGGTCAGGGCGACGCGAGGGTCGCGATGACAGCGATGACGATGAAGATGGCGAAGAACGAGCCGAAGACGATCAGCATCTTCTTCTGACCGTTCTGGGGGTTCGGGTCGAGCACTGGCATGCCACCAGTCTGGCACCCCTCGAAGGGGACGGATCGGGCGGGGTGCCCACGACACGCCACCGGGACGCACCAGGCCACCGGGACGCACCACGCGGCCCGGGACGCCGACAGGACCGGGGCGGCGTCCTGGCGGGCCACGTCGGCGCCAGCCGGCCGCGGCCGGTCGGTATCGGCGTCGGCGTCGGCGTCGGCGTCGGCCGGTTACGGCCGGTGGGACTCGGTCTCAGCCGGCCGCCGCCGCCTCGTCCTCGACCGTGCGGTCGCGGCCCGCCAGGATGCCGACGGCCATCTGCGGGATCATCAGAGCGGCCATGAGGGCGATCGGCAGGCCCCAGCCACCGCTGTGCTGGTAGAGCACGCCCACCAGCAGCGGGCCCGGGATGGAGATGAGGTAGCCGACGCTCTGGGCGAAGGCGGAGAGCTGCACGACGCCCGCGCCGGTCCGGGACCGCATCCCGACCATGGTGAGGGCCAGCGGAAAGGCACAGTTGGAGACGCCGAGCAGCAGGGCCCAGGCCCAGGCACCGCCGGCGGGGGCGGCCCACAGGCCGGCGTATCCGGCGAGGCCGCAGACGCCCAGCGCGATCACGATCGGCCCCTGCTGCGGCAGCCGGGTGGCCACGCGCGGGATGACGAAGGCCAGCGGTACGCCCATCACCATGGTGACGGCCAGCAGCAGTCCGGCGGTGCCCGCGGGCACGCCCGCGTCCCGGAAGATCTGCGCCATCCAGCCCATCGTGATGTAGGCGGCGGTGGCCTGGAGCCCGAAGAACACGGCGAGCGCCCAGGCGGTACGGCTGCGGGTGATCCGCAGGGCGGGCGGCTGCCGGTCCGCACGCGCGCGTGCCTCGGCCACGGGCGCCGGCACCGGTCCCCGGTCCCGGACCAGCGGAAGCCACGGCAGCACCGCGACCGCCGCCAACCCCGCCCACACCGCGAGCCCGGACTGCCAGCCGCCGCCCAGCGCGTCGGTCACAGGCACGGTCACCGCGGCGGCGATCGAGGTGCCGGCGGCGAGGGCCATCGAGTACAGGCCGGTCATGGAGCCGACCCGGTCGGGGAACCAGCGCTTGACGATGACCGGCATCAGCACGTTGCTGACCGCTATGCCCATGAGCGCGAGCGCGCTGCCGGCCAGGAATCCGATGGCGCCGCCGACGTACGGGCGTATCAGCAGACCGGCCGTGATGGCGACCATGCCGGCGCAGACCACCGCCGACGGGCCGAAGCGGCGGGCCAGCCGGGGGGCCATGACGCCGAAGACGGCGAAGCAGAGCGGCGGTACGGAGGTGAGCAGTCCGGCCACGCTGCCGCTCATGCCGAGCCCGTCGCGGACCTCCTCCAGGAGCGCGCCGAGGCTGGTGATGGCGGGCCGGAGGTTGACGGCGGCCAGCAGGATGCCGACGACGAACAGCCGTGTCGTCCACGCGCGCGTGCCGTTCACCGGCCCCCCGCCGGGTTCCGTCGGACGTGCTGTCGTGGATGTCGTCGTAGTGGTTTCCTCGGCTCCCATGACGCCCATCATAGAATCATGGGATGATTGGTTGTCCAGTCCCGGGCGCAGGACCACGGCGGACCCCGTCGTCCTCTCCCGGCCCTCGCGTGCGAAGGTGTGTCATGCCTCTGAGCCACCCGCGCCGCTCGGCGCTGTCCGAGCAGGTCATCGCCGAGCTGCGGAACCAGATCGCCTCCGGCGAGTGGCCGGTCGGCTCGCGCATCCCCACCGAGCCGGAGCTGGTCGAGCAGCTCGGGGTGGCCCGCAACACCGTCCGGGAGGCCGTCCGCGCGCTGGCGCACAACGGCCTGCTGGACATCCGGCAGGGCTCCGGCACGTACGTCGTGGCGACCAGTGAGCTGGCCGGCGTGATGCACCGCCGGTTCGCCGGGGCCGACCCCCGGCACATCGCCGAGCTGCGCTCCACGCTGGAGTCGTCGGCGGCCCGGCTGGCCGCGGCCCGGCGCACGGAGAAGGACCTCAGGCAGCTCGACGCAATTCTGGCGCACCGCGAGCGGGCCTGGGAGTCGGGCGAGGCGGAGGCCTTCGTGACGGCGGACGCGACCTTCCACCTGGCCGTGGTGGCCGCCTCCCACAACGACGTGATGACGGCGATGTACGCCGACCTGGGCGAGGTGCTGCGGGACTGGCTGCGCGCGGACGTCGGCGCCCAGCTGACGCCGGAGACGTACATGGACCACGCCCGCCTGGTCGACGCGATCCGGGCGGGCGACGCGGACGCGGCCGCCAAGGAGGCGGCCAGCTACCCGTACCTGTGCCGTCCGGGCAGGTTCAGCTCGCCTTCTGGTGGCTGATCCACACCGAGCGGATGTCCTGCCAGCAGCGGCCGGTGAGCCGTACGGTCAACGCGGGGCCGGTGTCGATCGGGGAGCCGTCGGTGTCGATGTCCCACCACTCGGCGCACTCGATGTGCAGCCGTACCCGGTCGGTGTCCACATAGGGGTTGTGGCAGTAGGCCACCACATGGGAGCCGCGGACCGTCGTCCGGCACGACGCGCCGAACAGCTGCGGGGCCGGCTGGTGACCGCCTCCCGCGCGCGCGTGGGACACGGCGTCGTACGGCAGGGCCAGCACGAGGGCGAGGGCCGCGGTCACTGAGGCCAGGCTGCGGGACAGGCGCACAAGGGGACCTCCTCGGCCGGGCTGGGGAGGGAATCGCGCGGTGAACGCGTAGTCCGACGCGTAGCCCCAGGGTGCGCCGCCCGGGCGACGACGGCCCGGCCGGTGGGCCGAACGGGTGAGGCCCGCACCCCTCACGGGATGCGGGCCTCGGAAAAATCCGTGCGGATGGTGTCCGTGCGGATGGTGTCCGTGCGGATGGTGTCCGTGCGGGTCAGGCGCCGATGGCGTGCAGACCGCCGTCCACGTGGACGATCTCGCCGGTGGTCTTCGGGAACCAGTCGCTCAGCAGGGCGACGATGCCCTTGCCGGCCGGCTCGGGGTCCTTGAGGTCCCACTCCAGGGGCGAGCGGTGGTCCCAGACCGAGGCCAGCTCGGTGAAGCCCGGGATGGACTTGGCGGCCATGGAGCCGAGCGGGCCCGCGGAGACGAGGTTGCAGCGGATGTTCTGCTTGCCCAGGTCACGTGCGAGGTAGCGGCTGGTGGCCTCCAGGGCGGCCTTGGCCGGGCCCATCCAGTCGTACTGCGGCCAGGCGTACTGGGCGTCGAAGGTGAGGCCGACGACCGAGCCGCCGTTCTGCATCAGCGGCAGGCAGGCCATGGTCAGCGACTTCAGGGAGTACGCCGAGACGTGCATGGCGGTCGCGACGGACTCGAAGGGCGTGTTGAGGAAGTTGCCGCCGAGCGCGTCCTGGGGGGCGAAGCCGATGGAGTGCACGACACCGTCGAGGCCGCCGAGCTCCTCGCCGACGAGGTCGGCCAGCCGCCCGAGGTGCTCGTCGTTGGTGACGTCGAGCTCGATGACCTTGGTCGGCTTGGGGAGCTTCTTGGCGATGCGCTCGGTCAGCGTGGGCCGCGGGAACGCGGTGAGGATGATCTCGGCGCCCTGCTCCTGGGCCAGCTTGGCCGCGTGGAAGGCGATGGAGGACTCCGTCAGCACACCCGTGATCAGGATGCGCTTGCCCTCAAGGATTCCACTCATGGTGATCAGTGACCCATTCCCAGTCCGCCGTCAACGGGGATGACGGCTCCAGTGATGTACGAGGCGTCGTCCGAGGCGAGGAACCGCACCGTCGCGGCGACCTCCTCGGGCTGCGCGTACCGGCCGAGCGGCACCTGCGACACGATGGTGGCGCGCTGCTCGTCGGTGAGCACCTTGGTCATGTCGGTGTCGACGAAGCCGGGCGCGACGACGTTGAAGGTGATGTTGCGCGAGCCCAGCTCACGGGCGAGGGACCGCGCGAAGCCGACCAGTGCGGCCTTGGAGGCGGCGTAGTTGGCCTGACCGGGACCACCGTAGAGGCCGACGACCGAGGAGATGAGGACGACACGGCCCTTCTTGGCGCGCAGCATGCCGCGGTTGGCACGCTTGACCACGCGGAAGGTGCCGGTGAGGTTGGTGTCGACGACCGAGGTGAAGTCCTCCTCGGACATACGCATCAGAAGCGTGTCCTTGGTGATGCCGGCGTTGGCGATCAGGACCTCGACCGGGCCGTGGGCGTCCTCGATCTCCTTGTAGGCCTGCTCCACCTGCTCGGTGTCGGTGATGTCGCACTTGACGGCGAGGCAGCCCAGTTCCTTGAGGACGGCGGGCGGCTCACCCGAGCGGTATGTGATGGCAACCTTGTCGCCGTTGTCGGCGAAAGCGCGGGCGATGGCGAGGCCGATGCCCCGGTTGCCTCCAGTGACGAGAACCGAGCGGCTCAACGGATCACCCTTTCGTTCGGTCTGACCACCGGCCGCAACAGCTGGCACGACAGGCGGCTTCATCGAAAACCTATCGGTCCCGCCATCACCGCGAGCAAGCGGGCACCGACAGTGGCTCGGGGGCGTCGCTGTCGGATCCCTACAGAAAGGCCCGACGTCGGGCCGAAACCTGTGGTCCGTACACCCGTGGGCGCGACATGATCGGACGGACAGGCCACGACAGCAGGGAGACCTCCGTGCCTCATTCCATCGACGAAGCCTTCACGGCGCTTCCGCTACGGGCCCTGGCCGACGCCGCGCTGGCACGCGCGCGTGCGCTGGGGGCCCAGCACGCGGACTTCCGGTTCGAGCGGGTGCGCAGCGCCTCCTGGAGTCTCAGGGACGCCAAGCCCGCCGGATCGTCGGACACCACCGACCTCGGCTACGCGGTCCGGGTCGTGCACGGCGGTACCTGGGGCTTCGCCTCCGGCGTGGACCTGAGCCTGGACGCCGCCGCCAAGGTCGCCTCCCAGGCGGTGGCGATGGCCAAGCTCTCGGCGCAGGTGATCAAGGCTGCCGGGTCCGATGTGGGGGCACCTCCCACGCCTTTCGGGCAGTGGGGGAGGGTCGAGCTGGCCGACGAGCCGGTGCACGAGGAGCGGACGTGGATCTCGTCGTACGAGATCGATCCGTTCACCGTGCCCGACGAGGAGAAGGCCGCGCTGCTCGCGGAGTGGAGCGCGCGGCTGCTGGCGGCGAACGGCGTCAGCCATGTCGACGCCTCGCTGCTCACCGTGCACGAGAACAAGTTCTATGCCGATACGGCGGGGACCGTGACCACCCAGCAGCGGGTGCGGCTGCACCCGCAGCTGACCGCCGTGTCCGTGGACGAGTCGAGCGGCGAGTTCGACTCGATGCGGACCATCGCACCGCCGGTCGGCCGCGGCTGGGAGTACCTCACCGGCACCGGCTGGGACTGGGACGCCGAACTGGAGCAGATCCCGGAGCTGCTCGCCGAGAAGATGCGGTCGCCGAGCGTGGAGGCGGGGCTGTACGACCTGGTGGTCGACCCGTCCAACCTGTGGCTGACCATCCACGAGTCCATCGGCCACGCCACCGAGCTGGACCGCGCGCTCGGCTACGAGGCCGCCTACGCCGGCACCTCGTTCGCCACCTTCGACCAGCTCGGCAAACTCAGGTACGGCTCCGAGCTGATGAACGTCACCGGCGACCGCACCGCCGAGCACGGCCTGGCGACCGTCGGCTACGACGACGAGGGCGTCGCGGCCCAGTCCTGGGACCTGGTGAAGGACGGCACGCTCGTCGGCTACCAGCTGGACCGCAGGATCGCGAAGCTGACCGGCTTCGAGCGCTCCAACGGGTGTGCGTACGCCGACTCCCCCGGGCATGTGCCCGTGCAGCGCATGGCCAACGTCTCGCTCCAGCCGGACCCGGCCGGTCTCTCGACGGAGGACCTGATCGGCGGGGTCGACCGCGGGATCTACGTCGTCGGCGACCGTTCCTGGTCGATCGACATGCAGCGCTACAACTTCCAGTTCACCGGCCAGCGGTTCTTCAGGATCGAGAACGGGCGGATCACCGGACAGCTCCGGGATGTCGCCTACCAGGCGACGACCACCGACTTCTGGGGCTCCATGGCGGCCGTCGGCGGCCCGGGGACCTACGTCCTGGGCGGCGCCTTCAACTGCGGCAAGGCCCAGCCGGGACAGGTCGCCGCCGTGTCCCACGGCTGCCCCTCGGCCCTCTTCAAGGGCGTCAACATCCTCAACACCACGCAGGAGGCCGGTCGATGAGCGCCCGTGACAACAAGCCGCACGAGATCGTCGAGCGTGCTCTGGAACTCTCCCGGGCCGACGGATGTGTGGTCATCGCCGACGAGCACTCCACCGCCAACCTGCGCTGGGCCGGCAACGCGCTCACCACGAACGGCGTCACGCGCGGCCGTTCGCTCACCGTCGTCGCGACCGTCGACGGCAAGGAGGGCACGGCCTCGGGTGTCGTGTCCCGGTCGGCGGTGACCGCCGACGACCTGGAGCCGCTGGTGCGGGCCGCCGAGGCCGCCGCGCGGGGCGCCGGTCCCGCCGAGGACGCGCAGCCGCTGGTCACCGGCGTACCGGAGGCGCCGGACTTCACGGACGCGCCCGCCGAGACCTCCTCCGCCGTGTTCGCCGACTTCGCCCCGGCGCTCGGGGAGGCCTTCGCACGCGCGCGTGCCGGTGGCCGCGAGCTGTACGGCTTCGCCAACCACGAGCTGGTCTCGACGTACGTGGGCACCTCGACCGGGTTGCGGCTGCGCCACGACCAGCCCACCGGCACCCTGGAGCTGAACGCCAAGTCGCCGGACCGTACCCGGTCGGCCTGGGCCGGGCGGTCCACCCGGGACTTCAAGGACGTCGACCCGGGCGCGCTCGACGCCGAGCTGGCCGTACGGCTCGGCTGGGCGGAGCGCCGGGTGGAGCTGCCGGCGGGCCGGTACGAGACGCTGCTGCCGCCGACCGCCGTGGCCGACCTGCTGATCTACCAGCTGTGGTCGGCGTCCGGACGGGACGCGAGCGAGGGGCGGACGGTGTTCTCCAAGCCGGGCGGCGGCACCCGCGTCGGCGAGCGGCTGACCGACCTGCCGCTGACCCTGCGCAGCGACCCGAACGAGCCGGGCCTGGAGTCCGCGCCGTTCGTCGTGGCGCACTCCTCCGGCGGTGACCAGTCGGTCTTCGACAACGGGCTGCCGGTCGCCGCCACCGAGTGGGTCGCGGGCGGCGAGCTGAAGCACCTGACCACCACCCGGCACACGGCCGGCCTGACCGGGCTGCCGGTCGCCCCGGCGGGCGGGAACCTGATCCTGGACGGCGGCGATGACCGCTCCCTGGACGAGATGGTCGCGGCCACCGAGCGCGGGTTGCTGCTGACCTGCCTCTGGTACATCCGCGAGGTCGACCCGGCGACGCTGCTGCTCACCGGCCTGACCCGGGATGGCGTGTACCTGGTGGAGAACGGCCAGGTCACCGGACAGGTGAACAACTTCCGGTTCAACGAGTCGCCGGTGGACCTGCTGGGGCGGGCCACGGAGGCCGGGCGTACGGAAAAGACGCTGCCGAGGGAGTGGAGCGACTGGTTCACTAGGGCTGCGATGCCCGCGCTGCGCGTGCCCGACTTCAATATGAGCTCTGTCAGTCAGGGCGTATAACCTCGTAGCCGGTGGTCGCACGACTGCCCCGAGATCATCCATAGATCATCCGAGATCGCCCAAGGAGATACGAGAACCGTGACGGACATCGTCGACGAACTGAAGTGGCGGGGGCTCATCGCCCTCTCCACGGACGAGGACGCATTGCGCAAGGCGTTCGCGGACGGTCCTGTCACGTTCTATTGCGGCTTCGACCCGACCGCGCCCAGCCTGCACCTCGGCAACCTCGTGCAGATCCTGACGATGCGCCGGATCCAGCAGGCGGGAAACCGCCCGCTGGGCCTGGTCGGGGGCGCCACGGGCCTGATCGGCGACCCGAAGCCGAACGCCGAGCGCACGCTGAACGCGCCCGAGATCGTCGCCGAGTGGGTCGAGCGGCTGCGCGCGCAGATCGCCCCGCTGCTCGACTTCGAGGGGCCGAACGCGGCCGTCATGGTCAACAACCTGGACTGGACGCAAGGCCTGTCGGCCATCGAGTTCCTGCGGGACATCGGCAAGCACTTCCGCGTGAACAAGATGATCGCGAAGGAGGCCGTCGCCCGGCGCCTGGAGTCCCAGGAGGGCATCAGCTACACCGAGTTCAGCTACCAGATCCTCCAGGGCATGGACTTCCTGGAGCTGTACCGGCGGTACGGCTGCACGCTGCAGACCGGCGGCAGCGACCAGTGGGGCAACCTCACCTCGGGTACCGATCTGATCCACAAGGTCGAGCCCGACGCCGTGGTCCACGCGCTGGGCACGCCGCTGATCACCAAGGCCGACGGCACCAAGTTCGGCAAGACGGAGTCCGGCACGGTCTGGCTCGACCCGGAGATGACCACGCCGTACGCCTTCTACCAGTTCTGGCTGAACGCGGACGACCGGGACGTCTCCAAGTTCCTGCGGATCTTCAGCTTCAGGTCCCACGACGAGATCGAGGACCTGGAGAAGCAGACCGAGGAGCGTCCGCAGGCGCGGGCGGCCCAGCGGGCGCTGGCCGAGGAGCTGACGACGCTGGTGCACGGCGCCGACCAGACGGCCGCGGTGATCGCCGCGAGCCGTGCGCTCTTCGGGCAGGGCGAGCTGGCTGAGCTGGACGAGAGGACTCTGGCCGCGTCGCTCTCCGAGGTGCCGCACATCCAGGTCGCCGAACTGGGGCCGGTGATCGACCTGTTCGCGGAGGTCGGGCTGGTGGCGAGCAAGTCCGCTGCGCGGCGGACCGTGAAGGAGGGCGGGGCCTACGTGAACAACGCGAAGGTGACCGCCGAGGACGCGGTGCCCTCCGCCGGGGAGCTGCTGCACGGGCGGTGGCTTGTGCTGCGGAGGGGCAAGAAGAACCTGGCGGCTGTGGAGGTCGTCGGTTCATGAGCGCCGTAGGGGTGCGGGGATTTCCACACGACCCCGCGCCCCTCACGGGTCGCTTCAGACTCGCTGCTTCCGCTTGCCCAGGGTCGCCATGTACAGCATGTCGCCCAGGAAGACGATGATGATCGCGGCGACCAGCTGGAAGATGTGGCGGCTCCAGTCGATGCCCCTGGTCTCCGCCACGCCCACCGCGCGGGCGATCGCGTTGCCGGCGATCGCGCCCAGCATGCCGAAGATGGTCGTCAGCCAGAGGGGGCTGTGCTGCTTTCCCGGGATGACCGCCTTCGCGATCAGGCCCAGCACGAATCCCACGATGATCGCCCACAACCAGCCCATGGCTGCCTCCTCGTACGGCTCGACGTGAGCATTACGCCAAGTCTCGGCCCGTACGCCGTACGGCGCATGTCGGTAAGCCCGTACGTGGTACGGCGCAGGACGTTCACGCAGGCAGGAGGGCGACCCGGTCTCGAAGGCGGCGCAGACGCGGCGTAACGTAAGAGACGTCCCGGCCCGGTTCCCCGTACGGGCGCGGACAGGGTATGGGCCGGGGAGAGTCCGATACGGGCGGATGGTGGAATGTGATGCGGAAGCAGCGCGGCGGCGGAAGCGCCCAGGTGTTCCGGATCACCGGGGCCCGCACCGGCCTTGCGGAGGACGTACGCGGCCGACAGCGACGGTATGTCATCTCGATGACCGTCCGAACCGCTGCGGTGATCCTCGCGGCCACGTTGTGGAACGTCGAACGCTATGTCGCCGTCGTGGCGTTGGTGCTGGGAGCGCTGCTCCCCTATGTCGCGGTGGTCATCGCCAACGCGGGCCGGGAGCGCCCGCCCTCGCTCCCGTCGACATTCGGTGTCGCGCCGACCCGGCTGATGATCGCGCCGCCGCGCGCGGAGGAACCGCACGTGGAGTCCGTCCCAAAGGACGCGGTGGCGGATCCGGCGGCAGGGGTGCGCGACGAGCAGCCGGGGCCGGTCTGAGCATCAGGGATGGTGCGTAGGCGGACGGCTGCCACGTACAAAGCTCAGGAAAAGCTCAGATCAATCATGCAGTTCCGGTGCCGGGCGGCGGGTGACCCATGACATACTGCGTACGCGCTCCGCATCCCCCGTCGGAGCGACGGACCGACGCCGGGCAGCTCCCCCCGTGGCTGCTCGGCGTCGCCATTTCAGGCGGACAACCACCTCTGAACATCCGCCGTACACCTGCCATGACCGTACTCGTCCCACTGGCATTCGTCTGTCTGACCTTGCTGGTGTCCGGACGCGGGTCGGCGACCGCACGGCAGCACCGACCGGGCCTCGGCTAGGGTCGTCCCTGTGATCCCGAATGCCCCCGGTTCCGAACCGGACTCCCCCGTCTGCTCCGCGAAAGGCTGCCGCGCTGCCGCGGTGTGGGTGCTGGCCTGGAACAACCCGAAGATTCACACTCCCGAGCGGCGGAAGACCTGGCTCGCTTGCGAGGAGCACCGGGAGCATCTTTCGCAGTTTCTGGGGGTGCGGGGGTTCTTGAAGGATGTCGTGTTGTTGCGGGAGTGGACGGAGCGAGGGGACTGAGCGGGCGCTCTAGCCCCCGATCGCGGACATGGGCCGGTCCGGCTGCACGAACGACGGGTCGTCCAAGCCCGCCCCCGCCTTCTTCCCCCACATCGCCAGTCGCCAGATGCGGGCGATCTCCTCGTCGGATCCGCCCGAGCGCAGGGCGCCGCGCAGATCCGTCTCCTCCCTGGCGAACAGGCAGTTGCGTATCTGGCCGTCGGCCGTGAGACGGGTGCGGTCGCAGGCCGCGCAGAACGGGCGGGTGACCGAGGCGATGACGCCGACGCGGTACGGGCCGCCATTCACCAGCCAGCGCTCCGCCGGGGCGGCACCGCGCTCGGCGGCGTCCTCGGGGGTGAGGTCGAAGCGGGTGTGGAGCGAGGCGAGGATGTCCCCCGCCGTCACCATGCCGTCGCGCTTCCAGCCGTGCTGGGCGTCCAGCGGCATCTGCTCGATGAAGCGCAGCTCGTAGTCGTGCTCCACCGCCCAGGCCAGCAGGTCGGGGGCCTCGTCCGCGTTCAGGCCCGGCATCAGGACCGTGTTGACCTTGACGGGGGTGAGGCCGGCGTCGCGGGCCGCCTGGAGGCCGTCGAGGACGTCCTGGTGACGGTCGCGGCGGGTGAGGAGCTTGAAGACCGCCGGGCGCAGGGTGTCGAGGGAGACGTTGACCCGGTCCAGACCGGCCGCCTTCAGGGCCGTGGCGGTGCGCCGCAGGCCGATGCCGTTGGTCGTCAGGGACATCTGGGGGCGGGGGGCCAGGGCCGCCACCCGCTCCACGATGCCGACCAGGCCGGGGCGCAGCAGGGGCTCGCCGCCGGTGAAGCGGACCTCCTCGATGCCCAGCAGGCGGACGGCGATGTCGATCAGGCGGACGATCTCGTCGTCCGTGAGCAGGTCGGACTTGGTCAGCCACTGCAGGCCCTCCTCGGGCATGCAGTACGTACAGCGCAGATTGCACCGGTCGGTCAGCGAGACCCTCAGGTCGGTGGCCACCCGGCCGTAGGTATCGATGAGCACCTGGGCCCCCTCCCTCGTTACGGATCGGTTCTCTTCCGTCACTTGCGAGCCTACGTGACAGCACTGACATCGCGGGGGCCCCGATGCCACGAGGTACGACGCGGCCGCGTCGTAGGACCCTACGATCCCGTCGACGCGGCCAGTCGTACGAAGGTCAGTGCGCTCCGGTGCCGGTCAGGGACCGCACCTCCAGTTCCGCGTACTTCGCGGCGTCCGGGACCTCCTTGGACAGGTAGGTGCCCACGACGCCGAGGAGGAAGCCGACCGGGATCGAGATGATGCCGGGGTTCTCCAGCGGGAACCAGTGGAAGTCGACGTCCGGGAACATCGACGTCTCCTTGCCGGACACCACCGGTGAGAAGAGGACCAGGCCGACTGCGGTGACCAGGCCGCCGTAGATCGACCAGAGGGCGCCCGCGGTGGTGAAGCGCTTCCAGAAGAGGCTGTAGAGGATGGTCGGCAGGTTTGCGGAGGCGGCGACCGCGAAGGCGAGCGCGACCAGGCCGGCGACGTTGAGGTCGCGGGCCAGGGCGCCGAGCACGATCGAGACCGCGCCGATGCCGACGGTGGCGTAGCGGGCCGCGTTGATCTCCTGCTTCTCGGAGGCCTGGCCCTTCTTGATCACGTTGGCGTAGATGTCGTGCGCGAAGGAGGACGACGAGGCCAGGGTGAGGCCCGCGACCACCGCGAGGATCGTCGCGAAGGCGACCGCCGAGATGGTGGCCAGCAGGATCGCGCCCCAGTTGGAGTCGACGCCGCCCAGATGGAGGGCGAGGAGGGGGGCCGCGGTGTTGCCCGACTTGTTGGAGGCGATGATCTCGTCCGGTTTGATCAGCGCGGCGGCGCCGAAGCCGAGGGCGAGGGTCATCAGGTAGAAGGCGCCGATCAGGCCGATCGCCCAGAGCACGGACTTACGGGCGGCCTTCGCGGTGGGCACGGTGTAGAAGCGGATCAGGATGTGCGGCAGGCCGGCGGTGCCGAGGACCAGGGCGATGCCGAGGGAGAGGAAGTCCAGCTTGCTGGTGCCGGTGGCGCCGTACTTCAGGCCGGGCTCCAGGAAGGCGGTGCCCTTGCCGCTGTTGTCGGCGGCCTTGCCGAGCAGGTCGGAGATGTTGAAGTTGAACTTGGCCAGGACCATGAAGGTCAGCAGCAGGGCGCCCACGATGAGCAGCACGGCCTTGACCATCTGCACCCAGGTGGTGCCCTTCATGCCGCCGATGGTGACGTAGACGATCATCAGGACGCCGACCAGGGCGACGATGCCGATCTTGCCGGCGTCGCTGGTGATGCCGAGGAGGAGGGAGACGAGGACGCCCGCTCCCGCCATCTGGGCCAGCAGGTAGAAGATCGACACCACGATCGTCGAGGTGCCGGCCGCCGTACGGACCGGGCGCTGGCGCATGCGGTACGCCAGCACGTCGCCCATGGTGTAGCGGCCGGAGTTGCGCAGCGGCTCGGCGACCAGGAGCAGGGCGACCAGCCAGGCGACCAGGAAGCCGATGGAGTAGAGGAAGCCGTCGTAGCCGAAGAGGGCGATGGCGCCGGCGATGCCGAGGAAGGACGCGGCGGACATGTAGTCGCCGGAGACGGCCAGGCCGTTCTGGAAGCCGGTGAACTGGCGGCCGCCCGCGTAGAAGTCGGCGGCGTCCTTGGTCTGGCGGCCGGCCCAGATGGTGATGACGAGGGTCGCGGCGACGAACACCGCGAACAGGGTGATGATCAGCGTCCGGTGCTCGCTGGCCTCGCCGGCCGCCAAGGTGATCGCGGGACTCATGCGCCGTCCTCCATCCGGGACTTGATGGCCTCGGCCTTGGGGTCGAGCTTGGCGGCGGCGTGGTGCGCGTACCACCAGGCGATGAGGAACGTGGTGAGGAACTGGGCGAGGCCGAGGACCAGGGCCACGTTGATGTTGCCGACGACCTTGGTGCCCATGAAGTCGCCCGCGTAGTTGGAGAGCAGGACGTACAGCAGGTACCAGGCGATGAAGCCGACGGTCAGCGGGAAGGCGAAGGAGCGGGAGGAGTGCCGCAGTTCGGCGAACTCCGGACTCTGCTGCACCTCGGTGAACTCCTCGCTGGAGGGGAGCCGGGTCTGCGCTTTCGAGGGCGGTGGTGTCTCGGTAGCCACGGAGTCTCCTCGCGATACGGACATGCGGATTCTGACCTCACAGACATGTGGATCACCTACCCGGAGTGATGCGGGGGCTCCGGTAAGTGATTCCGACGGGGGCCTCGATCCTGCTGTGGCTCCCTCCTCAAGGTCACGGCGCCACGCGTGGACAGGTTCAACTCGCCCGAGTTCTTTCGGAAGTCGTTCGCGTGACCCCACTCCGGTCATTGCTGGCCGGTGAGTGCGGGAGATAGCTTCACCCCTGCACCACCCGTCATGTACCTGCCCAAGCAGCACGCACGGCTCGGGCGGGCCCGTTCTCGGTTGATGTTCCGGATGATGTGGAGACCCCATGGCCCATCTGCGTTCCAGACGCCGCCTCGCCCTCGCGGTGCCGGTCGTCCTGTCGCTCACCGCCTCGCTCGGCTTCCTGCCGGGTGCCGCCTCGGCCGCCCCGATCACGGCGACCACCGCGACGAGCGCGGACGGTCCGGTCCTGTCGTACGTGGTCAACACCAAGGCCGACCACCGCACGGTCGAGTCGGTGAAGAAGGCCATCGCCAAGGCCGGCGGCACCGTCGTCATCGCGTACGAGAAGATCGGTGTGATCGTCGTCCATTCGGCCAACCCGGCCTTCGGCGGGCAGATCCGCGCGGCGCGCGGAGTGCAGTCCGCGGGCGCCACGCGGACGGCGCCGCTGACGGCCGCGGGGACGACGCAGGAAGGCGCGGCGCAGATACTGTCGGCCGCGGACGCCGCAGAGCTCTCGCAGAGCGCCTCGGCGGGTGCGGAGCCCCTTGAGGCCGACCAGTGGGACCTGCGCGCGATCGGCGCCGACAAGGCCGCGAAGATCAACCCGGGCAGCAAGAGCGTGACGGTCGCCGTGATCGACACCGGCGTCGACGACACTCACCCGGATCTCGCCCCGAACTTCTCCGCCTCGCAGTCCGCGAACTGCGTGGGCGGCAAGCCGGACACGACGTACGGCGCCTGGCGCCCCGTGGACGCCGACCACTACCACGGCACGCATGTCGCCGGTGAGATCGCCGCGGCCCGCAACGACATCGGTGTGGCGGGCGTCGCGCCGGGTGTGAAGGTCGCGGGCATCACGGTGGCCGAGCCGGACGCCGGCCAGCTGTTCTTCCCGGAGAGCGTCGTCTGCGCCTTCGTGTTCGCCGCCGACCACGGCGTCGAGATCACCAACAACAGCTACTACGTGGACCCGTGGCTCTACAACTGCATGGACGACCCCGACCAGCGGGCGATCGTCGACGCGGTGAACCGGGCCCAGCTGTACGCCCAGAAGAAGGGCACCCTCAATGTGGCGGCGGCGGGCAACTCCAACGAGGACCTCGACTCCGACGCAATCGTCGACGAGTCCAGCCCCGACGACTCGACGCCGGTGACCCGCACGATCGACCCGCACGAGTGCTTCGACGTGCCGACCCAGCTGCCGGGTGTCGTCACGGTCAGCTCGACCGGCGTGGCGCGCGCCAAGTCGTACTTCTCCAGCTACGGCTACGGTGTCGTCGATGTGGCGGCGCCGGGCGGCGACCGCTACCAGATACCGGACACGCCGTCGAAGAACGGCCGCATCCTCTCCACGATGCCGAACAACCAGTACGGCTTCCTCCAGGGCACCTCGATGGCCTCGCCGCACGCCGCCGCGGTGGCCGCGCTGCTGAAGTCCAAGTACCCCAAGGCGACCCCGGCCCAGCTCCAGGCGCTCCTCAAGGCGCAGGCGGACAACCCGGGTTGCCCGACGGACCCGTACGACGGGGACGGCGACGGAGTCGTCGACGCCACCTGTGTGGGCGGCAAGCGCGTGAACGGCTTCTACGGGGCCGGGATCATCAACGCACTGCGGGCGGTCAAGTAACGCGGCGCGCGCCGGTCATGGCCATCCCCAGCGGGATGGCCATGACCGGCGGGCACTCGCGTCAGGATCCGTCGATCAGTTTCTGCACCTCGGGTGGGAGTTCCTTGTCCGAGTAGACGGCGACGAGCCGCGCGTTCGCAGGTGTGTCGCCGACCGCGATGGCCACCTCGGGTGGGGCTCCGTCCACCTCGTAGGCCGTCATCGTGTCCGCCGGCAGGGTCTCGTCCTCACCGCCGGTGTCGTCGCACGACGGGTGGGTGGCCGTGCCCAGCTTCCCGCCGGCCTCGAACGTCACATCCGTGACGTCCTCGTACGTCCGGTCCTGGTACAGGATCCGGTAGACGCAGGACGCCGACCCGTCGCCGTCACTGCTGCTGCTCGTCGTGCACGCCGCAGCCGCCACGGCCAACGCCGTCAGCAGCAGCGGCAGACCCGCGGATCGCCCGGACCATCTCATCGACGCCTCCTGTGGGGTCTGCCTAGTAGATACTGCGCAGCGCCAGGACTTCGCCCTTGCCGAGGGTCCTGGCGATCGTCTTGCACCTGAACGAATCCGTGTACATGGTGAGGTTCTCGTGCCCCGCCCCGACATGGCCGAGTCCGAAGATGTGTCCGGCCTCGTGCGTACCCACGGAGCGGACGTCGAAGAACCTGTTCGCGCAGCTGCTGGTCGGTTTGTTCGTGAAGTCATGGTTGTACGTGTTGAAGCGGACGTCGGCCTCGCGCAGGTCGTTCTTCACCCCCGGCATGGACCAAGTGTAGGAACAGGTCGTGGCGACGGCGGTGTCCTTGATGTCGCCGGCGTCCCACACGCTCAGGCCGTCCTGGCCGGTGCACTGGCTGCTCTTGTTGACGCTCGCCTCCCGGCTGGTGGTGGCCAGGTAGTTCTCCTTGGCGCCGACGGAGTCGCTGTAGCCGCAGTTGTTGTAGCTCTCGGTGATGTTGTCGAGGGCGTCCCCGAACGCCCAGATGGCGTCGGTCTTGGACAGCCCGGCGGGCAGACCGCCGTCGCCGATGTACCAGTTGTAGGTGCCGTACTCCTTGCGGTCGTCCGTCTTGTACGCGCCGTCGCTGCATGCCGACGGGGAGGCGGCGGCGTCCACGTCGGCCACCTCGGCATCGGTGGAGGAGTCCGTGGCGTCGGTGACCGTGTCCGTCTCCGCCGGGACGTCGGACGCCGGGTCGGGTGTCGTCGGCTCGGGCACGTCGTAGCCACCGGTGGAGGAGTCCGCGACGGCTCCCTCAAGGAGGTAGGAGACCTTGCTGTCCGCCGCGACCTCCAGCGTGAATCCGTGCGTCTCGCCGTCCGTGGTCAGCATGTCGACGCTCACGGCCATGCCCGGCTCGGGCACGGTTACACCGGCACCGTCGTAGACGACGACCCGTCCGACCGCGCCGCACGTGATCACGGACGATCCGGTGGGCAGTTGCTCGACGCCCAGTTCCCCTGTCTCGGGAAGCCTGCACTCGGTCGTACCCGCGTGTGCGCTGCCGGCGAGAGCCGACAATCCGGCCACGAGCGCGAGCGCCATGATCGATCTTCCTACGAGTCCTGGGTTTCTCCCAGCCACTCTCCACCCCCTGAAACCGGCCCCGCCGTACGGGACTTGATCAATGCCAATGAAGAGTAAAAGCCAATTGAGCACAAGCTCTTCACAGTTCAAGACAAATGATCACGCAGTCAAGGATGTATTCTCCGGCGCGACTTGTGCGCCGGACGGCTGGTCACGGCAGTGCACCGACAGGCGGAGCCGTGGCCGGTACAGAGTCGTCGTCCACGAGCCTGGGATGCCCTGCTGTCCGCTGCCGATTCCGGTCGGCGTTCCGCACCTTCCGGTTTCACCCGCGAGTCGCCCGTGCCGACGTACCGGGCGGGGCTCCGGAACATCCGGAACAGGGGGGAGGCGGGACTGCGGACCGGGCTTGGCCTGTTCTCCACTCACGGAATTCCGCCCCGGCATGCTTCCCCTCGTCACCCTGGGTCGACATGTTGATTCAGTACACCCTGCATAGTGCCTATATGACTACTGAGCACACCGAGTCCGCCTGGTCGGCCCTGGGCGGCGATGCCGCCCCGGTCCCGCGGATCTCGAACGTTGTACGGGATGGGGTGCTGGAAGCGCGGCTCCCCGTACGGGAGTTGGCGCGGGCGTGCGTGGGGGCCTGCGCGCTGGCGGCCGCCGAGCTGGGGGCGCGGCGGGCCGGTCTCACGGACGTGCCCGAGGTGCGGGTCGACGACGGGGCCGTCGGCACGGCGTTCGGGAGTGAGCGGCATCTGCTGGTCGACGGGCGGGCGCCGGTGAACTTCGCGCCGCTGTCGCGGTTCTGGCGGGCCGAGGACGGCTGGGTGCGGACGCACGCGAACTATCCGCATCACCGGGCCCGGTTGCTGAGCGCGCTCGGGCTGCCCGGGGACGCGTCGGTGGACACCGTCGCCGATTGCCTCGCGGAGCGGTCCGCGGTGGACGTGGAGGACACGGTGTGCGCGGCCGGGGGCCTCGCCGTCGCCCTGCGTACGGCCAAGGAGTGGGCGGCGCACGAGCAGGGCGCGGCGGTGGCGCTCAGGCCGCTGCTGAGCCGGGAGCGGATCGGCGACGCGCCCGTACGCGCTCTCGCGCCGCTCGCCGGTGATCCCCTGCTGCCCGCGGCGGGCGTACGCGTCCTGGACCTCACACGGGTGATCGCGGGCCCGGTCGCCACCCGCACCCTGGCCCTGCTGGGCGCGGACGTCCTGCGCCTGGACGCGCCCTGGCTGCCCGAACTCCCCGACCAGCACGCCGACACGGGCTTCGGGAAGCGCTCGGCGACGCTCGACCTCACGCCCGGCCGGGCGGCCTTCGAGGAGCTGCTGGCCTCGGCGGACGTCGTGGTCACCGGCTACCGGCCGGGCGCCCTGGACCGGTTCGGCCTCTCCCCCGAGGCTCTGGCCGAACGGCGGCCTGGACTGGTCGTGGCCCAGGTGTCGGCGTGGGGTGCGTACGGGCCGTGGGCCGGGCGGCGCGGCTTCGACAGCCTGGTGCAGGTCGCCACCGGTATCGCGGAGACCGAGGGCTCGGCGGACCGGCCGGGCGCGCTGCCCGCGCAGGCACTCGACCACGGCACGGGGTATCTGCTGGCGGCGGGTGTCCTCCGAGCGCTGACCGAGCAGTCGTACGACGGCGGGAGCAGGTTCGTACAGCTGGCGCTGGCGCGCACCGCGCGGTGGCTCACGGCGGAACTGGAGCCGGGACCCGAGGGCGGCGAGCCGTACGAGGGCCCGGACGCCTGGCTCGCCGAGACGGGCAGCGCGCTGGGGCGGCTGCGGTACGCCCGGCCGCCGGTGTCCTTCGCGGGCGGCCCGGCCGGCTGGGCGCGACCGCCGGTGCTGTGGGGGTCGGATCCGGCCACCTGGGCATGACCGCACCGCGCGACGGGCGGGAAATGTACGGACAGGCGGAATGACGCTCCGTCAGTTGTTTTCCGCTACTTGCCCGGTTCTGTCATGACTGGCGAAGATCGTGGGGTGACGGCGACACGACCGACCACCGAAGCGGCCGACGCGAACGGCCCCGCGAGACGCCCCGGTAGCGGCCGGGCCGTCGCCGTCCTGGTTCTGGTGGCGCTGGGCACGCTGGTGGTGCCGCTGCTCGGGCCGTCCGTCGCGTTGCACGACACCGGGGAGGCCGCGGCGCCGGGGGCGGGCGGTATCGCCTTGCTGCGCGGGGTGCTGTTCGCCGCGCTGTGCGTGCCGTTGGGCGAGCTGTTCGTGGACCGGCTGGCCCGCCGGCTGCCGGACCCGCCGCCCGAACGGCCGCCCAGCTGGGCGGTGTTCGCGGCCGCCGCCGGTTTCGTCGCCGCGCTGGCGCTCGCGTCGGTCGTGTCGACGGGCAACCTGGTGCCGCGCGGTCTCGCCGACGTCGACGTGGGCGGTCTCTACCAGTCGCGTGACGGCAAGTTGGCGCTGATCGAGGTCAACGCCTTTCTGCTGGCCGCTCTGTGCGCCCGCGCGCGCCGCCCGGCGCTCCTGGTGTGGCCGGCGGCCGCGGTGGTCGTCGCCGAGGCGCTGCGCGCCCATCCCGCGCCCGAGCACAACCCGTTGCTCGGCTCGGCGCTGACCCTGGTGCACCTGACCTGCGCGACGCTGTGGGCGGGCGGTCTGCTGCACGTGCTGCGCCTGCTGCGCCGGTGGTGCGGCGGGGAGGCCGGGGCGGCATTGCTCGGTCTCTACGCGCGCGTGGCCGCCGTACTGCTCGCGGCCATCACCGCGACGGGCGTGTGGAGTTCGCTGCGGCGGATGCCCGCGGGCACGGTCCTGGACCAGCTGACGACGACGGCGTACGGGCGCACCCTGCTGGCCAAGGTGGTTCTCGTCGCCGCCGTCGCCGCGCTCGCGCTGTGGGCACGGTTCCGGCTGCGCCGGGCGGCCGACCCGCTCACCGCGTACGTCCCGGCGCGGGCCGAGGTGGCCGTGCTGGGGGTGGTGGTCGCGGTGTCGGGGGTACTGACGGCGCTGCCGGTGCCGATCAGATGGACTTGACCGGGTCCCTTGATCAGGTCGACCCGCTCAAGCACGCTCCATCAGATGCGCTCCATCAAGTGGACCTGATCAACCATTGACCGTGAGATTGACGGGAGATTGACCGGGGCGTTGATTCAGTCGTTGGTGACGAGCACCTTGAGGGCGGTGCGCTCGTCCATCGCCTTGTAGCCGTCGGGCACGCCCTCGATGCCGACGGTCAGGTCGAAGACCGGCGAGGGGTCGACGGTGCCGGCGAGGACGTCGGGCAGCAGGTCGGGGATGTAGGCGCGGACCGGGGCCACTCCGCCGCGCAGGGCGATGTTCCGGTCGAACATGACGGAGAGGTCCAGACCGGTGCCGCTGCCGTGCGGGACGCCGACGAAGCCGATCGCGCCGCCGTCCCGGGTGATCTCGACGGCCGTCCGCATGGACTGCTCGGTGCCCACGGCCTCCACGACGGAGTGCGCGCCCTGGCCCCGGGTGAGCTCGCGGACGGCCTCCACGGCCGCGTCCCCGCGCTCGGCGACGACGTCGGTGGCGCCGAAGCGGCGCGCGATGTCGGTGCGCACCTCGTGCCGGCCCAGCGCGATGATCCGTTCGGCACCCAGCCGCTTGGCGGCCAGCACGGCGCACAGGCCGACCGCGCCGTCCCCGACGACGGCGACCGTGGCACCGGGACGGGCGCCCGCGCCGAGGGCCGCGTGGTGGCCGGTGCCGAGGACGTCGGAGAGGGTCAGCAGGGCGGTCAGCAGGTGGTCGTCGGAGGCCGCGTCCTTGGGCAGCTGGACCAGGGTGCCGTCGGCGAACGGGACGCGCACGGCCTCGCCCTGGCCGCCGTCGTACCCCACCGAGCCCCAGAAACCGCCGTGCTCGCAGGACGTGGTCAGGCCCTCGCGGCAGTAGTCGCAGACACCGTCGGACCACATGAAGGGGGCCACCACGAGGTCGCCGCGCCGGACGGTGCCCACCTCGGAGCCGGTCTCCTCGACGACGCCCAGGAACTCGTGCCCGATGCGCTGCCCCGGCTGCCGGGCCGCCTCGCCCCGGTAGGCCCACAGGTCACTGCCGCAGATACAGGCGCGCAGCACCCGTACGACGGCGTCGGTGGGCAGCTGCACCACCGGCTCGGGCACGTCCTCCACGCGCATGTCGTACGGGGCGTGGATGGTGGTGGCGCGCATGGCGAGGATCCCTCTCGTGCGGTGTCGTGGGTGCGCTCAGGGGGTGGTCGGGCGCACTTCACGGTACGCCGTCGCCGGTGCGGGCCGCGCGTCGAGGGTGCCCCGGACCAGCAGGAACTGCCCCGCCACGTAGGTCAGCATGATCCAGAAGTCGGGTCTGGGCGGCTGCGGCCAGTCGGCGACACCGGTCGCGATGAGGGTGTCGGAGAGCATGAAGAGCGCACCGCCGAGCCCGGCGACCGGGCCGAGCCGGGTGACCGCCGTGTACGCCATGGCGGTGAGCAGGGTGCTGTAGCCGGCGACGGGGACACGGAGGCCTGCGGGCAGGTCCGGCCACAGCAGGGCGACCAGGGTGACGAGGGCGGCGGCGTAGACGACGGCGAGAACGCGGGCACGCGCGTGTGCCGGTCCGTGGCGGCGGAACAGGACGAGATAGCAGACGTGTCCGGCGGCGAAGCAGGCCATCCCCGCCATGAAGGCGGGGTCGGCGTCGGAGAGCAGCAGCACGTCGCCGCCCCAGCCGCACAGCAGGGCGGCGACGAGCAGCCGCGGCCCACCCGTGCGGGCGGCCCAGGCGGCGAGCAGTGGCATCAGGAGCACCTTGGCGACCGCGTGCCCGGGGTGGAAGCCGGCGGCGAGGCAGCCGAGGTCGGCCGCGGCGGCGAGAGCGAAGGCGGCGAGCAGCGCCCGGGACGCTCTCACGCGGTCACGGACTCCTCGGTCTGCTCCACGGCGGCGGCCGGCGCCCAGCCGGGACCCCCGAACACCCGCCCGGCCCGCTCCCGCCAACCGCGTGCGGCCTTCAGGTCCCTGCCGATGGCCAGGTACTCATGGGTGGCCACCTTGAACGGGTTGAACGTGTTGATGTTCTTGGTCAACCCGTACACCGGCCGCTCGACCTCCGGCACCCATGACCCGAACAACCGGTCCCAGATGATCAGGATCCCGCCGAAGTTGCGGTCCAGGTAGCCGCCCTGGGAGGCGTGGTGCACGCGGTGGTGGGACGGCGTGTTGAACACGAACTCGAACCACCGGGGCATCTTGTCGATGCGTTCGGTGTGGATCCAGAACTGGTAGACGAGGTTCGCGGAGGAGCAGAAGGCGAGCGCGGCCGGGTGCACACCGACGGCGACGAGCGGGACGTAGAAGGGCCAGACCGTCAGCGAGGTCCAGGGCTGGCGCAGTGCGGTGGTGAGGTTGAACTTCTTGCTGGAGTGGTGGACGACGTGGCAGGCCCACAGGATGCGGATGACGTGGTGGCCGCGGTGGGACCAGTAGTAGAAGAAGTCCTGCGCGAACAGCATCAGCGGGACCGTCCACCACAGGACGGGAATGCGCAGCGGGGTGAGTTCGTAGACCGCCCAGTAGATCGCGACGATCGGGATCTTCCAGACGAAGTCGAAGACGAGCGACCCGAGCCCCATGCCGACACTGGTGGCGGCGTCCTTGGCCTCGTACCCGTCGGCGTCGTCGTCGGGATGGATGCGGTAGCTGATCACCTCGATCACGGTGAGCAGTACGAAGGCGGGTATCGACCACAGCACGACATCGGGCAGGTTCGGCATGGGGGCACCGTAGAACCGCTGGTCGCCTGCGGCTAGACGTTGTTACCCACAAGTATTACCTGCGGTATGCGCTTGCTTGTTGGCGATCTCCGCCAACGGGTGGGGCGGCCGCTAGACCCCCACCGCCCCCAGCAGGGTCCCCGCCGCATAGGTGACGCCCATGGCCAGCGCGCCGCCCACCACGTTCCGTACCATCGCCGGACCCACCACCGCCGCCCCCAGCCGCGCGCTGCTCCACCCCGTCAGGACCAGCGCGGCCAGCACCGACCCCACGGTCACCGGAAGCCGCCAGCCGGCGGGCGGCAGCACGATCGCCAGCAGCGGCAGCAGCGCCCCGATCGTGAACGCCAGGAAGCTCGCCAGCGCCGCGTTCCACGGGTTGGTCAGCTCGTCCGGGTCGATACCCAGCTCCACGCTCGCGTGGGCCTTCAGCGCGTCCCGCTCGGTGAGCTGGACCGCCGCCTCCCGCGCCACCTCCCGGGACAGCCCGCGCCGCTCCAGCAGTTCGGTCAGCTCCTCCAGTTCCGCCTCGGGCTGCTCCTTCAGCTCGCGTTTCTCCAGCGCGAGCGCGGCCAGTTCCGAGTCGCGTTGGGTGGACACCGACACGTACTCCCCCGCCGCCATGGACATCGACCCGGCGAGCAGCCCCGCCAGGCCCGCGGTCAGCAGGGCGCCCCGGTCGTCGGTGGCGCCCGCCACGCCGACGACGAGGCCCGCCGTCGACACGATGCCGTCGTTGGCCCCCAGTACGGCCGCCCGCAGCCAGTTCAGCCGGGAGCCGAGCGCGCCTGTGTGGGGCTCGTTGTCGTGCGTCTGTTCCGTCACGACACGGAGGATCGCACCCCGTCCCCGGTGAGGGGAGTACCGACGTCACCAGACCCGTACCGAAGCCCCCCGCGCGAACACCGGACTCGTGGCGTCCGCCGGCGCCTCCCGCAGCGGTTCCGCGATCTCCGCCGCCGTCGGTCCCACCTCGGCCGCGATCGGGTCCAGGAGGTCTAGGTCGAAGCCGTACACGCGGGCCGCGTTGCCGCCGAGCATCGCGGCGACCTCGTCGCGCGGTACGCCCGCGTAGGCGAAGCGCAGGCCCTCACGGGTGTAGGGGTAGGTCCCCTCGTCGTGCGGGTAGTCGCTGCCCCACATGATCTTGTCCAGGCCGATGCGGTCGCGCAGCGGCACCTCGTGCGGGCGCATGAAGCTGGCGCCGACGAAGCAGTTCGACCGCCACACCTCGGACGGCGACCTGCCCATGCCCTCCGCCAGCCCCGCCCCGAACCTGGCCTCCGCGGTCGTCGCCGTCGAAGCCGCGGCGAGCAGGCGGCCGTGGTAGTAGTCCAGCATGGCCAGGACCCCCGGGATCCAGCCGGAGCCCTGCTCGGTCAGGACGAGCTTCAGGTCCGGGTGGCGGCGGAAGGCGCCGCCGAAGACCAGGTGCCACAGCGCCCGGTGCGAGAACCAGGTCGTCTCGACCATGAAGACCGCGCGGGCGGCCGGTTCGTCGCCGAGCGGCGGGGACGCCGAGCCCGCGTGGTGGTTGACGGGGACGCCGAGTTCCGCGCAGACGGCCCAGATCGGGTCGTACACGCGCGCGTGCAGTTCGGGCAGGCCCGAGTTCGGTGGGGTGCCGGGCAGCATCAGGCCGCCCGTCAGGCCCGCGGTCGCCGCCCGGCGGATCTCCTTCACGGCCTCCTCGACGTCGTTCAGGAGGATCTGGAAGACACCGGCCCGGCGGCCCGGCGCGGCGGCGCAGAAGTCGGCCAGCCAGCGGTTGTGGGCGCGCAGGCCCGCCCAGCGCAGCTCGGTCTCCGCACCCGTGGGCGCGGGGGCCATCAGGGAACCGGACGGGAAGAACGGCGGGATGGTGTTCGGGAAGATCACCTCCGCGACGATCCCGTCCTGCGCCAGCTCCGCGAGCCGCCGCGCGGAGTTCCAGTTCCGGTCGGCGGAGTCGGAGAGCAGGTCCTCGTACGGGTTGACGTACGTCGCCGCCCAGTCGTCGAAGTCGTCGTGGTACCGCTTCTCCAGGTACGGCTTGTAGTCGAGGAGGTCGGCGCCCGCGTGGCAGTCGGCGGAGATCACCGTGTAGCGCTCACCGTTCATGAACTCACCCCCAGAGCCGGGAAGTCGTTGTCCGTCAGCCAGTGGCGGCCCACCTCGCGCGAGCGCGCCCAGGAGGCCGCCACGGCCGTCTGGTCGGCCGGCTGGCCCAGGTCGGCGGGGGTGGGGCCGATACGGCGGGCCAGCGGCGTCAGGCGCGCCACGTCGAAGCCGAAGACCTCGGCCGCCGCCAGGCCCAGCATCCTGCGGGTCTCGGCCACCGGGATGTCGTGGAAGGTGCGGCGCAGCCACGCGCGCGTGTCGGGCCAGGTGCCCTCCGGGTGCGGGAAGTCGCTGCCCCACAGGATGTTGTCGACGCCGATCTCGTAGCGCTGGGCGAGTTCACGGCGTTTGGTGTTGGTGGCGCAGACGAAGACCTGCCGGTCCAGGTACTCGTGCGGCGGGCGCTTCAGCTCCTCGAAGGGGGACAGCTTCTTGCCGCCGTGCGCGCCGAGGTAGAGGCGGTCCATGAACCAGAGCAGGTTCGGGAGCCACCAGCAGCCCGACTCCGCCACGCCGAACCTGAGCCCGGGGTGGCGTTCGAAGACGCCGGACCAGAGCAGGAACCACAGCGGCCGGGACGGCCACCAGGTCACCTCGCTGACGTAGATGCCGAGATGGTCGCCGTACTCGTGGCGCGGGGCGGCGCCGGAGTGGGTGAGGACCGGCATCCCGCACTCGGCGGCCGCCGCCCACACCGGGTCGTAACGGCGGTCGTGGTACGGCTCCTTGTCGACCCACATGGCGGGGATCATCAGCGCGCCGAGACCGGTCTCCTTCGCGCGGTGCACCTCGGCGACGACGCGGTCCACCGGGGCCGTGACCGGCAACAGGGCGACCCCGCAGTGCCGTTCGGGGTGTTCGGAGACGAAGTCGGCCAGCCAGCGGTTGTGGGCCCGGGCACCCGCCATGCCCAGCTCCGCATCGTGGTCGCCGGACAGGCCGAGGCCCACCCCGAAGGGCGCGGCCGTCCGGCTGTCGACCGCGTCGGCGTCCGGGAAAACCACCTCCGCGGCCACCCCGTCGCCGTCCAGTTCCTTCAGGCGCTGCGCGCTGTCCCAGCCTCCGCGCAGCCCCTCCTCGTTGTCCTGGAACCACTTGCTCGCGAACGCCTCGTTGCGGATGCCGAGCCGGGTCATCTCCTCCCGGCGGCGGTCCCGTCCGGCGAGGAACTCGTCGAAGTCCCGGTGGTACCGGGCGTCCAGATAGGGCCGGTACTCCTCGGTGGGCAGCCCGGCGTGGCAGTCGGAGGAGATGATCAGATACGGGTCGTCAAACGAGGTCACGACAGCCCCCTGTCGGTCCAGGTGCTCAGTCCAGGATGAAGTTCTCGAGGTACGACGGGTTCGCCCGGTCCAGCATCGAGCGCGCCCGCGCCCGGATCTGGGCGTCGCTGCGCTCGCTCTGCGGCAGCAGCCAGAAACGGCCCGCGCGGATGCCCGCCACGACGAACTCGGCGACCTCCTCGACGGGCGTGAAGGCGACCTCCTCGCCCGCCGCGCGCATCGCCGCCTCCCACTGGTCGAGGCTGCGGTACGGCGTCCTGCGGGGCCGCTGCTTGGCGTAGCGCTCGGGCCGGTTGCGGTGCGACTCCCACAGGCCCGTACGCAGCATGTGCGGCCCCGGGAAGAGCACCGAGGCGCCCACGCGCGCGTGCTCCGCCCTGAGATGGGCGTACAGCGACTCGGTGAGCGTGACGACGGCCGCTTTGGTGACCGCGTAGACGGAGGCCGTCGGCAGCGGCGCGATACCGCCGTCGCCGGAGGATGTATTGACCACGTGACCGGGTTGACCCGACTTGATCATCCTCGGCAGGAAAGCCTGTACGCCGTGGAAGACACCCCACACATTGACCTCGAACGCCCACTTCCAGTCGTTGGGTTCGTGCTCCCACATGCGGCCCTCGGCGCCCGAGCCGACGCCGGCGTTGTTGCACAGGACGTGTACCGCGCCGTAGGTGTCGTAGGCCGACTCGGCGAGTTCCAGGACCTGTTCGCGCATGCCGACGTCGACCACGCGCGTGTGCACGTCGGCGCCGGCCGCGCGGAGGTCCGCCGCGGCCTTCTCCAGGGCGGCCGGCTCCACGTCGGCGAGGACCACCTTCAGGCCCTCGGCGGCGAACCGCCGGGCCATCGCGAGCCCGATCCCGCTCGCCGCGCCGGTGACGACGGCGACCTGTCCGGCACGGAGTTCCATCAGGCCTCGCTCCCTTCCGGGGGCGCGTCGACGATCTGGCGGAGGTCGTCGTAGCGCTGGTGGACGTAGGGCAGCAGGGCCTGGGGATCGACCCGTTCGGCGACCCGGCCGCGCTGGTCGCTGGTCTTCTCGCCGAGGGTGATGTCCAGCAGGCGCAGCACCGGGAGGTCGGTGACCGGGTCGTACGCGGACTCACGGAGGATCACCTCCCCCGTCACGCGCTCCAGCCGGCGGACCTTCTCCTCGCGGACGCAGTGCACCAGCAGCGGGTCACCGTCGAAGCCCGAACCGTCCACCGCCGGGAGGAACTTGAAGTAGAAGTCGGTCTTCGGCGCGGGTTCCGGCAGCGGCAGCGGGGTGCCGACCGTGCCACGCACCTCCACGAAGGCGACACCGTGCCGGGCCAGCGCCGCGCGGACGAGGCCGCCCTCGCGCTCGACGGTCACCTCGCCGAGCTTCTTGGGCTCGCCGAAGACCTCACGGCCGCCGGTGAGGGCACGCTCGTGGGTCATCGGCATCACCAGCGGATACCAGCCCTCGGCCGTGCCGTGCGCGGCGGCGACCGCGAACGAACCCGCTCCCAGCGGGTATCCGGGCAGCCGGACCTGGCTGATGTTGACGCGGACCAGGGGGTGGCCGGTGGGCTTGAGCGGGGGCGGCAGCACTGCCGCGACCGCGTCCGGGTCGCTCTCCCAGACGGCCACCACGCCGGTGGACCAGACGTCCGGGAGCCTCGTGGTGCGCGCGGCCGCGATCTCCGCCTCGGTCCGAGCGCCGTACCGTACGCGTGCCATCCGCCGTACCGCCCTTCCGTCGACCGTCCGAGCGCCGCGCCGCCGCGGAGTCTTCGCCGCGTCAGCGCCGGGCGGGGTGCACGGTCGCACCGGGCGGCGAAAAGGTCCATAGCCACGCGAAGGGCAATCAGGACATGCGAACGGGCGGTGGCGACGGGCGACCTGACGGAGCGGACTGTCAGCCGGGGCCCGTATCCTCAATGACCATGCTCGAAGACCTGACGACCGCAGTCTCCGCCGGCACCCCGTGGCCGGCCGCGTATCCCGAGGGGTACGCGGTCGTCGACGTGGAGACCACCGGGCTGGCCCGGGACGACCGGATCATCTCCGCGGCCGTCTACCGGCTGGACGGGCGTGGCGAGGTCGAGGACCACTGGTACACGCTGGTCAATCCCGAGCGCGACCCGGGCCCGGTGTGGATCCACGGTCTGACGAGCGAGGTGCTGGAAGGGGCGCCGCTCTTCCCCGACATCGCCGAGGAGTTCGCGGCCCGGCTCGACGGCCGGGTGCTCGTCGCGCACAACGCGGTCTTCGACTGGCAGATGATCGCGCGCGAGTACGCGCGCGCGAAGAGCGAGCCCCCGGTGAAGCAGCGGCTGTGCACGATCGCACTCTCCAAGGAGCTGGGGCTGCCGCTGCCCAACCACAAGCTGGAGACGCTGGCCGCGCACTTCGGTGTCGTGCAGCGGCGGGCGCACCACGCGCTGGACGACGCGCGCGTGCTGGCGGAGGCGTTCCGGCCCAGTCTGCGGGCCGCGGCGGCAGGCCACGTACGGCTGCCGCTGCTCGAGTGCCGGCCGCTGACGGAGTGGTCGCAGACGCCCCGGATCGGGCAGCAGGCGAGCGGCGGCCACGGCGGCGGCTACCGTCCGAACAGCTGGCGGGCGGCCCGCAAGCGGCCGGCCTGTCCGTATCCGAACCCGGGGCGGTACGAGGACGGCAGGCCGCTCAAGCAGGGCATGCGGGTGGCGTTCTCCGGGGACACCTCGACCGAGCGGGAGCTCCTGGAGGACCGGGCCTTCGAGGCCGGTCTGCATGTGTCGACGAGCATCTCGCGGCTCACCAGCCTGCTCGTCACCAACGACCCGGACTCGGGCACCTCGAAGGTGCTCAAGGCGCGCCAGTTCGGCACGCCGGTCGTCGACGAGGCGGCTTTCGGGCAGTTGCTGCGGGACGTGGCGCCGGCATCCACACCGGCAGCGGACAGGTGACCGCGCGGCGCGGCCGTACGGACGGGTGATTGCCGGGCGACTCGCCCGGCGCCCACTCGCCCGCGGGGGGCCGACCACCCACCCTGTGCCACATGGCGAAATGCGAAGTATGCGGCAATGACTACGGAATGACCTTCGAGGTGCACGCACAGGGCGCGGTCCATGTCTTCGACTGCTTCTCCTGTGCGATCCACCGCATGGCCCCCGTCTGCGAGCACTGCAAGGTCTCGATCATCGGTCAGGGCGTCGAGGCCGAGAACCAGTGGTACTGCGGTGCCCACTGCGCCCGCGCGGCCGGGAAGGCGGGCATCGTCGACCGCGTGTGACCGCCGGGGCAGGGATGTCGTCGGCCCTCTGGGGGACCCTCCCTCAGGGGGCCGATACGCGAGGGGTACGGTCTTTGTTCGTGTACCGCTTCCTGTTGACCCGGCAGTGGGTGATCCTCACCCTGATCTCCCTGCTTCTGATCCCCACGATGATCCGCCTGGGGTTCTGGCAGAAGCACCGGTACGAGGAGCGCAGCGCCCGTAACGCACTGGTGGCCCAGGCCCTCAACGCCAAGCCGGTGCCGGTGGAGCAGGTGACCGAGCCGGGGCACGCGGTGACCCGCAAGGAGCGGTACCACACCGTCACCGCGACCGGCACCTTCGACACCGCCCACGAGGTCGTCGTCCGGCGTCGTACCAACGACGACGACGAGGTCGGCTACCACGTCCTCACCCCGTTCGTGCTGGCCGACGGCAAGGTGCTGCTGGTCAACCGGGGCTGGATCTCCTCGGACGGCCCGAGCCAGACCGCGTTCCCCAAGGTCCCGGCCCCGCCGGCCGGCCAGGTCACCGTCCAGGGCCGGTTGATGCCCGACGAGACCACCGCGGCGAGCGGCATCAAGGACATCAAGGGCCTGCCCGACCGGCAGATCATGCTGATCAACAGCGCGGAGCAGGCGCGCCGGCTCGGCAAGCAGGTGCTGGGCGGCTACATCCAGCAGACCGCGCCCGAGCCCAAGGGCGACACCCCGGAGCAGATCTCCGACCCGGGCAAGGAAGACGCCCCGCTGAACTACGCCTACATGATCCAGTGGTGGCTGTTCGCCGCGGGCGTCCCCTACGGCTGGTTCGTACTGGTCCGCCGTGAGGCCCGCGGCCGCGAGGAGGCGGCGAAGGAAGAGCCCGCGGCTGAAGCGGAACCGGCGGCCGCCGTCTGAGCATGGTGTCACTCCCCCGGCGCACCCCCTGATTGGCCCACCGGTCCGGTGGGAAACCGGAACCCGTGGACCGACGCATCGAGGACTACGCCCTCATCGGCGACGAACAGACCGCGGCTCTGGTCGGCCGGGACGGCTCCATCGACTGGCTCTGCGTGCCCCGGTTCGACTCGGCCGCCTGCTTCGCCAGGCTCCTGGGCGACGAGGACAACGGCCACTGGCGGATCGCCCCGAAGGACGCCACCACGTGCACCCGGCGCGCCTACCGGCCCGACACGCTGGTCCTCGACACCGAGTGGGAGACCCCCGAGGGCACGGTCCGGGTCACCGACCTGATGCCCCAACGCGACCATGCCCCCGACGTGGTACGCATCGTCGAGGGCATCAGCGGCCGTGTCACCGTGCACAGCACGCTCCGCCTCCGCTTCGACTACGGCTCGGTCGTCCCCTGGATGCGCCGCTCGGGCGGCCACCGGGTCGCCGTCGCCGGTCCCGACTCGGTGTGGCTGCGCAGCGAACCGTCCGTACGGACCTGGGGCGAGGACTTCGGCACGCATGCGGAGTTCACCGTCGCGGAGGGCGAGCGGGTCGCGTTCGTGCTCACCTGGCACCCCTCGCACGAGCCACGGCCACCGCTGGTGGACCCGTACGAGGCGCTGCGCTCCAGCGTCACCGGCTGGCGGCGCTGGACCGCCCGCTGCACCTACGACGGCCCCCACCGGGACGCGGTGATGCGCTCCCTGATCACCCTCAAGGCGCTCACGTACGCGCCGACCGGCGGTATCGTCGCCGCCGCCACCAGTTCGCTGCCCGAGGAGCTGGGCGGAGTGCGCAACTGGGACTACCGCTTCTGCTGGCTGCGCGACTCCACCCTCACCCTCGGCGCCCTGCTGTCGGCCGGCTACCACAAGGAGGCCGAGGCCTGGCGCGACTGGCTGGTGCGCGCGGTCGCCGGCGACCCGGCGGACCTGCAGATCATGTACGGCCTGGCAGGCGAACGCCGGCTGCCCGAAGTCGAACTGCCCTGGCTGGTCGGCTTCGCCGGCTCGGCGCCGGTGCGCGTCGGCAACGGCGCCGTCGACCAGCTCCAGCTGGACGTGTACGGCGAGGTCATGGACTCACTGTCGCTGTCCCGCACGGCCGGCCTGTCCACCAGGCCGCACATGTGGGCCATCCAGTGCTCGCTGATGAAGTTCCTGGAGAAGATCTGGCGCCAGCCTGACGAGGGCCTGTGGGAGGTGCGCGGCGGCCGCCGGCACTTCGTGCACTCCAAGGTACTGGTGTGGGTGGCCGCGGACCGCGCCGTACGCACCCTGGAGGAGCACGCGGAGCTGGAGGGCGAACTGGAGCGCTGGCGCGCGCTCCGCGACGAGGTGCACCGGGAGGTGTGCGAGAAGGGGTACGACCCGGCGCGCAACACCTTCACCCAGTACTACGGTTCGCGCGAACTCGACGCCGCCCTGCTGCTGATCCCCCGCTTCGGTTTCCTGCCGCCGGACGACCCGCGGGTGATCGGCACGGTGGACGCGATCCGCGACGACCTGGGCCACGGCGGCTTCGTGCGCCGCTACGACACCGACGCGATCGGCGTCGACGGCATGCCGGGCGGCGAGGGCGCCTTCCTGGCCTGCTCGTTCTGGCTGGCCGACGCGCTGCACATGACGGGCCGTACCGACGAGGCGAAGGAATTGTTCGAACGGCTGGTGGGACTCGTCAACGACGTGGGACTGCTCTCCGAGGAGTACGAACCGGAACTCGGACGCCAGTTGGGCAACTTCCCGCAGGCGTTCAGCCACATCGGGCTGGTGAACACCGCCCTCACACTGTTCGGCGGCGACGAGGCAGGATAGGACTCATGGATCTTGGACTGAAGGACCGGGTGTACGTCGTCACCGGAGCGACCCGCGGGCTGGGCAACGCCACCGCGCGCGAACTGGTCGCCGACGGGGCGAAGGTCGTGGTGACCGGACGGGACGAGAAGACGGTCGCCGAGGCGGTGGCCGAGCTGGGGCCGAACGCGGCGGGCATCGCCGTCGACAACGCGGACGCGGACGCACCGGAGCGGGTGATCGCGGCGGCCCGTGAGCGGTTCGGCCGTTTCGACGGCATTCTCGTGAGCGTGGGCGGCCCCCCGGCCGGGTTCGTCGCCGACAACACGGACGAGCAGTGGCAGACCGCCTACGAGGCGGTGTTCCTGGGGGCCGTACGGCTCGCGCGCGCGGCCGCGGCCGAGTTGGAGCACGGCGGTGTCATCGGGTTCGTGCTGTCCGGGTCGGTGTACGAGCCGATTCCCGGGCTGACGATCTCGAACGCGCTGCGGCCGGGGCTCGCCGGGTTCGCCAAGTCGCTCGCGGACGAGTTGGGGCCGCGCGGGATCCGGGTGGTGGGGCTGCTGCCGTCGCGGATCGACACGGACCGGGCGCGGGCGCTGGATGCGCTGTCGGCCGACCCCGAGGCGACGCGGATGGAGAACGAGTCCCGGATTCCGCTGCGGCGGTACGGGACGCCGGAGGAGTTCGGGCGGGTGGGCGCGTTCCTGCTCTCGCCGGGGGCGTCCTATCTGACGGGAATCATGGTGCCTGTCGACGGGGGTATGCGGCACGGGTTCTGACGGTCGGGCTGCCATAGGGATCCCCTATGGCAGCCGCTGCTATTTCGTCTTTGCCTCTGGTTCTTTTCCCTCCGTACCGTGAACAGCGAACCGGAACACGAGGGAAAGGACCGGTGGCATGACCACGATCGAGAACGGATCGGGAACGCGGGAACTCGCCGGAAAGCGGGCACTCGTCACGGGTGGTTCTCGCGGAATCGGCGCGGCTGTGGTGCGCCGATTCCTGGACGCGGGCGCCGAGGTGCTCACCACCGCCAGGTCGGCGACGGGCACGGTGCCCAAGGGGGCCGCCTTCGTGGCCGCCGACGTGCGGACCCGGGCCGGCGCTCAGGCCCTGGCCGAGGCCGCGCAGGAGGTGCTCGGCACAGTGGACGTCCTGGTCCACAACGTGGGCGGGGCGCGACCGTACGAAGGCAGCTCGGTCATCCCCGACGAGGAGTGGCAGGACGCGCTGGACCTGAACTTCCTGGCGTCGGTGCGGCTGGACTCGCTGCTGGTACCGGGGATGCGGGAACGGCGTTCGGGGGTGATCGTGCATGTCTCCTCGGCCGCGGTACTCACCCCGGTGGCGCCGTTCCTGCACTACACGGCGGCGAAGGCCGCGCTGGAGAACTACAGCCGGGGACTGGCCACGGAGCAGGCCCCGTTCGGGATCCGGGTCAACACCGTGACTCCCGGCAGGGTCGCCACTCCCGGCGGTGAGGAGACACGGGAGCGGTGGGCGCGCCTGGACCTGGCGCCGGGCCGGACCAACGCCGGCGACACCGTGCCGCTGGGGCGCGACGGCCGGCCCGACGACATCGCCCACGCGGTGCTGTTCCTCGCGTCCGAACGGGCGAGCTGGCTGACCGGGAGCAATCTCATCGTGGACGGCGGCGAATTCCCCCGGGGCTGACATCCGACGAATCCCCGGTGCCGACGCCTACGGAATTCCGGTACGCCGTTTTCCACAGAAGTAATTCGACGGCGCCCGCATCCTTCTCGGGCCTCAGGAAACCGCCGTGGAAACCGGTGCGGAAACCGGTGCGGAAACCGGCGTGAAGAAAGCGGACTCGGACCAGGTCTCCTTGCGCAGGAATTCGAGCAGGGCCGTCTCAGCCGGGCCCGCGCCGGGCCGGAGCACGGCGACGACGGGCTGCGTCACGGCCGGGAACACCGGGCGTACGAGGTGCTCGTGGCCGTGGGGCACCGCGGAGGCCGGGACGAGCGTCACCCCGAGCCCGTGGGCGGCCCAGCGCACGGCGGTCGCCGTCTGGGACACCCGGGCGGCCGTGGCCGGGGCCAGTTCGTTGGTCCGCAGCACGTCCAGCAGTACGGCGTCGAGCGCACTGCCGCGGTCGAAGCGCACCCACGGCTCCCCCGCCAGCTCCCGCAGGTCGACACGGTCCGCGGCGAGTAGCCGGTGCCCGGCGCCCAGCACCACGACGAACTCCTCGTCGCCGAGGTGGTGGGCGTCGGAGGGGGTCCGCTCGCACGCGGCCATCAGGGCGAGGTTCAGCACGCCCCCGCGGCACAGCCGCTCCAGCTCGGCGGAGCTCGGCTCCTCGAAGACGGTGATCTCCAGGCGCGGGTAGCGGTGACGCAGCGCGCCCAGCGCACGCGGCAACTGCCGGGTGCCGAAGCCCATCTGCACCGCGACCACCAGCTCGCCCACCAGCTCGTCGGCGCCGGCCCGCGCCGTCGCCCTCGCCCGCCGTGCCGCGCTCACCGCGGCCTCCGCCTCCCGCAGGAACGCGCGGCCGACGACGGTGGGCACCAGCCCGGTCGGCGTACGGGCGAACAGCTCCACGCCGAGTTCGCGTTCCAGGGCGCGGATCTGCTGGGACATCGACGGCTGGGCGACGTGCAGCCGCTCCGCGGCCGCGGTCACCGAGCCCTCCTCGGCAACGGCCAGGGCGTACTCGAACTGACGAAGGCTCATCGGCTCCCGTCCCCTCCCGTGTCCCGTGGTGTCGGCTCTACCGGCAGGCAACCCGGTTCCGCCGGCGAAGATTCCCGTGACCACGGCCGGAGCCGCTCCGCTCCTGGTGGCGGACGGCTCCGACGACGTTCCCGATGGCGTACGGCCGGTCTGCCGGGCGGGGTGTCAGGTGACCCGTTCCGCGCGGTGTTTCACCGATGTCAGCCGGACCTCCGCCGGGAGGCTCTTCAGGGCCGCCGACTCCCGGGCGTGGGCCAGCGCCTGTGTGGTGAGGTCGTCCAGGGCCGCGCGCGGTGGCACGTCCGGGTCCAGCTGGAGCCACACCCGTACCTCCGGAGCCGTCCGCCTGCCCCTCAGGACCGCCTGGGCGTGCGCCACGCCCTGCTGGTGGGCCGCGTCGGTCGCCAGCACCGTCTCCAGGGCCCTGCCGCGCAGCAACGCACCCTCACCGTCCCCGGTGTCCACCAGGACCTCGGTCAGACGGCGTCGGCGCAGTTGCGCGGTCAGCCACCAGAGGGACAGCAGAAGCAGGACCGCCAGGGCGGCCAGGACCGTCGGCCACCACCACTCCGCCCCACGCCAGTGGGTGCGTTCGGCGGTGGTGAGGAGGACGTCGTGACGGCCGTCGTGGATCCACCAGGAGGGGGCCGGGGCGCCGAGGCCGACGGCCAGGACCGCGCCGCCCAGGGCGAGGAGCACCAGCCCCGCCAGACCGGTCAGTACGCGGTTGATCGCCGTGAGCATGACTCATCCCTTCCGGCCGGGGCGGACGACGTGCAGGGTCAGCCTGGGCGGGTGGGCCAGCCCCAGGCCGTGGATCGCGTCGGTGAGTGCCGCGTCCAGGTCGGCCTGCACCTCGTCGAGTTCACGGAAGTGGGACACGGCGAGGACATGGACACGGGAGCGGTTCAGTCGTACCCGCACCCGGCGTACGCCCGAGATCTCCATGGCCCGGTCACGCACCACCATCGCGGCCGCGTCGCGGCGCAGCCCGGCGCGCACGTCGGGGTTGCTGCAGCGCATCGGCAGGACGTCCCGCAGGCCCGGCGTGACGGCCAGGGTCAGCAGCCATACGCCGAGGGCGGCGGCGATGCCCGCGCCGGCCAGGACCCAGATGTCGTCGAGAGGCCGGGTCGCGAGTTGCCGGGCCAGCGCGCGGCGCCAGTGCATCGCGGGGTGGCGGGCCCGTACGGCCGCGATGTCGTACAGGAAGGCGGCCGCCGTGACCAGGAGGACGACGGCGGCCAGGGCCGCGGGTGCCCGGCGCGGCGACCAGAAGCGGGCCGCGTGGCCGGCCGGGGGCGGCGCGGCCTCGGGTGGCTTCTCGATGACCTGTGTCTGCTCGGTGCTCATCACGCCCTCCCCTGCGTCTGAGCGGGGTGCAGCCGTTCGACGTGCACGGCGACCTCCCGCACCTCCATGTCCACCAACGCGCCTACCCGCTCGACCACATGCCGACGCACGGCCGCGCAGCGGGCTCCGATGTCGGACGGATAGTCCAGCTCGAGGTGGACCCGGACGCGGGCGGTGCCGTGGTGGACCGCCACCGTGGCGTGCGGGGCCACGGCGTCCTTCGGGAGGGGGCCGAGGACCTCGCGGGCCGCCTGTGCCGCGATCTTCGCCACCACCCGGTCGGCGATCCGGACGGCACCGCGCTCGCCGGGCGCCACAGCCGTCAAAGGCCTGCGCGTCGCACTGCTCGCGGTGGTCATCGCCGCCGGTCACGCCGGTCGTCGCGGCTGCGGAAGAAGTCGCCGAGTTCGAGGTCCCCCTCCGCGAACCTGCCGACGACGAACCCGACGGCGCCCAACGCCGCCACCAGCAGGAAGGCGCCGAACCCGCCGAAGTATCCGGCGAAGCCCAGCGCCATGCCGGCGATCATGCCGACCACGGCCAAGTTCATGGTGCGTTCCCCTCAGCCGTCACTGAAGCCGGGACTCCGGCTCCTCTTCCTCTTCTTCGGGCAGCTTCACATCACTCACCGCGATGTTGACCTCGACCACTTCGAGCCCGGTCATGCGCTCCACGGCCGCGATCACGTTCTCCCGCACCGCGCGGGCCACGTCGGCGATCGAGACCCCGTAGTCCACGACGATCTCCAGGTCGAGCGCGGTCTGTACCTCGCCGACCTCGGCCTTCACACCCCGGGTGACCGACTTGGAACCGCCCGGCACCCGGTCGCGCACCACACCGAAGGTGCGGGCGAGTCCGCTGCCCATCGCGTGCACGCCGACCACGTCCCGGGCCGCCAGTCCGGCGATCTTCTCCACCACACCGTCGGCGATCGTGGTCCGGCCCCGGGTCGACGGGTCACCGCCACCGCGTCTGATGGTCTTCCGGGTACTTACCGTCGGGTCCTTCGGGTCCTTCTCCGGCTCCGCGGCCAACTCCGTCATCGCCGTGCGCCCCTTCCGGTCGTCGTCCTGCGACCAAGGTAAGTGCGGATGCCCTGTCATGCCCCGGTGATGCGGCAGGCTGGAGCAATGACGGCGGACCGATGGACAGACGCGGTACGGCGCCCCCTGGGCTTCGGCAGATTGCTCCCGCTGGGCGGGCCGCACGACGGGGCGTGGCTCACGGAGGCGGCGGCCGACGCGGTGCTGCGCCGGGCGGCGGCCGAGGTGCCGGGAGTGCGGCTGGGGGCGGTGCGGATCGCGCCGGCGGATCCGGAGGACGTGACGGAACCCGTCGTACCGCCACCGCCCGGTGCCGTGCCGCCGGGGCCGCTGCGGCTGTCGGCGGACTTCGCGGCGACCGCCGCCGAGCCGCTGCCGGCCACGGCGGCCCGACTGCGCCGGGCCCTGGCGGCCGCGGCGACGGCACGGCTCGGGCTGGCGGTGGCCGAGGTGGACCTACGGGTGACCGACCTGCTGGCGGCGGACCGGGCGGAGCCGGAGGCCGTACGTCCGCCTCGGCCGCCGTCGGTCCGGGAGGGCTCCGATCCGGACGCGGCGCGGGTGACGACGGCGGCGCTGGTGGTGCCGGGGGTGAAGCGGGTGACGGGGGCGCTGAGCCGGGAGGTGCACTTCGACGCCGCGCTGCCGCGTCGGCATGTGCGGGTGGAGGTGGCGCTGGCCGACGGGCCCAGGGCCGTGGACGTGGCGAGGAGGGTCCGTACCGCGGTCGGCGCGGCGCTGGGGGATCACCCCACGGTGGCTGTGCTGGTGACGGACGTCAGCTGAAGCGCCCCGAAAGGGGCGCGGGGCTGTAGCGATGTGCGGCTGTCGCCGCGTGGGCGCGACCAGCCCCCGCCCGTCGGCGCCGGACTACTCGCCCACGCCCGCCAAG
Source organism: Streptomyces sp. NPDC048417 (assembly GCF_040651615.1). Taxonomy (NCBI): domain Bacteria; kingdom Bacillati; phylum Actinomycetota; class Actinomycetes; order Kitasatosporales; family Streptomycetaceae; genus Streptomyces; species Streptomyces sp. NPDC048417. Next base: position 210,644 of record NZ_JBEZKI010000014.1, on the reverse strand, counting down.
TCCCGCAGCCGCCGAGCCTGAGCCTGCCGCTCGGCTGCCCGCTGCTCCTCGTAGGTACGGCCGCCGGCGCCCCGGAGCAGCGCCTTGGTCTCCACCACCGCGTCCCGGGGCGCGGCCAGCAGCGCCGCGGCCAGGTCCCGCGCGGCGGCGTCGAGTTCGGCACCGGGCACCGCGAGGTTGGCGAGCCCCGACGTCACCGCCTCCTCGGCCTGTACGAACCGTCCGGTCGCGCAGATCTCCAGCGCGCGGGCGTAGCCGACGAGGGAGACCAGCGGGTGCGTACCCGTGAGGTCGGGCACCAGGCCCAGGCTGGTCTCGCGCATGGCGAACTTCACGTCGTCCGCGACGACGCGCAGGTCACAGGCGAGGGCCAGCTGGAAGCCTGCCCCGATGGCGTGGCCCTGCACGGCGGCGATCGACACGAGGTCGTTGCGCCGCCACCAGGTGAACGCCTGCTGGTATTCGGCGATGGTCGCGTCGAGTCCGGCGTCGTCACGGCGCGCGAGCTCGACGAAGGTCGGCTCGCCCGGGATCCCCTCCGGCGAGAACATCTGCCGGTCGAGGCCCGCGGAGAAGGACTGGCCCTCACCGCGCAGCACGACAACACGGACCGACCCCGGCAGCGACCGCCCGGCCTCGGCCAACGCCCGCCACAGCGCGGGGCTCTGGGCGTTGCGCTTGGCCGGGTTGGTCAGCGTCACCGTGGCGAGCGCGTCGTCCACGGTGAGCCGTACGCCGTCCTTGTCGAGAACAGGAACGAGGTCCTGGTCGGGCGAAGCCATGGGGCGCCTCCGATGTGTGCGGTCATCACGCATTGCCTTACGGCATGCTAAGTGACTGCACAGTAACCACCCGGCCGATCAGTCGGCCGACCGGGTGGCCACCATCGAAGCCGGTGGGCCGCCCGGGGTCAGGACGCGGCTTTCTTGCCCCGCGTCGCCCCGCCACGCCCACGTAGCGTGACACCCGACTCGCTGAGCATCCGGTGGACGAAGCCATACGAGCGGCCGGTTTCCTCGGCCAGTGCCCGAATGCTCGCACCGGAGTCGTACTTCTTCTTCAGGTCTGCCGCGAGCTTGTCGCGCGCGGCGCCGGTTACCCGGCTGCCCTTCTTCAGAGTCTCGGCCACCCGTGCCTCCTCATGGGAAGTGCGCTCTGGTCCCCTCATGATCACCCCTCCGGGGCGCGATGGCCACCCATTCGGCAAGGTCCGTAAGACATCGTTGTGACGACAGGAGCGCATCCCCACAAGCGGAATATGTGATTCCTACGGGTGCCGTCCATGGGGCCGAACGGGTTCTTCCACGAAGTGCCAGGTCAGACATGGAAAGCGGCCGACCCCTTGTCGACAAAGGGATCGGCCGCGAAATCGGTGCAGGACACACCTCGGTACGAGGAGATCTCACACAGATGATGGATCACCGATAAGCCGAATGATCCATAGCCAGTGGATCAGGCATTCGATCAAGCGAGGACGACGGGACCGGTTCTCAGGCGAGCGCGACCAGATCCGCGTAGTCGGCGCCCCACAGGTCCTCGACACCGTCGGGGAGCAGGATGATCCGCTCGGGCTGGAGCGCCTCGACGGCGCCCTCGTCGTGGGTGACGAGGACGACCGCGCCCTTGTAGGTGCGCAGCGCGCCGAGGATCTCCTCGCGGCTGGCGGGGTCGAGGTTGTTGGTCGGCTCGTCCAGGAGCAGGACGTTCGCCGAGGAGACGACCAGGGTGGCGAGGGCGAGCCGGGTCTTCTCGCCGCCGGAGAGGACACCGGCCGGCTTGTCGACGTCGTCGCCGGAGAACAGGAACGAGCCCAGCACCTTGCGGACCTCGACGAGGTCCATGTCGGGGGCGGAGGAGCGCATGTTCTCCAGGACCGTGCGCTCCGGGTCCAGGGTCTCGTGCTCCTGGGCGTAGTAACCGAGCTTGAGGCCGTGGCCCTCGAGCACCTCGCCGGTGTCGGGCTGCTCGACGCCGCCGAGCAGCCGCAGCAGGGTGGTCTTGCCGGCGCCGTTGAGGCCGAGGATGACCACCCGGGAGCCCTTGTCGATGGCCAGGTCGACGTCGGTGAAGATCTCCAGCGAGCCGTACGACTTCGACAGGCCCTCGGCGGTCAGCGGGGTCTTGCCGCAGGGCGCGGGGTCCGGGAAGCGGAGCTTGGCGACCTTGTCGGAGACCCGGACCGCGTCCAGGCCGGCCAGCAGCTTGTCCGCGCGGCGGGCCATGTTCTGCGCGGCGACCGTCTTGGTGGCCTTGGCACGCATCTTGTCGGCCTGCGAGTGCAGCGCGGCCGCCTTCTTCTCGGCGTTGGCGCGCTCCCGCTTGCGGCGCTTCTCGTCGGCTTCGCGCTGCTGCTGGTAGAGCTTCCAGCCCATGTTGTAGACGTCGATCTGGGAGCGGTTGGCGTCCAGGTAGAAGACCTTGTTGACGACCGTCTCGACCAGGTCGACGTCGTGGGAGATCACGATGAAGCCGCCGCGGTAGGTCTTCAGGTAGTCGCGCAGCCAGACGATCGAGTCGGCGTCCAGGTGGTTGGTCGGCTCGTCGAGCAGCAGCGTGTCCGCGTCCGAGAACAGGATCCGGGCCAGCTCGATACGGCGGCGCTGACCGCCGGAGAGCGTGTGCAGGGGCTGGCCGAGCACCCGGTCGGGCAGGTTGAGCGCGGCGGCGATGGTGGCGGCCTCGGCCTCGGCGGAGTACCCGCCCTTGGTGAGGAACTCGGTCTCCTGGCGCTCGTACTGCCGCAGCGCCTTTTCGCGGGTGGCGCCCTGGCCGTTGGCGATGCGCTGCTCGTTCTCGCGCATCTTGCGGATCAGTACGTCGAGGCCGCGCGCGGACAGGACGCGGTCACGGGCGAGGACGTCGAGGTCGCCGGTGCGGGGGTCCTGCGGGAGGTAGCCGACCTCGCCGGAGCGGGTGACGGTGCCCGCGGCGGGGACGCCGTCGCCGGCCAGCACCTTGGTGAGGGTGGTCTTGCCGGCGCCGTTGCGGCCGACCAGACCGATGCGGTCGCCCTTGGCGACGCGGAAGGTGGCGTTCTCGATGAGGATGCGGGCACCGGCGCGCAGCTCGATACCGGAGGCGGAGATCACGGACAGACTCCAGGGCGTACGTGGTTGACGGGTGGCGGCTGAGGACGTTCCCGCCGTCTAATGCGCGAGGAGAATGGCCATGGGCCAAGTCTAACGGGGCGGCGCAAGCGCTTTTTCGGTGCGCGGGTGTTCGGGACGGCTGCCGGGGAGGGCGTTGCCGAGGGGTGCGCGGTGCGGGGCGATCCCGCCGAGGTCGTCCACGGCGATGAGCTGCGCCGTCCAGGCGCCGCGCGCGCAGGGCTGGGCGACGAGCAGGGTGGGCCCGTGACGTACGGCACGTTCGGGGCGGAACGCGCAACCCGCGCGGGCGGGCAGCACCCAGCGCAGGTCGCCGTCGGCGGTGCGGTACGCGGCGATGCGGGCCGGGGTGACGACCGCGAGGATGCCGCGGCCGAGGGGGCGCAGGACGCCGGTGCCGCCCTGCCGCCGGAGCCAGTCGGTGGCCGCGGGCAGGGCGCGGTGCCAGCGCACGGAACGGCCGTCGGTGTCGGTGACGAGCCCGTCGTCCCAGACGGCGATCGCGTGCCCGCGCGCGGGCAGCACGCTCAACGGACGCCGCCCCGCGCGCGCGTACCGCCACCGCAGGGTCCGTCCGTCGTACGCCTCGACCACCGCCCCACGCGCGCGTGCGCTGTGCGCCGCCGGACCGGGGGTGAGGTGGTCGCCGTAGGGCGCGGACCGAATCTGCTGAACCACGCAGAGGAGGGCGCCGACCAGGATCACGGCGAGAGCGAGGGGGAGAAGGTGGCGAGCGAGGGCGACGGGGAGGGGTTGGCGTGGAGCGAGGGCTGACGGGAGGGAGGAGGTCGGGTGAAGGTCGGTGGGAGGCGGCGATGGGGCGAACATGCGGGGACCGTCGGGGGCGGGCGGGCGTGCGGGGGCGGGGGCTGGTGCGGGGGCCGGGGGCCGGAGAGTGTCGGGAGGGGAGGCCGGAGACCGGAGGCCGTCGGGAACGGCGACCGGAGAGCGGAGGCCGCCGGCCACGCACGCCTCGACCCCGAGACTGTCGGGAACAGAGGCCGGAGACCGGAGGCCGTCGGGAACGGCGACCGGAGAGCGGAGGCCGCCGGCCACGCACGCCTCGACCCCGAGGCTGTCGGGGGCGGAGGTCGGGGCCCGAAGGCTGTCGGGGGCGGAGGTCGGGGACCTGATGATGCCGACTGCGGGGCCCTGGCTCCGGACGCCGTCGGCGGGGGCCCGCGAGTCGTCCGTGGTGGGGGCCGCTTCCAGCGGGCCGCCGATCGCGGGGACGGGGGTGCGGGGGCCGTCGGCTGTGGCGACCGGGGCCCGGAGGCCGTCCGTGCCGGTGGCCCCGGTAGGGAAGCCGTCGGCTGTGGTGGGCGGTGGGGTCGTCCCGTGTGGCAGAACGGGCACCGCTACCCCCTTCGGCGCCCGGGCGGGCGTCCTTGTCCCATGGATCAGGCGCAGAGCGTAGTCACGGCCGCGAGGCGGGGGTGGGCGTGACGCGGGGGTGGGGCGGGACGTCGCCCGATCGGGCGTTCGCCGGGCCATCGGCGCGAAGTGCCGGCCGGGATGGCACAAGGTGGATGCAGGGGACGGTGCGAGCAGAAGGCGGTGCCCCATGCAGTTCGACGACGATGCGAACCTGGACACCTCCGAAGTCCAGGACGTGCGCGGCAGCCGCGTCCCGGGCGGAAAGGCGACCATCGGCGGCGGCCTGGCCGGCCTGATCGCACTGCTCCTCGCCCTGTTCCTCGGTATCGGCCCCGACCAGCTGGGCCTCTCCTCCGGTGACAGCTCGCCCGCGCCCACCTCCTCCTCACTGGCGCAGGTGCAGCAGAACTGCCGTACCGGACGGGACGCGAACACCAAGGACGACTGCCGGATGGTGGCGGTGGTCAACAGCGTGCAGGACTTCTGGAGGCAGGAGTTCCAGCAGCGCCGGGGCACCTACACGAACGCCCCGACCGTCTTCTTCGGCGGGCGGGTCGGCACCGCGTGCGGGACGGCGACCTCGGCGGTCGGGCCGTTCTACTGCCCGGGCGATCGGAAGGTCTATCTGGACCTCGGCTTCTTCGACGAGCTGCGGTCCAAGTTCGGCGCGACCGGCGGCCCGTTCGCCCAGGCGTACGTCGTGGCACACGAGTACGGGCACCATGTGCAGGACCTGATGGGCACGTTGAGCAGGTCGCAGGACAACCTGACCGGTGTGAACAGCAACGCGGTACGGGTGGAGCTCCAGGCCGACTGCTACGCCGGGGTGTGGGCGCGGCACGCGACGACGACGAAGGACGAGTCGACCGGCCGGCCCCTGATCACTAGCCTGACGGACGCCGACATCCGGGACGGTCTCGACGCGGCGGCGGCCGTCGGCGACGACCGGATCCAGGAGCGGTACCAGGGGCGGGTGACGCCGGAGACCTGGACGCACGGGTCGGCGCAGCAGCGCCAGCAGTGGTTCTACCAGGGGTACCGGACCGGGGACATGGCGCGGTGCGACACCTTCCGGTGAACCGACGAGACGAACCGATGGGATGAACTCATGAACTGAGGAGCCACTGGGTCGCCGGCCTGCACCGGCGGCGCGGGCCGGGGGCGTTGTCAGTGCCGGGTGCCAGACTGTGCAGCAGACCGGACGACGGCTTTCGGGGGACCGGCACACAAGGGGAGTGATCGGCATGGCAGGCACGACCGGCGGACGGCCGAGCATCTATCCGTCGCTGCTGTACGCGGACGCGAAGGCGGCGATCAAGCAACTGACGGAGGCCTTCGGCTTCACCGAGCTGTCGGTGTACGAGGGCGAGGACGGCATGGTGCTCCATGCCGAGCTGGTGCAGGGCAACGGCGCGATCATGCTGGGCTCCCAGGGCCGCGGCGGCCGTTTCGACGCGGCGATGGAGGGCGCGGGCCCGACCGGGGTGTACATCGTCGTGGACGACGTCGACGCACACCACCAGCGGGCCGTGGACCACGGCGCCGAGATCCTGATGCCCCCGACGGACCAGGACTACGGCTCGCGGGACTACATGGCCCGGGACGTCGAGGGCAACATCTGGAGCTTCGGCACCTACGCCCCGGAGATAGCGGCCTGACCGTCCCGACCCGCCTCCGCCGTCATCCGCCGGTGTGCACCTGGAAGGCGGCCCGGCGGACGGCTTTGGCCAGCGCCGGGTCGGGGTGGGCGGCGGCAAGGGCGACCAGGACCTGCACGGTGCGTGGGTGACCGACGGCGCGCACCTCGTCGAGCAGCGCGGGGACGGTGGGCTGCAGCGCCGACTCCAGATGGCGGACCAGCAGCGGTGCCTCGCCGTGGTCGGCGACCGCGGCGGCCGTGTCCACCCAGAGCCAGGTGGCCTCTTCGCGGGTGAGCACCTCGTGGGCGTCCTCCGGGTCGACCCCGTCGTGCTCGGCCAGCCACAGCAGGGCGTACGGCCGCAGGGTCGGCTCGTCGACGACCGCGCGGACGTCCGGTTCGGCGGGGGCGCCGACCACGCGCAGCGCCTCGAAGGCGAGGCCGCGCAGCAGAGCGTCCTCGCCGCGGGCGGCGGCGACGAGTTCGGCGACGGCGCTGCCGACGGGGCGGGCGGCGAGCCAGGCGCGGTACTCGGCGCGGGCCGCGTTGGGGCGGAGCTGGGCGCAGCCGCGCAGCATCTCCTCGGCGGCGACCTCGATGTTCCCGGCGGGGCTCTGCGCGGCCACGCAGATCTGCTCCAGCTTGACCCAGACCGCCCAACTGCCCAGCGGGGTGAGGGTGGCCTGGCCGACGCCGTAGGTCAGCGCGCCGACGGAGGCGAGCGCGTGCAGGGACCAGTCGAGGAGGGGAGCGAGCTCGGCGTCCTCCGCGGGGGCGGGGTCGTCGGCCGGTGCGCGGTCCACCAGGTCGGTGCGGGCGGCGGACACGGCGGCGACGGGAACGGCGGACCCGCCACCGGTGCCGATCCCGGTCTCCGTCTCGTAGGGGACCTCGCAGCGCTCGGTGCGCAGTTCCGTGACCCGCTGTCTCAGCAGGTCCAGGAGCTGCTCGACCGGGACGGGACCGGCGGACAGCTGGAGGAAGGAGAGCACCTGGGGCATGGCCGAGACCACCTCGGCGACGGCGGCGGCCTCGAACTCCGCCGGCTCCGGATGGGCGAGCGACCAGGCGTCGAAGAGGGCGACCCAGCCGCGCAGCACGGCGCTGTCGTCGCGGTCCCAGGCACGCAGGCGCCAGCCGGGGCGTGCGCTGTCGCCGTGCACCTCGACCAGGCCGGCGAGTCGGGCGGTGTCCCAGTCGGCGCGGATCTGAGCCAGGGTCAGGCCCAGATCGCCGGACGCGCGTTCGGCGGACGCCTCGGAGAGAGTGGCCTTGCCGTCGGCGGTCGCGCCGTCGCTGCCCGGACCGAGGGCCGTGTCGGCCCAGTGGGCGACTCGGGCCGCTCCGGCCAGCCCGGACCGTGCCATTCTGGCCAGTTCGGCGGGGGCCGGGGTGCCCTCGGGCGGGCGGGGTGCGGGGCGGCGCGCGGGCCGCTGGTTCATCGCTCGGGGGGCGGCGGCCAGGGGTCGCGTTCGGACGAGTCGAAGCCTTGAGTCGCGCGGGATACGGGACGTCACGGGTGCAGTCTTCCGGTTGACGGTCCGAAAACCCAAACGGAATGTCACGGCGGGCGACGGGGCTGGCCAACGCACGGGGCCCGACGGGAGGCGAGGAGACATGTTCAGGCCAGTGGTACGGCCTTAAACGGAACCCTCGGGACCGACTGGAACCAGGGCCTCCGGCTTGCGTCGGGGTCAGGTCAGGAAAGGGCCGCGCGTGCGGGACACATCACATCAAGGGCGTCATCTCATATGAGAGGGGACATCACATCAGAGGCGTGAGGAACCGGCGCAGCCGCTCCTCGTACTGCCGGGGGTCGGCGTTCCACATGGCGCCGTGCGGGGCGTCCGGCACCGTGTGCAGGGCGACGAGGTCGGGGCGCCGGACGGCGAGCCGCCGGGAGTACGTCCAGGGGGCCACCGTGTCGTCCGGGCCGTGGACGATCAGGGTGGGCACGGTGAGTTGCTCCGGGCCGACGGGGTCACCGACGTGGTCGGCGTGCAGGCCGGCGCGGCCCTGGGCGGCGCGCACCGCGAGCGGCAGCAGCGGCCCGGGGGTGTGCCGGGCCTGGGCGAGGGCCCGCAGGGTGGCCTCCCAGCTGAGCACCGGCGAGTCCAGGACCAGCCCGGAGACGCGCTCGCGCAGCGCCGAGTGGGCGGCGGCGCGCAGCGCCATGGTGGCGCCGGTGGACCAGCCGTACAGGACGACACGGCGGGCGCCGTAGCGGACGGCGTAGCGGATCGCCGCGTCCAGGTCGCGCCACTCGCTCTCGCCGAGGTGGTTCAGGCCGTCCGGGGGGCGCGGGGCGCCGAGGTCTCCGCGGTAGGCGAGGGCGAGGACGGGCAGACGCCGGCCGTGCAGGAACCGCATGACGTTCATGGGGAGTTCGCGGGTGGTGCCGAGGCCGTGCACCGCGATCACCCAGGTGTCCCGGTAGCCGGGCACGAACCAGGCGGGCAGCGAACCGAGTTCGCCGGGCAGGTCGACGTCGGCGTGTTCCAGGCCCAGGGCGGCGCCCGGGTTGCCGATGTGGACGTTGGGGGTGAGCCAGACCCTGTCGCCGGTGTCGAGGGTGCCGTGGGTCACGCGCTCCAGCCGCCGTACGACGGTGTCGGGGGTGTGCGCGGCGGACTCCAGGACGGCGCCGACGACCGCGTGCGAGCCGTCGCCGGCCAGGCCGTAGGTGCCGGGGCGCAGCGAGGCGAGGTCCCGGGTGAGGGTGATGCGGTCGGCCGCGGCGCCGTGCACGGTGAGCCGGGGCTCGGTGGGCAGGGGCCGGCCCGGCGGCGCCTTCAGCGCGGCACCACTGGCGAACCGCCCCGCGGCCACGCCGGCCGCGCCGGCGGCGAGTACGGCACCGACGGCGGCGGCCGTGACTTTGACTGGGCGCACCTGTCCAGTGTCGGGGCGGACCGGGACGGCGGCCAGTGGAGGAGGGGCCGCTTGTCGCGCGGGCGGAGCCAAGGAGTCTGGTCAGAGGAAAGCGGGCCCGTCGGGGTTCACCCCGGCTGCTGGCCGTACCCCCGCAGTCGCTCCCCCACCTCCGCCACCTGTTCCGATGACAGCAGGCTCGGGGTCAGGCCGGGGACGGCGGACGCCGTCAGCCACAGGCGGCACATCCACTCCAGTTGGGCCGTGCGGTCGTAGGCCTGGGTCAGGGTGGTGCCGTAGGTGATCGTGCCGTGGTTCTGGAGGAGGCAGCCGGAGCGGTCGGTCAAGGCGCGGAGCATGTTCTCGGCCAACTCCTCGGTGCCGTATGTCGCATACGGGGCAACCCGGACGGCGCCGCCGAGCGCGGCGGACATGTAGTGGATCGCCGGGAGCTCGGGGACGAGCGTCGAGACGGCCGTCGCGTGGACGGCGTGGGTGTGCACGACGGCACCGGCGTCCGTACCGCCGTAGATCGCGAGATGCATCGGCAGTTCGCTGGTCGGGACCAGGGTGCCGAGGACCTGGCGGCCGGCGAGGTCGACGCCCGTCACGTCGTCGGGGGTGAGCCGGTCGTACGGCACGCCCGACGGTGTGACCAGCACGGTGTCGCCGACGCGGACCGAGACGTTGCCGGAGGTGCCGACGACCAGTCCGTCGGCCACCGTGCGGCGGGCGGTGGCCACGAGTTCGCGCCAGGCGCTCGCCTCCTCCGCGCGCACATCCCGCCTTCGCGGCTCCGACACACCCTGTGCGCCGCCGCGTCCGTCCCGTCCGTCACGCTCGTGCCGTCGCTGCTCAGCCATGGCCCGATCCTGTCAGGCAGCGCCCCAACCGGGTTGTACGGCAGGGCACTTTAGGCCGTGCATGCCGAATCCAGTAGAGCGCAAAACGGCACAAAGAGTCCTATTTCATGGCTTGGCCAAAGATCGTCGATGATACGCCGATCTTCCAATAATCTCTGGACGATTTTTCGTACACGTTGCCATTCCGGGGGGAAACATGGCCCGTGACCGCTCTCCGTCGCGCCACCACCGCCACCACCGCCGTCACCACGCCCACGTCCTGGCGGCGGCCGTGGCCGCGCTCGCCCTCGCCGGGGCCGCGACCGCGTTCGCCGGGACAACCGCGTCCGCGGCGAGCCGGCCGAAGGGGCACGACGTCTCCTCGCACCAGAAGAACGTCGACTGGTCGGGCGCCAAGGCGAAAGGCGCCAAGTTCGTCTACATCAAGGCGACCGAGTCCACCACCTACCGCAACCCGTACTTCGGCCGGCAGTACAACGGTTCACGCGAGGCCGGGATCATGCGGGGTGCCTACCACTTCGCCCTGCCGAACAAGTCGTCGGGCGCCCGGCAGGCCGCGTACTTCGCGAGCCATGGCGGCACCTGGACCGCGGACGGCTGGACGCTGCCGCCCGCGCTCGACATCGAGTACAACCCGTACGACAAGAAGCACAGGTGCTACGGGCTGAGCCACTCCACGATGATGCAGTGGATCAAGTCCTTCAGCGACGAGCTGAAGCGGGAGACCGGCCGGCGGCCGGTGATCTACACGACCACCCACTGGTGGAACCTCTGCACCGGCGGCAGCAGCGCCTTCGCCGCGAACCACGCCCTGTGGATCGCCCGCCACGGCTCGGCGGACGCGGGAGCACTGCCGGCCGGATGGTCGCACTGGACCTTCTGGCAGTACGACAACAGCGGCAGCCTGCCGGGTGACCAGAATCTCTTCAACGGGTCGGCGAGCCGGCTGAAGTCGTTCGCCAAGGGCTCCTAGCCAAGGGACGACCGGGCCGCCGGACCGGAAACGGGACGGCGGTCTGATCCGTCCCCGCACGCGCATACCCCGAAGTCGACCACAGACACCACAGAGACCACCTCAGTTCACCTTCCGTTCATCCAGATTGCCTACGGTCCAACGGCCGATGACCTCTATAGATTGTCTGGGTAAATGGAAAACTTCTCGCTGATCCTCGCGATTGTGGTGGTGACCGCACTCGCGTTTGATTTCACGAACGGTTTCCACGACACCGCCAACGCGATGGCCACGACCATCTCGACCGGCGCGCTCAAGCCCAAGGTCGCGGTGGCCATGTCCGCCGCGCTGAACCTGGTGGGCGCCTTCCTCTCCGTGGAGGTCGCCAACACGATCTCCAAGGGCCTCGTCGACGAGAACGGCATCCGCCCCGAGGTCATCTTCGCCGCCCTGGTCGGCGCGATCCTCTGGAACCTGGTGACCTGGCTGGTGGGCCTGCCCTCCAGTTCCTCGCACGCCCTGATGGGCGGTCTGATCGGTGCCACCGTCGCCTCCGCCGGCTTCGGCGCGGTCCACGGCGACGTACTGGTCACCAAGGTCCTGCTCCCGGCGGTCGCCGCCCCCGTCGTCGCGGGCCTCGCGGCGATGCTCTCCACCCGCCTGTCGTACGCGATCGGCAAGAACGCCGACGACAACGCCACCCGCAAGGGCTTCCGCGCCGGCCAGATCGCCTCCGCCGGCCTGGTCTCGCTCGCGCACGGCACCAACGACGCGCAGAAGACGATGGGCATCATCACCCTGGCGCTGGTCGCGGGCGGTGCCGTCGCGCCCGACTCGAACCCTCCCACCTGGGTCATCCTCTCCGCCGGCCTCGCCATCGCGCTCGGCACCTACATCGGCGGCTGGCGCATCATCCGCACCATGGGCAAGGGCCTGACCGACCTCCAGCCGCAGCAGGGCTTCGCCGCCCAGACCAGCGCGGCCACCGCCATCCTGGCCTCCTCCCACCTCGGCTTCTCCCTCTCCACCACGCACGTCGTCTCCGGTTCCGTGATGGGCGCGGGCCTCGGCCGCAAGGGCGGCACGGTCCGCTGGTCCACCGCGACCCGCATGGTGATCGCCTGGGTGCTCACCCTCCCGGCGGCCGCGCTGGTCGGCGCGCTCGCCGAGTCCGTGACGGACCTCGGCGACTGGGGGACGGCGGTCGTCGCCGTCTTCCTCGTCGCCTCCAGCGCCGCGATCTGGAAGCTCTCCCGCCGCGAGGTCGTGGACAGCGCCAACGTCAACGACGCCGACGGCACGGAGCCGGCCGGCGTGGTGACCACGGCGATGGCCGCCGTGACCCCGCCGCCCGCGGGCACGGTGGCCGACGACCTCACCGCCACGATCCCGTCCCCCGCCCCGTCACCCGCGCCGGCCGCCACCGACCCGGCCGCGACCGTCTGACCTCCGAGGAAGAACCGACATGAACATCGACTGGGCAGCCATCGGCTCCGTCTTCGGCGTCAGCCTCGTGGTCACCGTGGGCATGGTGGCCCTCTTCACCCTCGGCATCAAGGGCCTCTCCGCCCGCGAACGCGCCATGGCCCAGGGCAACTCCGCGGCCCTGGCCGTGACCGCCGCCTACCTGTGCTTCGCCGCCTGCGCGGCCGCCGTGGCCTACGGCATCCACCTGATCGTGGCCAAGGCCTGATCGGGGCCAAGGCCTGACCTGGCCGGCCGCTCGCGGCCGGCGAAGGCTCCTCCCCGACCCGCTCGGGAGGAGCCTTCGGCATGCCCCACGGGCCCCGCTGGACCACCGGTGTGGGCCTTCCCACACACTCCCCTCGCAGGTCAACGGCAAGTTGACGGGTCTTCCGGGGGCGTGGTGGACTTCCGGTGCCAAGTACGGCGGCAAGAGAGGAAGCCGGTGCGAATCCGGCGCGGTCCCGCCACTGTCACCGGGGTAGCAATCCCCGGGAGCCAGGAACTCTCACCGCCGGTCTCGTCGAACCAGGGCGTGGACACCCTGAGTGAGGACATATCGCCATGCGCGGCTGCCGTTCGAGGTTGAGTACCCGGCCCCTCCCCGCCCCCGCGGCGGGCTGAGCCGATGGGTGCCGGTCGCGTCTTCGCGTACGGCGCCGCCGCCGGCCTTCTCGGCGATCTGCTGCTCGGCGATCCGCGCCGAGGGCATCCGGTCGCCGCGTTCGGCCGGGCGGCCGGGGCCGTCGAACGGGTGCTGTGGCGGGACCACCGCGGGTGGGGCACGCTGCACACCGCGGTGTGCGCCGGCGGCGCCGTGACGCTGGGCGCCCTGGCCCAACGGCTCGTACGACCGTCCACCGCCGCGTCCGTCGCGCTCACCGCGACCGCCACCTGGGCCGTCGTCGGGGGCACTTCACTCGCCCGTGAGGCCGGTGCCATCGGGCGCGCCCTGGAGACGAGGGACGTCGACGCCGCGCGGGCCCGGCTGCCGCATCTGTGCGGACGGGACCCGCAGGCCCTGGACGCCGACGGGATCGCCCGGGCGGTCGTGGAGTCCGTCGCCGAGAACACCAGTGACGCGGTCGTGGGTGCGCTGGTGTGGGGGGCCGTGGGCGGAGTGCCGGGGCTGCTCGGGTTCCGGGCCGTCAACACCCTGGACGCCATGGTGGGTCACAGGTCGGCCCGGTACCGGCGGTACGGATGGGCCTCGGCGCGGCTGGACGACCTGGCGGGGTGGCCGGGGGCACGGCTCACCGCCGTACTGGCCGCCGTCGCCGGAGATGACACCAAGGGGGCCGTACGGGCCTGGCGGGCTGACGCGGCGAAGCACCCGAGTCCCAACGCCGGGCCGGTGGAGGCATCGTTCGCGGGGGCGCTGGGAGTACGGCTCGGCGGGACCCTGTCGTACGGCGGCCGGGTCGAGCATCGGCCCGTGTTGAACGGGGAGGGGCGTGCGGTGGAAGTCACGGACATCGAGCGGGCGGTGCGGTTGTCACGGCGGGTGGGATGGCTGGCGTTCGGGGCCGGCGCGGCCGGGGCCCTGCTGCGGGGGGCGCTCTCGCGGCGACCGGCACAGCGGTCGGGGGGTGCGTCATGAACGGCGGCGGTCTCCTCGTGGCCGGTACCACCTCCGACGCCGGGAAGAGTGTGGTCACCGCCGGTATCTGCCGGTGGCTGGTGCGACAGGGCGTCAAGGTCGCGCCGTTCAAGGCGCAGAACATGTCCCTCAACTCCTTCGTCACGCGCGAGGGCGCCGAGATCGGGCGGGCGCAGGCCATGCAGGCACAGGCCTGCCGCATCGAGCCGACCGCGCTGATGAACCCCGTGCTGCTCAAGCCGGGCGGCGAGCAGAGCAGCCAGGTCGTGCTGCTCGGGAAGCCGGTCGGTGAGCTGAGTGCGCGCGGCTACCACGGCGGACGGCAGCAGAAGCTGCTCGGGACCGTGCTCGACTGTCTCGCCGAGTTGCGGGGCACGTATGACGCGGTGATCTGTGAGGGGGCCGGCAGTCCGGCGGAGATCAACCTGCGCCGGACCGACATCGTGAACATGGGGATCGCGCGTAACGCGCGGCTTCCGGTGCTCGTCGTCGGCGACATCGACCGCGGGGGCGTGTTCGCGTCCTTCTTCGGCACCGTCGCCCTGCTCTCGCCGGAGGACCAGGCCCTCGTCGCCGGGTTCCTCGTCAACAAGTTCCGGGGCGACGTCTCCCTGCTGGAGCCCGGCCTCGACATGCTGCACGGCCTCACCGGGCGGCATACGTACGGCGTGCTCCCCTTCCGGCACGGGCTCGGGATCGACGAGGAGGACGGGCTGAGGGTCTCCCTGCGCGGGACCGTCCGCGAGTCGAACACGGCCCCGCCCGTCGGCGCGGATGTGCTGCGGGTCGCCGTCTGCGCCGTCCCCCTGATGTCCAACTTCACGGACGTGGACGCGCTGGCCGCCGAACGGGGCGTCGTGGTGCGGTTCGTGGACCGGCCCGAGGAACTCGCCGACGCCGATCTCGTCGTGATCCCGGGGACCCGGGGGACGGTCCGGGCCCTGGAGTGGCTGCGGGAGCGGGGGCTCGCGGACGCGCTGCGGCGCAGGGCCGCCGAGGGGCGGCCGGTACTCGGCATCTGCGGCGGCTTCCAGGTCCTCGGGGAGCACATCGAGGACGAGGTCGAGAGCCGGCGCGGGCGGGTGGCCGGTCTCGGGGTACTGCCCGTACGGGTGCGGTTCGCCCGGGAGAAGACCCTCACCCGGCCCGTCGGCGAGGCCCTCGGCGAGCGGGCCGAGGGGTACGAGATCCATCACGGGGTCGCCGAAGTCACCGGAGGGGAATCCTTCTTGGACGGCTGCCGGGTCGGGCAGACCTGGGGTACCCACTGGCACGGCTCCCTGGAGTCGGACGGTTTCCGGCGGGCCTTCCTGCGCGAGGTGGCGGCCGCCGCGGGCCGCCGGTTCGTGCCGGCCCCCGACACCTCGTTCGCCGCGCTGCGCGAGGAGCAGCTCGACCGGCTCGGCGACCTGATCGAACAGCACGCGGACACCGACGCGCTCTGGCGGCTCATCGAGTCGGGCGCGCCGCAAGGACTGCCCTTCATTCCACCGGGAGCGCCCGCATGAGCACTGTGTTGTTGTTGTCGACCGCCGACACCGATCTGCTGGCGGCCCGGGCCGCCTCCGGTGCCGACTACCGGATCGGCAATCCGACGCGCGTCGATGTCACGGAGGAGCTGCCCGCGCTGATCGAGGGCGCGGACATCGCCGTCGTCCGGCTGCTCGGCGGCAAGCGGGCCTGGGAGGACGGGCTCGCCGCGCTCCGGGCGTCCGGTGTGCCGACCGTGCTCCTGGGCGGCGAGACCGTGCCGGACGCCGAGTTGATGGCCGAGTCGTCGGTGCCGGCCGGTGTGGTCGCGGAGGCGCTGCGCTACCTCGTCGAGGGCGGCCCCGCGAACCTGCTGGAGCTGTCCCGGTTCCTGTCCGACACCGTGCTGCTGACCGGCGAGGGGTTCGCCGAGCCGCAGAAGATGCCCGAGTTCGGGGTGCACGGCTCCTACGAGGTCCGGGCCGGCCGCCCCACGGTCGGGGTGCTCTTCTACCGGGCCCACGAACTGAGCGGCAACACCGCCTTCGTGGACACCCTGTGCGAGGCGATCGAGGCGCGGGGCGCCAACGCCCTTCCGGTGTACTGCGGTTCGCTGCGTGGGGCGGACGCCGGGCTGTACGAGATCCTCGCCGGGGCCGACGCGCTGGTCGCCACCGTGCTGGCGGCCGGCGGCACCCACGCCTCGCAGGCCTCGGCCGGCGGTGACGAGGAGGCCTGGGACATCGGGGCGCTCGCCGATCTGGACGTCCCGGTGCTGCAGGGCCTCTGCCTGACCTCCTCCCGGCAGGCCTGGGACGGGTCCGACGCCGCCCTCTCCCCCATGGACGCGGCCATGCAGGTCGCCATCCCGGAGTTCGACGGCCGTCTGATCACGGTGCCGTTCTCCTTCAAGGAGCAGGGCGACGACGGAGCCGACGTCCCGGTGTACGTCGCCGACCCCGAGCGGGCCGGACGGGTGGCCGGGATCGCCGTGCGGCACGCACGGTTGAAGCACAAGCCGAACGCCGACAAGAAGCTCGCGCTGGTCTTCACCGCCTATCCGACCAAGCACTCGCGCGTCGGCAACGCGGTCGGGCTCGACACCCCTGCCTCGGCGGTACGCGTGCTGGACGCGCTGCGGGATGCCGGGTACGGGGTCGAGGGACACCCCGACAACGGGGACGAGTTGATCCACCGGCTCATCAACGCCGGTGGCCACGACGTCGAATGGCTCACCGAGGAGCAGCTGGCCGCCGCGCCCGCGCGGGTGCCGCTCGCCGACTACCGGGCGTGGTTCGACCAGCTGGACCCGGACCTCAGGGGAGGCATGCTGGAGGCGTGGGGCGAGCCGCCGGGCAGCCTGTACGTGGACGGCGACGACATCGTCCTCGCCTCCCTCCAGTTCGGGAACGTCGTCGTGATGATCCAGCCGCCGCGCGGCTTCGGCGAGAACCCGATCGCGATCTACCACGACCCGGACATGCCGCCGTCGCACCACTACCTGGCGGCCTACCGGTGGCTCGAGAACTCTTTCGGCGCGGACGCGGTCGTGCACATGGGCAAGCACGGCACGATGGAGTGGCTGCCCGGCAAGGGGCTCGGGCTGAGCGCCGGCTGCGCGCCGGACGCGGTCCTCGGCGAGCTGCCCCTGATCTACCCGTTCATCGTCAACGACCCCGGCGAGGGCACCCAGGCCAAGCGGCGCGGGCACGCCACCGTCGTCGACCATCTGGTCCCGCCGATGGCCCGCGCCGACACCTACGGCGACCTGGCCAAGCTGGAGCAGCTGCTCGACGAGTACGCGCTGGTCTCCGACCTGGACCCGACGAAGGCACCGGCCGTGCGGGCGCAGATCTGGACGCTGGTCAAGGCGGCCGAGCTCCACCACGACCTGCATGTGGACGACCAGCCGGACGACGCCGACTTCGACGAGTTCGTCATGCACATCGACGGCTACCTGTGCGAGATCAAGGACGTGCAGATCCGCGACGGTCTGCACATCCTCGGCGGCGGTCCGGTCGACGAGGCGCGCGTGAACCTGGTGCTGGCCGTGCTGCGGGCCTCGCAGGTGTGGGGCGGGCAGGCCAACGCGCTGCCCGGGCTCCGGGCCTCGCTGGCCGCTCACTTCGGTCTGGTCGAGAAGGAACTGCTCGCCGAGCCCGGTGCGCCCCTGAAGGTGCCGGTCGAGCTGTCCGATCTCGTCGAGGGTCCGTCCCGCACGGCCGCCGACGCCATCGACCTGCTGGAGCAGCTGTGCCGACGGATCGCGGAAGGGATGGAGGAGCGCGACTGGGCGGTCACGGAAAGCCGTTCCCTCATCCGTGACGTTCTCGGCACCGAACTCCCGGAAGCCGTGGCCGTGCTGGAGTTCGCCTGCGCCGAGGTGGTACCCCGGCTGGCCCGCACCACGGACGAGATCGACCACATCCTCAAGGCACTCGACGGCGGTTACGTCCCGGCGGGACCGTCCGGCTCCCCCACCCGTGGGCTGGTCAACGTCCTGCCGACCGGCCGCAACTTCTACTCCGTCGACCCCAAGGCCATTCCCTCCCGGCTGAGCTGGGAGGTCGGCCAGTCCCTCGCCGACTCGCTGGTGCAGCGGTACCTCCAGGACACCGGTGAGTACCCGAAGTCCGTCGGGCTGACGGTGTGGGGCACCTCCGCGATGCGCACCCAGGGCGACGACATCGCCGAGATCCTGGCGCTGCTGGGCTGCCGTCCGGTCTGGGACGAGGCGTCGCGGCGCGTCACCGGCTTCGAGGTGGTCCCGCCGGACGAACTGGGCCGGCCGCGCATCGACGTCACGGTCCGTATCTCCGGCTTCTTCCGGGACGCGTTCCCGCACGTGGTCGGGCTGATCGACGACGCCGTACGCAAGGTCGCCGAGCTGGACGAACCCGCCGACCGGAACTACGTGCGCGCCCACGCCGACGAGGACACCGCCGAGCACGGCGACCGGCGGCGCGCCACCGCCCGTATCTTCGGCTCCAAGCCGGGCGCGTACGGCGCGGGCCTGCTGCCGCTGATCGACGCCCGCAACTGGCGCTCCGACGCCGACCTCGCCGAGGTGTACGCCGTCTGGGGCGGCTACGCCTACGGGCACGGGCTCGACGGGCGGGCGGCGCGCGGGGACATGGAGACCGCGTTCAAGCGGATCGCGGTCGCCGCGAAGAACGTGGACACCCGCGAGCACGACCTGGTCGACGCCGACGACTACTTCCAGTACCACGGCGGCATGGTCGCGATGGTGCGCCATCTGACCGGCGCCAACCCCGAGGCGTACGTGGGTGATTCGGCCACTCCCGACCAGGTGAGGACCCGCACCCTCGGCGAGGAGACGCACCGTGTCTTCCGGGCCCGGGTGGTCAACCCGCGCTGGATGGCGGCCATGCGCCGGCACGGCTACAAGGGCGCCTTCGAGATGGCCGCGACCGTCGACTACCTCTTCGGCTACGACGCCACGGCGGGCGTGGTCGACGACTGGATGTACGAGAAACTCAGCGCGGAGTACGTCTTCGACGCGGAGAACCGGGACTTCATGAAGAAGTCCAACCCGTGGGCGCTGCGCGGCATCACCGAACGGCTCCTGGAAGCCGCCGACCGGGGCCTGTGGGCCGAGCCGGACGCGGACACCCTGGAGCGGCTGCGCGCCACCTACCTGGAGCTCGAAGGCGACCTGGAGGGCGACCAGTGACCACCCCCTTCCCCTTTACGGCCGTCGTGGGTCAGGACGACCTGCGGCTGGCGCTGCTGCTGAACGCCGTGTCGCCGGCGGTCGGCGGCGTGCTGGTGCGCGGCGAGAAGGGCACCGCCAAGTCCACGGCGGTACGCGCCCTCTCGGTGCTGCTGCCGACCGTGGACGTCGTCGCGGGCTGCCGCTTCTCCTGTGACCCGGCCGCCCCGGACCCGGCCTGCCCGGACGGGCCGCACAACCCGCCCGGCGCCTTCGAGTCCCGCCCGGCGCGCATGGTCGAACTGCCGGTCGGCGCCTCCGAGGACCGGCTGGTCGGCGCCCTGGACATCGAACGGGCCCTGGCGGAGGGCGTGAAGGCCTTCGAGCCGGGCCTGCTGGCCGACGCCCACCGGGGCATCCTCTACGTCGACGAGGTCAACCTCCTCCACGACCACCTGGTCGACCTGCTGCTGGACGCGGCCGCGATGGGCGCCTCGTACGTGGAGCGCGAGGGTGTCTCGGTACGGCACGCGGCGAAGTTCCTGCTGGTCGGCACCATGAATCCCGAAGAGGGCGAGCTGCGGCCGCAGTTGCTGGACCGGTTCGGACTGACCGTCGAGGTGGCCGCCTCGCGCGAGCCCGACCAGCGGGTGGAGGTCGTACGGCGACGGCTCGCGTACGACGACGATCCGGCCGGTTTCGCGGCGCGCTGGGCCGGCGAGGAGGCCGCGGTACGGCAACGGATCGTGGCGGCACGGGCGTTGCTGCCGTCGGTGCGGCTGGGCGACGGGGCGCTGCGGCAGATAGCGGCGACCTGTGCGGCGTTCGAGGTCGACGGTATGCGCGCCGACATCGTGATGGCACGGACGGCGACCGCGCTGGCCGCCTGGGCCGGGCGGACCGATGTGCTGGCGGAGGACGTCCGGCAGGCCGCGCTGCTCGCGCTGCCGCACCGCAGGCGTCGTAACCCCTTTGACGCGCCCGGGCTCGACGAGGACAAGCTGGACCAGACGCTGGAGGAGTTCTCCGGCGAGTCCGAGGAGGACGATCCCGATCCGGACGGTCCCGGCGGGGGCGGCGGCGGGCCGGCACCCGACGACGGCGACCCGCAGGGCGGCGACACGGGCGCGCGGCCCGATGCCGGGGAGGACGGCGAGCCGCAGGCCGCCGACGGCGGCTCGGGCGAGCAGGCGCCGACACGGGCCGCCGAGCCCTTCCGCACCAAGGTGCTGACCGTGCCGGGGATCGGTACGGGCGCCGCCGGCCGGCGGTCCCGGGCCCGCACCGAGCACGGTCGTACGACGGGTGCGCGGCGGCCCCGGGGTGCCCTGACCAAGCTGCACCTGGCGGCGACCGTGCAGGCCGCCGCCCCGCATCAGCGGGCGCGCGGGCGGTCCGGGCCGGGCCTGGTGGTCCGGCGGGACGACCTGCGGCAGGCGACCCGGGAGGGGCGTGAGGGCAACCTCGTGCTGTTCCTGGTCGACGCGTCCGGGTCGATGGCGGCCCGGCAGCGGATGAGCGCCGTGAAGGGGGCCGTGCTGTCGCTGCTGCTCGACGCCTATCAGCGGCGGGACAAGGTGGGGCTGGTGACCTTCCGGGGCTCGGCCGCCGATGTCGCGCTGCCGCCGACCTCGTCCGTGGACGCGGCGGCGGCCCGGCTGGAGGCGCTGCCGACCGGGGGGCGTACGCCTCTCGCCGCCGGGCTGCTCAAGGCGCATGACGTGCTGCGGGTGGAGCGGTTGCGGGATCCGGCGCGACGGGCGCTCGTCGTCGTGGTGACCGACGGCCGGGCCACCGGTGGACCCGAGCCGGTCGCGCTCGCCGGGCGGGCGGCCCGGTTGTTCGCGGCCGACGGGGTCGCCTCGGTGGTCGTGGACTGCGAGTCGGGACCGGTACGGCTGGGACTCGCCGGGCAGTTGGCCGGTGAACTGGGCGGTGCGGCGGTGACACTCGACGAGTTGCGGGCGGACTCGATCGCCGGGCTGGTGAAGGACGTGCAGAGGAGGGCCGCGTAATGCCGCAGGGACAGCCGAGTGTGGTGCCGGACGACGGACTGACGACTCGTCAGCGTCGTAATCGGCCACTGGTCGTCGTGCACACGGGCGTCGGCAAGGGGAAGTCCACCGCCGCGTTCGGGCTCGCGCTGCGCGCCTGGAACCAGGGGTGGCCGATCGGGGTGTTCCAGTTCGTCAAGTCGGCGAAGTGGAAGGTCGGCGAGGAGCGGGCACTGCGGGTGCTCGGCGACTCCGGAGAGGGCGGGACCGTCGCCTGGCACAAGATGGGCGAGGGCTGGTCCTGGGTGCAGCGGGACGCGCAGATGGACAACGAGGAGAAGGCCCGGGAGGGCTGGGAGCAGGTCAAGCGGGACCTGGCGGCCGAGACGTACCAGCTGTACGTGCTCGACGAGTTCGCGTACCCCATGCACTGGGGGTGGGTGGACACGGACGAGGTCGTCGAGGTGCTGCGGAACCGTCCCGGGAACCAGCATGTCGTGATCACCGGGCGGAACGCGCCGGAGAAGCTGGTGGACTTCGCCGACCTCGTCACCGACATGTCCAAGGTCAAGCACCCGATGGACGTGGGGCAGAAGGGGCAGAGGGGCATCGAGTGGTGATGTCTTCCGTCCCACGGCTGGTCATCGCCGCGCCGTCGTCCGGCAGCGGCAAGACCACCGTTGCCACGGGGTTGATGGCCGCGTTCGCCGCGCGGGGGCTCGCCGTGTCCCCGCACAAGGTCGGACCGGACTACATCGACCCCGGGTACCACGCGCTCGCGACCGGGCGGGTGGGGCGGAACCTCGACGCGTACCTGTGCGGGCCGGAGCTGATCGGGCCGCTGTTCGCGCACGGTGCGCGCGGCTGCGACATCGCCGTGGTCGAGGGGGTGATGGGACTGTACGACGGGGCCGCCGGGGAAGGTGAACTGGCGTCCACCGCTCATGTCGCGAAGCTGCTGCGGGCGCCGGTGGTGCTGGTCGTGGACGCGTCGTCGCAGTCGCGGTCGGTGGCGGCGCTGGTGCACGGGTTCGCGTCCTGGGATCCGGAGGTGCGGGTCGGGGGCGTGATCCTGAACAAGGTGGCGTCGGACCGGCACGAGGAGTTGCTGCGGGAGGCGCTGGAGTCTTCCGGGGTGCCGGTGTTCGGGGTGCTGCGGCGGGTGGCTCAGGTGGCCACGCCGTCGCGGCATCTGGGGCTGGTGCCGGTCGCCGAGCGGCGGGGGGAGGCGGTGGACGCGGTGGCGGCGATGGCCGCGCGGGTCTCCGACGGGTGTGACCTGGAAGCGCTGCTGGGGCTGGCCCGGGGGGCCGGTGTGGTGCCGGGTGCGGCGTGGGATGCGGCTGCGGCCGTGGCTTCCTCGCCCCCGCCGCCCCTACCCTCCCCATCTTCACCAGGGGCGGGCGCCCCTTCGACCCCGGCTTCGGGGGCTGCCGCCCCCGGCCCCCCGCTTCGGCCTGAACGGCCTCGTCCTCAAACGCCGGACGGGCTGAATGATGGGGGTGCGCGACCTGTACCGGACGGACTGCATGGCGCGGGTGCGCGATCTGTGCCGGACGGGGTGCATGGCAGGGGCGTGCGATCTGTGCCGGAC